>DATFVX010000344.1:0-7699 GCA_035259985.1 Acidimicrobiales bacterium | reverse complement strand
GTCTCGCCGGCCAGATTCGCCGCTGGACGTCGTCCTCGTCGTCGCCGCAGCCGCTGGCTGCGCCTTCCTCCTGCGTCCTCGCCAGCGACGAATCTGACACGGCGATACATCCACGGAACTTCCGCGAGCGCCCACTAGGAGCCACGAGTGGGCGCATCGACGGGGGGGCGCTGGTAGCGCGCGGGATCCGAGACGTACGCCTCGAGGCGAGACTCGAGGAGCGCCGCCGTGCGGTCCCAGTCGAACCGGCTCCGGACCAGCTCGGTGCCGGCGGCCGCCAGCCGGGTGCGCTCGGTGGCGTCACGGAGCAACCGCTCTGCGGCGTCGGCCAGGCCCTTCGGGTCACCGGGCGGAACGACCAGGGCCGTCTCGCCGTCGTCGGCGTAGTCGCGAGAGCCGCCGTTGTCGGTCGTGACCAGTGCGCAACCGCAGGCCATGGCCTCCACCGCGGTGTAGCCGAAGCCCTCGTGGTGGCTGGGCTGTAGGAACAACCGGCTGTCGTTGTAGATCTGGTTGGCCAGCGTGGTGTGGTCGGGCGCCTGCCAGAAGCGGATCCAGCCGGCCAACGGGACCGCCGCTGGGTCGATCCCGAACACCAGGGCCCGCAGGTCGGGCAGGCGTTGCTTCAGCTCGTCTAGCGCCTTCAGACCCACGGCCAGCCCCTTCTCGCGGTGGGGGTGCGACAGCATGGCGACGTCGTAGCGGCGCTTGTCCTGCGGTGTGCGTACGGCGAAGGTGCGGTGGTCGAGCCCGAGTGGCACGTACCAGAGCTGCTCCGGCGGTGAGCCATAGCCGAGCCCCACGTCGACCAGCCAGCTTGCGACGCAGACCTTGGGCAGGGGGGTCCGGTAGAGCTCCCGCTCGACGTCCTCGCCCAGCATCCGGAAGCCCTGCACGAGGTCGACCGGCAGCCCCAGCCGGCGGGGGGCCGTCCCGCCGAAGACCACGTCCCCCGCCGGGACCCGCGGGTCGTCCAGCCTGTCGACCAGGTGATGCTCGATGCGGCGGTCGAACGGGAACGGCGGCAACTCGTCCAGGCTCCCCACCCGGTAAGGCGTCAGCGGCCCATGGACGAAACGGACCTCGTGACCCCGCCGTGCGCAGGCGTTGGCCAGCTCGTACAGCACGATGACGCCACCGGTCCGGTCGGGAGCGCTCGGGTAGGCGAACGTGAGGATCACGCGGCCTCGGGGTTGGCGTCACGAACGGGCATCGGGACCGCGCAACCTAGCGCTCGCCGCCCCACCGGCCAGCGACGGGGGCACTCGCGTCCAGGCAGAGCCGGTGCTGGCCGGTGAGGGCGGGATGGGTAGCATCGCCGAACGGGCCCTTGGGGAGGACGGCGGCCGTGGAGCGCGTGAGATCGGTGGTCACCGGATGCGGTTGATCTTCGTCGCCCCGAGCCCCCGCCACCCGACTGGCGGTGTCGCGGTGATCTACGAGATCGCGACGGCGCTGGCCCGGCGCGGCCACGACGTGCACCTCTACCACGTGAACTTCTTCGGGGCGACGGCGTCCACCCTCGACGAGCTCGCCTGGTTCTCCTTTCCCGACGAGATCACCCATCACTTCACGCCGGCAGGGCCGAGCGACCTGCCGTCGGTTCCCGACGGCGACGTCTTCTTCGGGTTCTCGTTCGACCGCCAGATGGCGCGGCAATCCGGCGTCCCGGTGGTCCTCATCCAGGGCTACAAGATGTTCGACGACGAGATCGAGCGCCACGCGTACCACGCGCCCTGCCCCAAGGTGTGCGTCGCCAGCTGGCTCGTCGACGTGGGCGTCGAGCTCGGTGTCGCCGCCAACGAGCTCGTCCACGTTCCCATCGGCATCGACCACGACAGGTACCGGGTGACTCGACCGATCGGGTCGCGCCCACCGCGTGTCTCGTTCTGCTACAGCTCCCATCTGCAGAAGGGTGCCGAGCTGGCCATCGATGTCGTCGCTCGCGTCAAGCGTGCGGTCCGAGACGTCGACGTGCTGGCCTTCGGTGCCCAGCCGCCGGAACAGGGCCTGCCGCCATGGGTCACCTATGTTCGGCAGCCGCCGGCCGCACAGCTTGTCGACGAGATCTACAACGGGAGCCGGGTGTTCCTCTGCACGAGCTGGGTCGAGGGATTTGGTCTGACGAACGTCGAGGCGATGGCGAGCGGCGCGGCGCTCGTAACGACGGACAATGGTGGTTCGCACGACTACGCCTTTCACGACGAGACCGCGCTGGTGGCGGCGTGCGGCGACGCGGCCACCCTGAGCGACCACGTCATCAACCTGCTCGAAGACGACGCTCGCCGCGTCGCACTTGCCACGGCCGGTCGTGAGTACGTCAGGCGGTTCACCTGGGAGCGCAGCGCCGAACTGTTCGAAGCATTCCTCGAGCGCTACGTCGCCGAGCCCGACAGGTACGGGTACGCGGCCCGGCCCGTCTGACCGCAGGGTCGGGGGCCTGCGTCAGCCGGCCCCGGTCGAGCTCGCCGGCGTGAACAGGTTGGTCACGGCCGCACGCACCCGGTCGAGCCTGCCAGCCAGATCGCCATCCAACCCGGACGGGGGCGCCGGTGGCGGCTCGCCGCACGACAGGGCCCGCAACAGGTCGGCGGTGTAGCGCGCGACCTCGAGCCGTGCCGGTGGCCAAGGCAGCCCGAGATCCGACGCGTCGTCCGGGGCCCGGGGCTCGCCGGGCCCCTTCGGGGGCGACAGGTAGTGCGACATGCCCCCGATGTGGAGCAGCGCTGGGTGCTCGAGGTGGCACAGCCGATGGCTGCCCTCCTGGAGCAGGATGTTGAGGATCTTGCCGGTGTCGTAGATCCAGTAGGTGTGGCCGGCGGAGGTCAGGACGTCCTTGGCCTCCTGGCTGAGGTCCGCGACCGCGGTGTCGAACCCGGCGCCCCAGCGGTTGATCGTCTCCTGGAGGGGCGTCCGCCGGTACATCGCGAAATGGGGGCTTCCGAACAGGTATCCGTCCTGTGAGTAGAAGCACTCGCCCGGCACACCCGGGTGGCCGGCGGGAACGACCACATTGTCGGTCCAGACGCCCCTGCCGGACGTCACACCGGCGCAACCCCCGTCCAGCACATCGGCGAAGGCACGGAGGTACTCGCCCTCGGCGAGGATGTCGGGGTCGACGAAGCAGAAGAACTCGCCGTCATCGCGTGCCTCGAGGACCGCGTCGAGGGCTGCGCCGTGCCGCTTCATCGTCGTCGACGACACGAAGACGTCGACCACTCGTCCGTCGGCGGTCGCTGCGAAGTCCTCCATGAGCCGCACCTGGTCGGGCGGGCAACCGTTGGCCACGAACCGAAAGCGGGCGTCGCTGTGTCGCTGCTGGCTGGCGACGAGGTGGCTGAGGTACGGGAACACCGACCCGGTCCAGACGATGTTGAAGACGAAGGCCGACTCCGGCGTGGTCACGGCGTCACCGGCCTCCTCGGGGCGCGCACACGCGCGGCTGCTGATCCAACGGAGGCCGGACGACCACATCGACCGGGCCCGCCTGGGCGTGCACGACCGAACCGTCGCGGCTGAGGAACGACCGGGGCTGCGACTCGTGTGTGCCGTCGGTCAGCGTGACGTTCATCGCCCCGGAGAACTCGATCTGGTCACCCGCATCGAGTGTCAGCACCAGGGGATCGGTGAGGCGCGGGCATGCGGACTGGGCCGACGACCCGTCCGTCTGCGTGAGCACCAGCCACGCCGCCGCCGTGAGGTCGCGGACCGGTTCGGCGCGGTCGGGCTTGGGGATCCGACCGGCGTCCGCCTGGCGCGCCAGCCAGCCGGCGGTCAGGGGTACCTGGAAGGGACCGGCGGGCGTGGGCTTCGTGCCGGGCGGCACGTCGTCGACGAACGGGGAGTGGGCCAGGGCGAAGACGACCTGGCGGTTCCCGCGCAGGACCCAGTCGGTGTGTGACAGGCGGTCGAGGTTGCCGGGCACTCCGATGGCGAGCGGGAGGAGTGCCGCCACCCCCAGGAGCAGGCGACGCCGGGCGAGCTGCTCGGCGCCGGCCGCCACGAGGGGGAGCAGGAGCGCGGCACCGATGTGGAGATAGCGGCCCGATGCGTAGGTCTCTGGGAGCTTCGCCCGGGCCAGGGCCGTCGCCGCGGCGAACCCCATCCAGCTCACGGCGAGGCCGATGGGCAGCGCGGCCTCGTCCCACGCGCCGGATCGCCACGCCCGCCGGACGGCCGTGCCCAGTCCCAAGGCGGCGACCGCGACCAGGACCGCACCGACGCCGCCCTGGGCGAGCGCATCGAACGTCGCCCAGAACATCCGTGCGGCAAACCGGATCGCCTGGGTGCCGACGTCGAGTGGCGTGGCGTTGTCGCGGCCATACGCGGCATACCAGACCGCGTAGACCGCGCCGAGCGGCGCCGCATAGATCGCCGCCACCCGCGCACCCCGGCGCAGGATCGTCGTGACGCCGACCCCCACGGCGATGGGGGGAAAGGCCGCCGACGTCATGAGCCCCAGGAGTCCGACACCGATCGCCAGCCAATCGCGCCGCGTGACCTCCCGGGGCCCGTCGGACAGCAGGAACAGCGCCAGGCCGCACACCAGGGACCCCGTCAGCGACAGCTGGAATCCGAACACGATGTTCTCCCGGCCCGAGCCGAAGAACAGGAACGCCAATGCGACCGCCGTGGCGATCCAGCCTCGGACGCCGAGCCGAAGCATCACCATCCGCAACAGGACGGCGGCGGCAAGGTGGGCGATGACCACCGGCACCTGGTAGGGCAGGTAGCTGCTGAGCCCCCACAGCGCGAAGTTGAGCCGGTAGTCGAACCGCAGCAGCGTGATCCAGTGGCCATTGTGCGCGTCGAGGTAGCCGGGGCTGGTCAGGCCGTCGCGGGTCAGTACCCACCAGTCGTCGAGGAAGAACCAGTGATCGCGGCCAAACCAGAGCAGCAGCGGTAGGGCGACCACCACGGCCACGCCGAACACCCACGCCGACCAACGCTCGCTCGGGTCCGAGTCTTGGCCGCGTGCTGGCGCGGTCGCCTGCTCCGCGGTCGCCGTCGCCAGCTCGGTCACGGTGGCGCTACCGCCCGAACGGCGCCCGACTCGACGCGGTCATCGTCTCGAGTCGCGGCGCCAATGCTCGAGAGAAGCACGCTCGTTCCCCTGCCTTGCGCCGTCACAGCGCTCGACGTACCTGCCGGCGAGCGTAGCAACGCCGGGGAGGACGGTCCCGACGGCCACCCGTGCGAGGCGCGGATCAGTACGCGAGGGGGATCTGGCCGTCGGGATAGCTGGAGGGGGAGAAGAACCACGCCTCGATGGCCCAGCGCTCCTTGGTCATCCCCGGCGTGATCCCGGTGCGGTGCAGGAACATGTGGTCGAACAACAGGGCGTCGCCCGGCCCGAACTCGGGGCTCAAGACCGCATCGGGCCCGCCGGCGGCGTCTTCGACCACCAGCGGCGACACCGACCAGTCGAAGTAGGCGCCTTCGGTGCCGGTGGCCAGGATCTCGTCGAAGCGCTGCGGCACGATGTCGAGCCCCGATGCGTCGACGCCACAGGGCGACAGCGCCAGCCACAGGTTCAGGGACCGCACGTGCCGCCCCAGGAACGCGCCGTCCTGGTGCCAGTTCGTGTTGGTGTCGATGGGCACCCGCCGCAGCGTGCACTTGTTCGCCGACAGGGCCGGGCGCTCCCCGAAGTACGCCTCGATGAGCGCGGCGATGCCAGTGTCCTCGACGAGCTCCGTCAGCTCGAACAGCATGCGGGGGGAGTCGGCGGTCCACAGGCCCCCGCTCGCCCGAACCCAGCCCCGCCGCCGCGAGGCGAAGTCGCCGGCGTTGGTCGGGGCGAACGGGACGAACCACGGTGGGGCCGACTCCGAGCCCGAGGCCTCGCAGCCGTCGAAGGCGCCGAGCGCGCGGTCGATGCCGTGGGCGAGCGCTTCCGCACGCGCAGGAGGGATGAGGCCACGAATCAGCACGCAGCCGTGGTGCGCGAGCTCCCGGCGCAGGGTGGCGAGGTCGAGATCGTGGGGGTCGGTCGGCGCCAGCGGCTCGCCGGCGCCCTCGCGGACCACCTCCGGCGGCAGCTCGTCCGGCGAGCGACGGGGCAGCGAGGGGAACACCTCGTAGCGGAGCGTCACGAGGCGTTCCTCGATCTGCCCGTCATGTCGGGCCCGGTTGGCCTCGGTGAGTCGCCGGATGGCGTCGAGGCCTCGGCCGTCTTCCGCCAGCCTGTTCGCGTCGGCGAGCAGGTCGGGAACCGCCATCTCGAGGTGCGGAGAAGTGTTACCCATCGTTCCCCCAGATCGTTTGAACGGCCTTCCCCGCGCGGACCCTAGCCGCCGCGCCGCCGACCGGCCCACCGCCGGCACCGGCGGCGAGTCGTCCCCCGCACGCCGGCCGGTCGGGGCTGCCGGGAGGCTGGCGGAGGCTGCCCTTTGCTACCGTCGTCGTCCTCTGGGTCACCGTGGAAGGGCTGCTAGGGGATGTACCAGCTCTGGGACGACATCGTCGCGCCGGTGATCGACGCGCTCGGCGCCCGCCGGGTCATCGAGATCGGGGCGCTGCGGGGCGAGACCACCAAGCGGATGCTGGAGCGCCTCGGGCCCGCGTGCGAGCTGCACGTCATCGATCCCGAGCCCCAGTTCGACCCCGCCGAGCACGAGCGGGCGTTCCCCGGGCGCTACCACTTCCACCGGGGGACGAGCCACGACGTGCTGCCCGGCCTGCCGCCGGCCGACGCGGTGCTCGTCGACGGCGACCACAACTGGTTCACCGTCTACCACGAGCTCCGGATGCTGGCCGACGCGGCCCGGCAAGCCGGGGTGCCGCTGCCGGTCCTCGTCCTCCACGACGTCGGCTGGCCCTATGGGCGGCGTGACCTCTACTACGAGCCCGACCGCATCCCCGCGGAGTTCCGCCAGGATTACCTGCGGGCCGGCATGCGGCCAGGGGAGTCCAAGCTGGTCTGGTTCGGCGGCCTCAACCGGCACATGGCCAACGCCCGGCACGAGGGTGGTCCCCGCAACGGCGTCATGACCGCCGTCGACGACTTCGTCGCCGAGCATCCCCAGCCGCTGCGGGTGGTCGTCCTGCCGATCTTCTTCGGGCTGGGCATCGTCGCCGAGGACGCCGTGCTCGACGCCCACCCGGCGCTGGCGGCGTTCCTCGATCACCTCGAGAGCCCCGAGGGCACGCGCTTCCTGCTCGAGCTGGGCGAGCGCATAAGGATCGACGAGGCGATACTCAATCAGGCCTGGATACGGAAGCAGGAGGAGCGGGAGCAGCGGGGCGCGGACCGCTACCTCGAGCTGATCAAGGCCGTGCTGCTCGACCAGCGCAACCTGCAGAACGAGCTGCGCGTGTCCTACGTGCTGGGCCTCGAGGGCGCTCGACCCGACGCCGCGGTGCTGCGCGACCCGGTGCGGGCCCTGTCCCACCGGTACGCCCAGCTCGTGCAAGCCCGCCATGCCGGCCGCCCCGCGGCCGACGGCCTGGCGGGCCTGGCGCTGACGACGATGGGTCGCGCGCAGCTCGAGCGGTTGGAGCACGCAGCGGGCCGGGTACTGGTCGCCGACGTGCCCGGCGACTTCGCCGACGTCGGTGTCGGCGGCGGGGGCGGGGGCATCCTGCTCCGGGCGATGCTCGCCGCCCACGAGGTGCCCGAGCGGCGGGTCTGGCTCGCCGACACCTTTTCGGCCACGTCTCCCGCGCACGCTGCCGGCAACGGCGGCGATGCCCCGGG
>DATFVX010000343.1:0-6289 GCA_035259985.1 Acidimicrobiales bacterium | reverse complement strand
CCGCCGATCGGGCCGTGGGCGTCACCATCACCGTCTACGGCGGGTTGCTGGCGTCGTCGTCACCCACGACCGCCGAGGCCCCGGACGCCGCCCCGGTGCCCGGGACTGCGCCGGCGCCCGGCGCCCGGAGCTTCCAGCTCGCGGCCCACGACCGCGTCGAGCTCCGCCTGGGGCGGGTCGTGTCGGCGCCGCTGGTGGCCGCGCTGGTCGAGGCTGCGGGCGGGCCGGTGGCGGTGGAGCACCGGGTGGTCGGTCCCCACGGCGTGGACGTGGGGCCCTGCGCCTCGGCCACCGCGCCGGTGTGGCACCTGGCGTCGGGGGCAACGACCAGGGACGCCCGCGAGGTGGTCGTGCTGTTCAACCCGTTCCCCACCGACGCCATCGTGGACATCGCGTTCGCGACCGACGCCGGATCCCGCGAGCCGGTGCGCTTCCAGGGGTTCCCGGTGGCGGCGGGAACCGTCGTGGGGGTCAACATCGGCGACGACGTGGCGCGGGAGCCACAGGTGTCGGCCACGCTGCGGACGCGCATCGGGCGGGTCGTGGTCGAGCGCCTCCAGGAGTTCGACGGCAGCCTGGGCACCGAAGGCCTGGCGCTGGGGCTGGGCGTCCCGCGGGCGTCCACGACCTGGGCGTTCGCCGACGGTGGGATCGCCGAAGGTCGCACCGAGCGGATCGTGGTCTACAACCCCGGCGGCAAGCGCGCCGACGTCGAGGTGCAGGTGCTGCCGACCACCGACGAGCCGGCCCCTGCGCCTCAGCCGTTCCGGTTGAGCATCCGGTCCGGGGGGTTCACGGTCGTCGACTACGGCGCCGAGGAACGGGTTGCCCCCGGCGTCGAGCACGCGACCGTCGTCCGCGCCACGAACGGCGAGCCGGTCGTGGCCGAGCGGGCCCTGGCACAGGCGGGGGAGGGTGGCGGAGCCGAGGACGAGGACGAGGGCGGCGACGATGGCGCGGACGGAGGCACGGACGGGGGCGGCGACCAGGCCGCGGACGCCAGTGCCGGCGACGTGGCCGACGGTCCGGGCGCGGTCGTGGCGGCCACCCGCTGGGCCTTTCCGTCGTCGGTGCACGGCCCGGAAGCCGGTGTGCGGTTCGTGGTGTTCAACCCCGATCCCGAGCGCTCGGTGCCGGTGGCGCTACGGGTCGTGACGAACGGGCGGGAAGCCAGGGTGGGCGGCGGCACCGATGCGGTCGTGCCGCCCGGCGGCCGCCTTGCGCTCGGCGACGACGCCGCCGGGTCGTCGTGGGTCGTCGTGGCCCGGGCGCCGGTGGTGGTCGAGCGGGTGCTGGTGCGGGACGACGGCGTCAGGCTGGCGACCGGTCCCGGGATCCCCGGCATCGACGGCTCGGTGCCGTTGGAGCACCTCGTCGGGCGCTGAGGCGGGCGTGCCGAGCGGTCGAAATCCTGGCGGCGCCACGTCCTCGCCGGGTTTACTGGCGTGGGCGGAGGTGCACCGATGGTTGCATTGCCCTCCGGGACGGTGACCTTCGTGTTCACCGACCTCGAGGGGTCGACGGGCAAGTGGGAGAGACATCCCGACGAGATGCGCCACGCGTCCGCGCGGCATGACGCACTCCTGCGGGCGGCCGTCGAGGCGCATGGCGGTCACGTCGTCAAGTCGACCGGCGACGGCATTCATGCCGTGTTCTCGCTTGCGCCCAACGCGGCGCTGGCGGCCGTGGATGCCGTGCGCGCGTTCTCCACCGAGACCTGGGACGTCACCGGACCGCTTCGCATCCGCGTCGGCATCCACACCGGCGAGGCCGACGAGCGTGACGGCGACTACTTCGGGCTCGCCCTGAACCGTACGAGTCGGCTCATGGCGGCTGCGCACGGCGGGCAGGTCGTCCTGTCGCAGGTCACCGCGGAGCTCGTGCGCGATGGACTCCCCGAAGGACTGGCGCTGCAGGATCTCGGCGAGCATCGACTCCGCGGCCTCGAGCGTCCCGAGCACGTCTACGAACTGACAGCGGGGCCCGCCTCGCAGTTTCCGCCGCTCCAGTCGCTTCACGCCTTTCCGGGCGACGTGCCCCTCCCCGCACCGTCGTTTGCGCACGGCGGCGACGGGCTTGCCGGCCGGCGCGACGAGCTCGAGCGGCTCGGCCTTGCGTGGCGGCGGGCACGGGACGGGGTCCTAGGGCTGGCGATCGTGGCGGGTGAGCCCGGCATTGGCAAGACGCGCCTCGCCGGGGCCCTGGCACGCCGGGCACACGACGAGGGCGGCGTCGTGCTCTACGGCCGCTGCGACGAGGAGGCGATCGTCCCATACCAGCCCTTCGTCGAGGCGCTGCGTCCCTGCGTGACGGCGTACGCACCGTCCGCTCTCCGCGAGACCCTGCGCGGCCTGGAGCACGACCTGGTGCGCCTGTTCCCGGAGCTGTCGGGCCGGTTCCCGGTCCCGCCGGCTCCCACCTCGGGCGACCCCGTCGCAGAGCGCTACCGGTTGTTCGAGGCGATCACGACGTTGCTGACCGGGATCGCAGCGACCAGGGGCACGGTGCTCGTCGTCGACGATCTGCACTGGGCCGACAAGCCGACCCTGCTCCTCCTGCGGCATCTCGTGCGCTCCGCGCCCCGCGCCGCCCTCCTCGTCGTCCTCTGCTACCGCAGCGTCGAGCTGCACCGCGACGAGAAGCTCACGGACCTCCTGGCCGACCTCGGAAAGGAGTCATCTGTGACGCGCGTGAGGCTCGGGGGGCTGTCGGCCGAGGACAGCGCAGAGCTTCTCTTGACGCTGACCGACCGCGAGCTCGCCGGGCCGGTGATCGCCGCGCTGCACCGTGAGACGGATGGGAATCCGTTCTTCATCGAGGAGCTCGTGCGCCACCTCGTGGAGACAGATGCGCTTCCCGGCGAACGAGAGAGCCGGTCCTGGTCCGGCCTCGGCCCCCTGGACCTCCCGGAGAGCGTGCGCGAGGTGGTCGCGCAGCGGCTCCGCCGGCTGCCGAGGCCGGTCAACGACCTGTTGACCCTCGCGGCCGTCGTCGGCCGGGAGTTCGACTCCGCCCTGGTCGCACGGGCGTCGGGGGAGCCCACCGAGACCGTCCTGGAGGGCCTCGACCTCGCCACCCACGCCGGGCTCGTGCGCGAGGACCCCGCTCGCTTCGGGCGCTACGCCTTCTCGCACGCGCTCGTCCGTCAAACCTTGAATGCGGCGCTGCCAACCTCGGCTCGCGCCCGGCTCCACGCGCGCGTCGGCGATGCGTTGGAGCGGGCAGGAGGACGTGGACCTGTGGCGGCGGAGCTGGCCCTGCACTTCACGTCGGCCCTGCCGCTGGTAGGCGCCGACAAGGCGATCGCCTACACCACGCAGGCGGGCCGCGACGCGCTCGCCGACCTCGCCTTCGAGGACGCCGCCGGCCATTTCGGGGCCGCCCTCCAGCTGCTCGAGCAATACGGGCCGGACGAGACGGGCCCGCGCATAGACGTGCTCACCGACCTGGCGAGCGCGCTCGTCTACGTCGACGAACGGCTCGGCGTGCAGACCGCAATGCGAGCTGTCGAAGCGGCCCGAGCGGCCGGAACGCCCAGCCAGTTCGGGCGGGCCGTTGCCGTGGCCGTCGAGCCGCTGTACGGCGTCCTGGCGTTCCCCTCCGACGTGAGGAGCCTCTTCGACGAGGCACGCACCGCGCTCGACGGCCGCGACGTGGGGCTCCGGGCCCGCCTGCTGGCGTTCGAGTCCTTCAAGTACGCGACCCATGCGCTCCACGGCCGGGAAGGACAGGCGCTCGCCGAGGAGGCGGTTGCGCTCGCGCGCGCGAGCGACGACCCCGTGACACTGGCGGACGCGCTCTACGCACTTGCGGTCGCCCTCGAGGGGGCGGCCGACGTCGAGGGACGGCTGGCACTGGGCAAGGAGTTGGTCGCGCTGGGCCCGAGCGCGGGGGCACGCGCGTCGGCCTTCGGGTTGCGGGTCATCGCCGGTGCGCATCTCGAGCGCGCGGATGCCGGCGCGCTCGGGTCGGCGATCGCCGAGCTCGGACGGGTCGGCGTCGAGATGCGGTGGCTGCCGGCGCAGGTGTACACGGCGCAGTTCCGGGCCACGCGGGCGCTGCTCGAAGGCCGCTTCCACGACGTGGACCGTCACGGCGAGGAGCTGCGCCGGTTCGCGCGCGCCTACCACGGCGCAGGGGGGATGTGGTATCTGCAGGCCACCTTCCTGGCGCGCGAGCAGGGTCAGGTCGACATGCGGGCCCAGGCGGCGCAGATGAGCGACGAGCCCGACTCCGACCTATACACGGGGGCGACCCGCGCACTCGCCCACCTCGATGCCGGAGATGAGATCGCGGCGCAGTTGGCGGTCGATCGTCTCGTCGCCGCCGATATGGGTCGACGCGCCGGGGAGACCGGCTTCGGGTCCGCGCTGGGCATGCTCGCCGAGGTGGTGGCGAGCGTCGGCACCCGGGCGCAGGCGGCGAGGATCTACGACCTGCTCACCCCGTTCGCCGGGCGCCTCCTCGTCCTCGTGCTCGGCCTCGCCTGCCTCGGCGCCGCCGATCGCTACCTCGGAATGCTGAGCACGGCGATCGGGCGTTGGGACGAGGCCGAGGCCCACTTCGAGCGGGCGTTGGCGGTCGAGGCGCGTGCCCGGGGTCACGCTCTGCTGCCGCGCACCCGCTACTGGCAGGCGCGCCTCCTCCGCGAGCGTGCCCGGGCGGGCGACGCCCGCATGGCCGACGCCATCCTCGCAGCCGTCATCGACGACAGCTCCCGCCTGGGCATGGCCGGGCTGCACGCGGAGGCCGAGGCTCTACGCGCCCGATGACGAGCTTTCTCGACCCTGACGCTCGTAAGGCCCGCTCACCTGGATCTGCAGGATGTCGTCGCCGATAGGCGTGCGCGGCGCATCGGAGCGCACATCCGGGCGATCGCCGGCGCGGACCACCCAACTGCTTGATGCGGCCCGGTCAGAGCCGTAGTCGCGGGGTTCCTGAGGCTGCACGAAGAGGAACACGCCAACGGAATGCTGACCTCTGCAAATGTGGAGCTCGAAGTCGGTGTCCGGCGCGGTCACCCAGAACGTCTCGACGGGCATGCCTGCCTCGCTCGCCAGTTCGAATGCCTTCTCGAAGCCGAGCCGCACGATCTGCTCGAATGCGGGTGCACGCTGCTCCTCCATGAACCTGGTGAGGTCATTCGCGGAGCCCGCGGGCAGGTCACCCGAGTCCTCGAGCTCTCCCGTTCGACTGACCAGCGACGCCGCCGCATTCAGCCGGCTCAATGCGGCGTCCACGTCCTGAGCCGTCCGCAGAGTCCCATCGAGGTACTCCGCGTTCGTCGTCTTGTACACAGCCCGTTGGAGCGTCATCTGCAGCCCCCCGATCCGCCAATTGCCGTGTTGGTGTCACCCTAGGGCAGCCCAGCCGCGCCGACCAGCGCCAGGCGTCACAGGCGCCGGCCCGATGAGTAGCCGCAGCTGCGGCCGGGGCGCGACCATCGCGACGTGGAACGCGTGCTGTTGGTCGTGGCCCTGGCGGCGGTGGCCCTGGCCGTGGCGCTGCTGATCGAGCGCCGGCGCCGCCCTCCGGCCCCCACGAACGTGCGCCACCGGCTGCCGGAGCAGCTCGACCGCCGGGACTTCGAGCGGCCCGGGGCCCCGTGGCTGGTTGCGGTGTTCACATCCACGACCTGCAACACGTGCGGGGCCGTGTGGGACAAGGCCAGGCACCTCGCGAGCGACGACGTCGCTGTCCAGGACCTGGAGGTCACCGCCGCCCGCGCGATCCACCGGAAGTACGCCATCGACGCCGTGCCCGCGGTCGTGGTTGCCGACGCAGCCGGTGCCGTCCGGGCCGGCTTCCTGGGCCCGGTCACCGCCACCGACCTCTGGGCCACCGTGGCCGAGCTGCGCGCCCCCGGCACCCTGCCCGCCGAGGGGTGCGACCACGGCACCTCGCCGCCGGCGCAGGCCGACCCGGCGGCCTGAGCCCCGCAGCTCTAGGTGGGCGGCGCGGGCGGCGGGGGATAGGGCGGCCGCGAGCCGCCGATCATGGCGTCGCCTGCGCCGGGCGAAGGGGTGGCGGGGGCCGGTGCGTCGGGCCCCCGGTCGGGGCCGATCTCGATGCCCGTGTCGCCCCGGGGGACCGGCTGTGCCTGCGGCACGTCACCGCCGTCGCCGTTGGCCGCCACCTTGATGAGCCGGGTCACCTCGGCGCCGTCGATCGTCTCGTGCTCGAGCAGCGCCCGCGCGACCAGGTCGAGCCCCTTGCGGTGCTGGCGCAGCGTCTCGCCGCAGCGCTCCTCCTGCACCCGCAGGATGCGCTCCGTCTCCTCGTCGATCAC
>DATFVX010000342.1:0-11395 GCA_035259985.1 Acidimicrobiales bacterium | reverse complement strand
GTACAGCGCCGCTGCCAGCGGAAGGTCGGTCCAGGCGCGCATCTTGTCGAAGTTGGCCCGCGCCAGGAACTGGCTCCCGGTGTCGATCAGCACGAGCGACCCGTCCGCGACGACGCCGGTCACGTTGCCGAACGCCGTGATGAACGCAACCCCGGGCGCGACCTCGTCGAGGTCGCTGTTCACCGCCACCGGATGCACCTGCTCCACCGAGATCTCGCCGGCCCAGAGCTTGTCCGTCACCTCGAGTGCACCGCGAACCATGGCGCCGACACTAGGACCGGGCCCGGCTCCTCTCACCCGCGTCCGCAACGTTGGACATCGAATTGCATCACCGCGATACGTAGCGATGCCACCGCAGACACGGGAAGTGACGGACGAATGTCCTGCTCGGACCCGCACGGGACCGCGGAACGTGGCTCACCGATGGAGGCCGCGCCCACCGGTTGTGTTAAGAATTGGAGTCCTATGGAGGATCGGGTCTGGGGCGATCCGGCTGGTCCAGCTCGGCGCAGCGGTCATACGAACGGATCGGGCGCTGCTGGCACCACCCTCCCCGGCGCTGGCGCAGACGGCCGCAACGCCGGGGGCACGCCCATGCATCTCAAGCCGTCCCCGACGGAACAGGGCCGCAAGCGGGGCCCGATCCGGCGGGCCGTCCGCACGATGTTCGACTATCTCCCCCGGGGCAACACGCTCGACGACGAGACGTTCCGCCGGCGCCACCTGCTGCTGTGCTGGGTGCTGGCCTTGCATATTCCCGCACTCTTCGCCTTCGGGCTGTGGCAGGGCTACGACGTCGGCCACATGCTGGTGGAGGTGACGCCGCCGACGGCCGCGCTCGCGTTCGCGCGGCTGGCGCGCAACCGGCGGCTGGCGGCCTTCTTCGCCACCTTCGGGCTCGTCTTCTGCTCGTACCTGCTGGTGCACCTTTCCGCAGGGTCGATCGAGGCCCACTTCCACTTCTTCATCCTCATCGGCTTCATAGTCCTCTACCAGGACTGGGTGCCGCTGCTAGCGAACACGGGGTTCACGGTCATCTCACACGGGGTGGGCGGAGTGGTCGACCCCAGCAGCGTCTACAACCACTACGCGGCACAGAACAAGCCGTGGCTCTGGGCGGGCATCCACGGCGTGTCGGTGCTGGCCGCTTGCGTCGGCGTGACGATCTTCTGGAAGAACACCGAGATCGAACAGCACCGCAGTGCGGGGCTGGCGTCCGACCTGGCGGCTTCGGAGCTGGCGGCGGTCCAGCAGGAAGCGGCCCAGCGTCAGTCGATCTCGGAGCTGTTCGTCAACCTCGCCCGGCGCAACCAGTCGCTGCTGGACCGGCAGCTCGCGCTCATCTCCGAGCTGGAGCAGCACGAGAACAAGCCCGAGGCCCTGTCCGACCTGTTCCAGCTCGACCACCTCGCAACCCGCATCCGGCGCAACGCCGAGTCGCTGCTGGTGCTGTCGGGCGACGAGCCGCCGCGCCTCTGGGGACGGCCGGTCCCCCTGTCGGAGGTCGTCCGCGCCGCCGCCGCCGAAGTGGAGGACTACCCGCGGGTCGAGGTGCTCGTGAGCGACTACCTCGAGGTGTCGGGGCGGGTCGTGGCCGACCTCTCCCACCTGCTCGCCGAGCTCATCGAGAACGCCACCATGTTCTCGCCACCGACTTCCGGTGTCCGGGTGCGCACCCACCTGGTCCCGGGCGAGGGACGCACGTTCCTGCTCAGCATCGAGGACACCGGCATCGGCCTGTCCAGCGAGCACATGCAGGCGGCGAACGAGCTGCTCGCCAACCCCCCTGATGTCGATCCCCGTCGTTCGACCCTGGGGTTCCACGTCGTCGGGCGGCTGGCCCTTCGCCTCGGCCTCCGCGTGAGCCTGGCCCATACCCCCGGTGGCGGGGTCACCGCGCTGGTGGCGCTGCCGCCGGATGTCGTCAGCGAGCGCCGGTGGCCGGCGCCCGAGGTGACGTCGCCCGCCTACGCGGCTCCTGCGTTCGCGGGCGCCGCGGCGTACGACGCCGGCCCATGGGGCCTGCAGCACCACGACATGGCCCACGCCTCCCTGGCCCCGCAGTCCGCGGTCGCCGTGGCACCACCGTTTGCCGCCGCCATCGGCCCACCGCTCGCCCAGTCGTTCGAGGCGCCCACACCGCGGCCCGCCCCGCCGTTCGAGGCACCGGCGCCGCCCGCCCCGCCGTTCGAGGCGCCCACACCGCGGCCCGCCCCGCCGTTCGAGGCGGCGCCGCCCGCATCGCCGTTCGCCCCGCCGTTTGCGGCACCGGCTGCGCAGCCCGTCCCGCCTTTCGCGGCACCGGGTCCGGCGCCTGCTCAACCTCCCGCTCCCCCGTCGCCGATGACGGCCGACGGCCTCGTCCGCCGGGTGCCCGGCGCCAGCCTGGCGCCCTCGCTGCGCAAGGCCGCGACGCCCGATGGCGCGCCGCCGGTCGCCGCGGGCGGCACGACGCCGGCCGACTGGCGGCCAGGTGAGCAGGCCGGTTCGATGCTGTCGCGCTTCCAGGCCAACCAGCGGGCAGGCCGGGCCGCAGCCGGCGGCGGGCCTCCGGTCGACATCGAGACCGAGCCGGGAGACGACGGTCCGTGACCAACGCCCACGACGGTGGGGAGCTCGGCTGGCTGATCAACAGCTTCGTCGACCGCATCCCCGGCGTGAGCAGCGCCCTGGTCGTGACCACCGACGGCCTGGTCCTCGCCCATTCCCACCTGATCGCCCGGGACACTGCCGACCAGCTGGCCGCGGTCACCTCGGGGCTCGCGAGCCTCACCGCGGGTGCGGCAAGGTGCCTCGAGGCAGGGTCGGTCCAGCAGGTGATCGTCGAGCTGACGCGCGGCTACCTGTTCGTCACGACGATCGGGGACGGGTCGGCGCTGGCGGTGATGTGCGGCACCGAGTGCGACATCGGCCTCATCGGCTACGAGATGAGCCTGCTGGTCACCCGCATCGGGCAGGTCCTGACGCCAGCGATGCGCGCCGACGGCCAGGTCATACCGCCGCGATGAACCCACTGCCCGACGACCCGCGCCTCGTGCCCTTCTACGCCCTGACTCAGGGGCGCACCCAACCGGACGGTCGGGAGCTGCCCTGGGAGACGATGGTCGTCGCCACCAGCGAGGGCCGGTCCGCCCAGCCCAAGCTGCACTTCGAGCAGCGCGCGATCGTGGACCTGTGCGGTCGCTCGGTGTCGGTGGCCGAGATCGCGGCTCACCTCGGTGTCCCCCTCGGGGTGGCCGCAGTGCTGGTCTCCGACCTGCACACCGCCGGCTACCTCGCCGTACACCGGCCCAGCGTGACCGACAGCGGCCGGCCGCGCCGCGAGATCCTCGAGCGCCTGCTCGACGGCCTGAAGGCGCAGGTATGAGCGCGTATCCCCGCCCGGGAGTGGACGCCCCGATCCCCGTGAAGATCGTGATCGCCGGGGGCTTCGGAGCCGGCAAGACCACGTTCGTCGGGGCCGCCTCCGAGATCGCGGCGCTGAGCACCGAGGCGGCGATGACCGACCTGTCGGTGGGGATCGACGACCTGTCCGCGGTTCGGGGTAAGTCCACCACCACCGTCGCCCTCGACTTCGGGCGGCGGACCATCGACGAGGGCATGGTCCTCTACGTGTTCGGGACCCCGGGCCAGGACCGGTTCTGGTTCATGTGGGACGACATTGCCCGGGGGGCGGCCGGCGCGATCGTGCTGATCGACACCCGCCGCATCGCCGACGGGTTCGCCGCCATCGACTTCTTCGAGGACCGGCGCGTGCCGTTCATCGTCGCCATCAACCTGTTCGACGACGCGCCGCGCCACCCGCTGGAGTCGGTCCGCGACGCATTGTCGCTCGGGGCGGACGTACCGCTGGTGGCCTGCGACGCGCGCGACGGCCGCTCGGTCGTGCCGGTGATGGTCACGCTCGTCGAGCACGCGCTCGCCCGGTCGATGGCGGGGGCCTAGAGGCGGAGCGGTCCCGGCGTCAGGCCGCGAGGTCGTCATCGGTGGCGATGACCTCGGGTGCGGGCGGTCGGTAGATGCCGAGGCGGCGGAGTGCCAGCTCGGCCAAGCCCGCCAGCGCCAGCCCCACGGCGATGCCCAGGCCGGTGGCCAGCAGGGTGTGGTCGTGGAACGTGGTGCCGCCGATGTAGCCGAGGGAGGCGGCGAACGCCGCCCAGAGCGGCCCAGCGACGCACGTGACGGCGCTGAAGCGCGCCAGCGGGAGCCGGAGCCGTCCGCTCATGAACGTGCTGGCGGTGCGCCCGCCGGGCACGAACCGGGCCACCAGCAGGACGGTCGGCCCCCGGACGTGGAGCTGCTGGGCGGCCCAGGCCTGCAGCCGGGCGACCTTCCCGCGCGGGCGCCGCAGGGCCCCCCTGCTCGTCCATCGCCCGAGCCCGTAGGACATGTGATCGCCCACGATGGCGCCGGCCGCCGCCGCCAGGCCCACGGCGACGATGCTGAGCCGACCCTGCCATGCCAGCACGCCGGCCAGGATCACGGTCGCCTCGCTGGGCAGCACCGGGAAGACGACGTCGAACGCGGCGAACCCGAAGACCAGCAGGTACGCGAGCAGGCCCAGTCCGGCGAGGGCGTCGAGGTCGATCATCGTCGCCGTTCGGGGCATGCGGAGTTCCGCCGAGGCGCATGCATGGTTGCCACGGTACGGGCACGACACCCGCCGGGGCATCGGGGATTTCCCCGACCCCGTTCAGCGCGGCGCGAGGTCCCGGATCGCCTGGCGCTGGTCGTATCCGAACGGCAGCAGGGCCAGCGCCGGCGTGGACACCCCGTTGTCCACGTACCGCTGGATGTGCTCCCGACACTCGTCGGGCTTGCCCCACACGATCAGCTGGTCCACGACGTCGTCGGGGATCGCGGCCAACGCCGCCTTGCGGTCGCCCTCGCGCCACAACCGCCACATGCCCCCCAGCCGATCGCCCCGCCCCAGCCACTCATGGAACGCGGCATAGACCGGCACGTTGAGGTAGGCGGCGATCGCATACCGCCCCATGCCCCGCACCGTGTCGGCGTCATCGCTGGGGGCCACGAAGATCCGGGCCACGATCTCGGGTGGCGTGCCGTCGGCCGCGTTGGCCCTGCGTTCGCCCGCACGGTGCACGATCGGCGCCACCGTGGCCACGTCGTCGGCGGACAGCCAGTTGACGATGGCGCCGTCGCCCTCGCGACCGGCCAGCCGCAGCATGCCCTCCCGGAGGGCGGCGACCAGGATCGGCACCGGCTCGGGCGGCACCACGCCCAGCTTGAAGCCCCGCACTGAGAACGTCTCGTACGCCGCCGTCACCTTCTCGCCGGCCAGCGCCTGGCGCAGGAAGCGCACCAGGTCGCGGGTGCGCTGGTAGGGCAGCTCGAACGGGATGCCGTTCCAACCCTCGACGATGACGTTGGACGACGTTCCCACCCCGAGGGCCACCCGGCCCGGCGCCGCCTGTGCGAGCGAGCCCGCGCTCTGTGCCAGGCAGCCGGGCCCCCGTGTGAACGCAGGCACGATGGCCGTGCCCAGCCGCAGCGACGGCGCCCAGGCCGAGGCGAGCGCCAGCGGCGTGAAGGCGTCGGCACCGTTGGCCTCGGACGACCAGACGTCGGTGTAGCCGAGGTCCGCCAGCTCGACGACCCAGTCGCGCTGCTCGTGCAACGGGACGTTGTCGAAGGGGATGGTCATGCCGTAGCGCTGCATGACCGGATGCTGTCACACGGGCCGTTCGCCGCCCGCCCGGACGATCGTCGACTGGCTGGCCGTGGCCAGGAGGGTGCCGTCCTCGGCCCAGATGTGGACGACTCCGTGCCCGAAACCATGGGCGATCGCGTCGATCCGGATGTCGAGGAGCACCCACTCCGTCGGCACCAGCCGATACACCCGCAGCGTGTTGTCGAGGCTGCTGTTCCCGCCACCGGCCAGCCCCAGGGCCTGGCTGATCCCGAACGGGACGTAGTCGCCGAGGATCGCCAGGCTGGCGCCCGACGACAGGTCCAGCAGGTCGGGCATGCGCGCCCACACCGACGACCGCCCGTCGGGAGCCGGGTGGCCGTCGACGTCCTCCCATGCTCGGGCGTTGGCCAGGCGCACGTCGATGCGGTCGTGGATCGACTCGCCCGTCGGCACGCGGGGTGGGCGGACCGGGCAGTCGTCGGGACGGGGCACGTCGGGCCTGGTCACCCAGACGCCCTCGACCTGGTCGCCGCGCATGCCCAGTGCGGCGTTGACCGTGAGGATCTCTTTGTCGGCCACGTGGCCGACCACGCGCGCCTGCGTGACGTGCCTGCCGGTGACCGCCAGGGTGACGTCGATGTCGACGATGGACGGGGGCCGGGCGTACGACAGGTACTGCGCGGTCGCCCAGATCACCGGGCGCCGGCCCGTGTGCTCCATGGCCGCGATGGCGGCGCCGAGCGCGCACCCACCGAACAGGAACGGTGCCCCGGTGGAGATGCCCGGGGTGACCGGCAGGACCCAGCGCGTGGGGTTGTGCGTCGGTTCGAGTCCCAGCCACTTGCGGGCATCCATCGGGGCGACTCTAGGTGCCAGACTCCGAGGCCATGACCGACACCCCCTGGCAGGGAGACGCCTGCTCGCTGGTCGACGCCTTCCGCTCCGGCGAGCGCAGCCCGAAGGAGGAGCTCGAGCTGGTCCTCTCGGCGATCGAGGGCAGCACCCTCGGCGCCTTGTGTCACCTCGCCACCGAGGGGTCACGGCGCGAGGCCGCGGAGGCCGACGTGTCGCTGCCGTTCGGCGGTGTGCCCATCGGCGTCAAGGAGCTCGAGCCGGTCGAGGGGTGGCCCCAGGCCGAGGGCAGCCTGGTGTTCGCCGACCGGGTGGCCGACCACACGACGACCATGGTGCGCCGGCTGGAGGGCGCCGGCGTCGTCAAGGTCGGGCAGACGACGGCGAGCGAGTTCGGCGGCCTCAACGTGAGCGTCACCAAGCTTCACGGCGTGACCCACAACCCGTGGCGGCGAGGACGCACCGCGGGCGGGTCCTCGGGCGGATCCGCCGCCGCGGTCGCCGGTGGTCTCCTGCCGATCG
Organism: Acidimicrobiales bacterium; assembly: GCA_035259985.1. Classification (GTDB taxonomy): domain Bacteria; phylum Actinomycetota; class Acidimicrobiia; order Acidimicrobiales; family VFJN01; genus DASQUK01. Next base: position 4,368 of record DATFVX010000342.1, on the reverse strand, counting down.
CCACCGGCGGCGACGGTGGCGGCTCGATCCGCATCCCCGCAGGGTTCTGCGGCCTCGTGGGGATGAAGGGCACGGCGGGCCGCATCCCGCGCGGGCCCCACACCGATATCGCACCGCTCACGGTCGTGGTCGGATGCGTGGCACGCTCGGTCCGGGACGTCGCCCGCTGGTTCGACGTCTGCTCGGGCTACGACTCTCGCGATCCCTACAGCCTGCCCCGCATCGACGGCTGGGAGCGCGACCTCGGAACCCGCGCCCTCGACGGCCTCCGCGTCGCCATCGTGCCCGACCTCGGTAACGCCGTGGTCCGTCCCGAGGTCGAGGCCGCGGTGCGGGACGCCGGCGAGGCGCTGGCGCGCGACGCCGGGCTGCGTCTGGTCGACGCCGCGGTGCACCTGCCGCGGCTCGGCTTCGAGTGGGCGATGTCCAACCTGTCCCAGCTTCGCCGTGTGCTCGACGGCCTCTGGCCGGCCTGCAAGGACGACATGACGCTGGAGATGGCGTTCGGGCTCGACCTGGCCGACCAGACGTTCAACCTGGAGATCGCCGCCAGGGTGGAGGCGCAGCGCACCGAGGCGAACGAGCGCATAGCCGACGTGTTCGACGAGGTGGACGTGGTCGTCTGTGCCACCAATCCGGACGTGGCGTTCCCCGCCGACATCGGCATCAGCACCCGGGTCGGCGATGTGTCGGTGGGCCCGGAGAACAACGGGCTCCTGACGATCCCGGCCAACATCGTCGGCACCCCGGCCATCTCCGTGCCGGCGGGGACCGTGGACGGCCTGCCGGTCGGGATGCAGCTGATCGGCCGGCACCACGACGACGCCCTGCTGCTCGACCTGGCACGGGTCGTCGAGCGTGAGCGGCCGTGGCCGCTGGTCGCCCCGGGGGCGCCCGTCTGATGGCTGCGGGGTCGCTCCGAGGCCGGGCGGCCCAGAATTGTCACACCCCCTCGTGATACTGGGGCCATGACCAAGCAACTCACCCTGATCGGTGGCTCGCGTCGGGCTCGGCCACCCGCCTGGCGGCTCGACGAAGCGACACGCGAAACCGGGCGCAAGGGGCTCGTCGAGGCCCGGGCCGCACTCACCCAGGCACGCCGCCGGAGCCAGGCGCGGGCCGGGTCCGGGCCACCGGCTCCGCGTGGCGCACGCGGAGCCCGCGACCGGCCAGCGGCGTGAGCGCCCGAGGGGTAGCGTGCCCGGCCGATGACCATCCTCGGTTGGATCGTCGTGGGCTTGATCGCCGGCACGCTGGCCCGTTGGGTCACGGGAGCCCGCCAGGGCGGCTGCCTGCTCACGATCGCCGTCGGCATCCTCGGTGGCGTGATCGGCGGGGCGCTGTTTCAGCTGGCGACCGACGACGACAAGGGCGTGATGGACGACTTCGACCTCGGCTCGGTGTTCGTGGCGTTCGTCGGGGCGGTGCTCCTCCTGCTCATCCTCGGGGCGATCAGCCGCGAGCGACACTGGTGATCCGGGGCCCGGCGGTCGCCGGGTGCCCGGCACAGAGGGTCCACTAGCGTGACGGTCATGGCTGACGTCGTCATCGTCGAGGCCGTGCGCACGCCCATCGGGCGCCGCAACGGCGGACTGTCCACCGTCCATCCGGCCGACCTCCTCGGCACCGTCCTGGGCGAGGTCGTGGGTCGCTCCGGCATCGACCCCGCCGAGGTCGAGCAGGTCGTGGGTGGATGCGTCAGCCAGGTCGGCGAGCAGTCGTTCAACGTCACGCGTACCGCCTGGCTGAGTGCCGGGCTGCCGCTCGGCACGGCCGCCACCACGGTCGACACCCAGTGCGGCTCGTCGCAGCAGGCGACCAACGTGGCCACCAGCCTGGTGGCGTCCGGCGTCGTCGATGTCGCGGTCGCGTGCGGCGTCGAGCTGATGTCCCGGATTCCGATCGGGTCCAACTCGTCCAAGCAGCTCGGCCTGGGTGTCCCGATCCCGAAGACCTACTTCCCCCGCTACGAGTTCACGTCGCAGTTCGAGGGCGCAGAGCGGATCGCCGACAAGTGGGGCATCACGCGCGGCGACACCGACGAGTTCGGCCTGCTGTCCCAGCAGCGGGCAGCCCGGGCATGGGCGGAGGGCCGCTTCGACACCCAGGTGGTCCCCGTCGACGCCCCCGACGTCGATGACGAGGGCAAGCCGACGGGCACCACCCACCACGTCGCCCGCGACGAGGGCCTGCGCGACACGAGCCTCGAGGCGCTGGCCGGGCTCAAGCCGGTGGCCCGACCCGACGGGGTCCACACGGCGGGCAGCTCGTCCCAGATCAGCGACGGTGCGGCTGCGCTCCTCATGATGAACGCCGACAAGGCCGCCGAGCTGGGGCTGCCGGCTCGGGCCCGCATCGTCGACACCTGCCTTGTCGGGGTGGACCCGATCCTCATGCTCACCGGGCCGATCGACGCCACGCAGCGGCTCCTGGCCCGCACCGGGATTGCGCTGGCCGACATCGACCTGGTCGAGATCAACGAAGCCTTCGCCTCGGTTGTGCTGGCCTGGGAGCGCGAGCTGGGCGCCGACCCCGACCGCACCAACCCCAACGGCGGCGCCATCGCCGTCGGCCACCCCCTCGGGGGGACGGGGGCGTTCCTCATGACCAAGGCGGTCCACGAGCTCGAGCGGACCGACGGATCCACGGCGCTGATCACGATGTGCTGCGGCGGCGGCCTGGGCACGGGCACGATCATCGAGCGCTCCTAGGCCGCCCGGTCCCCCCTCGGCGATCGGCCCTCTCCGCGACGGGCCCTGGATCGCGGCCCACGGGCCGCCACCACGCAACGCCGGCGACCACGGGAGCCCGCCATGTCCACGAGTGCAGGCCGTCGCGCCGGCCCCGCGCGGCTGGTGGCCGTCATCGGCGCGACCGCGCTCGCAGCGGCGCTGGCCTTCCAGGCATTTCCCCGCCGTTCCGGCACCCAGGCCCCCGTGGGCGTCGCGACCGTCGTGGACGTCATCGACGGCGACACGCTGGTGGTCGACCTCGCCGGGGACGACGAGCACGTGCGCCTCATCGGCATCGACACGCCCGAGACCGTCGCCCCCAACCGCCCGGACGAGTGCTTCGGGGCCGAGGCGTCGCACCACCTCGCCGACCTGGCGCCGCCCGGCACGGCCGTCCGACTCGAGCGCGACGTCGAGGCGCGCGACCAGTACGACCGCCTGCTCGCCTACGCGTACCGGGCCCGCGACGGCCTGTTCCTCAACCTGGCGCAGGTGACCGGCGGCTTCGCCGAGCCGCTCGCCTACCCGCCCAACACCGCGCATCGCGCCGACTTCGAGCGGGCGGCGCGCGACGCCCGGGTGGCGGGCGCCGGCCTCTGGGCGGCGTGCGGCAGCGCGGACGTGCCCATCGGCTGAGCGCGGGACCAGCGGTAGCCTCGGTCCGATGGCGACGCTCGCCGAACGCCTCGGCTACTCCCCCGACGACCGGGTGCTGATCATCAACTGCGACGACCTCGGCTCGTGCCACGCCGCCAACGTGGGCGTGTACGAGGCGCTCCGCGACGGCGTCGCCACCAGCGCCTCGCTGATGGTCCCCTGCCCGTGGGCGCGCGAGGCCGCCGCGCATTACCGCGGCGAGGACGTGGGCGTCCACCTCACGCTCAACGCCGAGCACGACCTCTACCGCTGGGGCCCGATCACCCACGCCCCCTCCCTGCTCGACGGCGACGGCGGCTTCCCTCGGACCGTGCGTGACGTCTGGGAGCACGCCGACCTCGACGAGGCCCGGCGGGAGCTGCGGGCGCAGATCGAGCGGGCCATCCTCTGGGGCTTCGACGTGAGCCACCTCGACAGCCACATGGGGACGCTCCAGCTCAAGGCCGAGTTCTTCGACATCTACCTCGACCTGGCCGTGGAGTTCGGCCTGCCCATCCGCCTGTCGGGCGCCTCGACCGAGCGCACCATCGGCTTCCCCTTCCGGAAGCTCGCGGATGAGGAGGGCGCCGTCTTCCCCGACCACTTCGTCTACGTCCGGGGCGTCGGCAGCCGCCGCGACATCGAGCGGACGGTGCACGGCCTCCAGCCGGGCGTGACCGAGGTCTACGTCCACCCGGCCGTCGACTCGCCCGAGCTGCGGGCGCTGACCCCTGACTGGGCGGCCCGCGTCGACGACCACGACCTCGTCGTCACCGAGCACAGCCTGCGCACCATGCTCGAGCGGGCCGGCGCGCACCTCATCGGCTTCCGCGAGCTGCGCGACCTCCAGCGCAGCGGTTAGTGGGCCCTCGCGGAAGTCATCGTGGCGTCTCGCCGGCCAGATTCGCCGCTGGACGTCGTCCTCGTCGTCGCCGCAGCCGCTGGCTGCGCCTTCCTCCTGCGTCCTCGCCAGCGACGAATCTGACACGGCGATACATCC
>DATFVX010000341.1:0-4822 GCA_035259985.1 Acidimicrobiales bacterium | reverse complement strand
GGCGATCGCGATTGCGACCGCCGGCGAGGCCGAGGGGTTGGACGACGCGAACTGGCCGGTGAGGTACGCACTCACGCCGACGATCGACCCGACCGACAGGTCGATGTTGCGGGTCACGATGACGAGGGTCTGAGCGACGGCCAGCACCGCCGTGATCGCGACGCTGGTCGTCACCCGGTTGAAGAACCGGCCGCTGAAGTAGTCGTCGACCAGGAACCCGAACACGAGCAGGGCGAGGAAGATCACGCCCAGCAGCGACAGCTCCTTCACACGCTCGGGCCGGATCCAGATCGCGGTCCGGCCTGGTCGCCTGCGTGTCCCGCGGAGGCCGGCGACGTCGGCGGTGCTCATTGCTCCCCGCTCTTGCTGCTTCGCAGCGGGCCGCTCGGGCCACGCTCGCTGCATTGCGGACGCTCGCTCATTTCTCCCTCACGCGACGCCCACGGCGGCGGTCATGACGCGCTCCTGCGTGGCCTCCGCCCGGTCGAAGAGCCCGGTCGGCGCGCCCTCCCGCATGACCAGGACGCGATCGCTCACCGCCAGGACCTCGGGCAGGTCCGACGAGATCAGGACGATGGCCATGCCCGAGCGGGCGAGCTCGTCGATGATCTGGTGGACGTCCGCCTTCGCGCCGACGTCGATCCCCCGCGTCGGCTCGTCCAGGATCAGCACCGCGGGCTCGGTGTTGAGCCACTTGGCGAGCATCGTCTTCTGCTGGTTGCCGCCGGAGAGCAGGCCGACCGGCTGCGACACCCCCGCCGTGCGGATGCTGAGCTGGCGCCGGAACCGCTCGGCGGCCGACCGCTCCGCGCGGCCGTCGACGAGCCCGAGCCTCGACACGTAGCGGCGCAGCGACGGCAGCGTGATGTTCGCCGTCACCGACTGGGGCAGCGACAGCCCGACGTGGCGGCGATCCTCCGACAGGTACGCGATCCCGAGGTCCAGCGCCTGCCGGGGGGTGGCGATCTCGACCGATCGACCGTCGAGCTCGATCGACCCGGTCTCGGCCGGGGCGACCCCGAACAGCGCCAGCGCGATGTCGGTGCGACCCGCGCCCACCAGCCCGGCGAGCCCGAGCACCTCGCCACGCCGCAGGTCGAACGAGACGCCGGCGAACTTGCCGGTGCGGCCGAGGTCGCGGACGCGCATGATCACGTCGCCGGCGCGGTGCTCGTGACGGGCGTAGAAGTCGGACATCTGGCGCCCGACCATCGCGGCGATGAGACGGGGCCGGGTTACCTCGTCGCGGGGATCGGTCGAGACGTGGCGGCCGTCGCGGAACACCGAGACGCGGTCGGCGATCTCGAACACCTCGTCGAGCCGGTGGCTGATGAACAGGACCGCCACGCCCGAGTCGCGCAGCTGGCGCACCTGCCGGAACAGCCGCTCGACCTCGTGGGCCGACAGCGCGGCCGTCGGCTCGTCCATGATGAGGACCCGCACGTCCAGTGAGATGGCCTTGGCGATCTCGATCGCCTGCTGCGTGGCCACCGGCAGCCCGCTCGCGGGAATCCGGGGATCGACGTGCACGTCGAGTCGCGCCAGGATCGCCTCGGCGTCGGCGCACATCTGGCGCCAGTGCACGACCCGACCCTGGTCCTGGTGGCCGATGTAGATGTTCTCGGCCACGCTCAGGTCGGGGAAGATCAGGGGCTCCTGGTAGATCGCAGCGATGCCCAGGCGTTGCGCGTCGGCGGCGCTGCGCAGCGACACGGGCTCGCCGTCGACGAGCACCTCGCCCTCGTCGGGCGGATAGATGCCCGTCATGACCTTGATGAGCGTGGACTTGCCGGCGCCGTTCTCGCCCACGAGGGCATGGACCTCGTGGCGGTGGAGGTCGAGCGAGACGTCGTCCAGCGCGCGCGTCGCGCCGAAGCGCTTGCAGATGCCGCGCATGGCGAGGACGGGGGCGTCGCCGCCGTTCACCGGACCCGCGCCCGCCGCATCCCCGCCGCGCCACCAACCGAACGGACCACTCGCACCCCCCGTCGAGTCCACGTTCGCAACTGTTAGTTCTCACACTAACGCACATCCGGCGGGCCCGGCAACGAGCGCGCCGCCACCCCCGGGGCCCGCCAGCTTGCGAGGCCGGTCGCCAGTAGCGTGGCGGCGATGCCGGCCCGGAGCGATTCCGCCGTACCCGCCGCAGCCGGCGGCGACGGGCGAGCGCTCCAGGCCCGCGGCCAGCGCACCCGCCAGCGCCTCCTCGACGCCGCCGCCGACGTGTTCGATCGCATCGGCTACCACGCGGCGCGGGTCGACGACATCGTGGCCGCCGCGGAGAGCAGCCACGGAACCTTCTACCTCTACTTCACGTCGAAGGAGGACCTGTTCGAGCAGCTCGTGGGCGAGGTCGCCGTCGAGCTGCGCGCCCTGATCGGTGACCTCGCCCCGGTGACCGACTCCGCCCGGGGCCGCGCCGCGCTGCGGGGCTGGCTGGCACGCGTGAGCGAGGCCTACGCCCGGCACGGCCGGGTGATCCGTGCCTGGACGGAGGCGGACCTGTCGGGCGAGCCGGTCGGGCGCCGCGGCGAGGAGCTGCTCACCGGGCTCGCGCTGGCCCTGACCCGCCGGCTGCGCGTGCCCAAGCGCTCCGGCCTCGACCCGACGATCGCCACCCTGGCGCTCATGATGATGGTCGAACGCCTCAACTACTACGCAGCCAGCGGCCAGCTCGACGTCCACGAGGGGGACGAGCTGCTCGACACCCTCACCGACGTCATCATGGCGGCCGCCTTCGGTTGACCGCCACACTAATCTGACACCAGTGTCAGATTTGCGGAGGGGGCACCGATGACCACGACGGACGTCCCGGCGTCGATGCCGGCGGTCGTCTACCGCGGCTCCGGCGAGGTGGCGGTGGAGGACCGGCCGGTCCCGCCACCCGGCCCGGGGGAGGTGCTGGTCGAGGTCGACCGCTGCGGCATCTGTGGCTCCGACCTCCACCTGATCGCCGAGCGGCTGGGCGCCGCCGGGACCGTCCTGGGCCACGAGTACAGCGGCGTCGTGGCCGCCCTCGGCGAGGGTGTGACCGCCTGGTCCGTGGGCGACGAGGTGGTCGGCGGCCCGGCGCCCCGGTGCGGCCGGTGCCGCCGCTGTCTCGAGGGGCGGCCGTCGCAGTGCGAGGCGCGCGGCCAGGTCATGAGCGAAGGCCACGACGGCGCGTTCGCCCGGTACACGCTGGTCGACGCCCGCGCCCTGGTGCGGATCCCCGGGGGTCTCGGCCGGCGCGAGGCGGCGCTGGCCGAACCGCTGGCGGTGGCCCTGCACGGCATCACCCGGTCCGGGCTCGGGCCGGCGGACACCGTGATGGTGATGGGCGCCGGGCCCATCGGGGCGCTGACGGTGGCGGCCCTCCTGGCCCGGGACCGCGGTCCCGTGACGGTGGTCGAGCCGACCCCGCCGCGCCAGGCGCTGGCGCGCGCCCTGGGGGCCGAGGTCCTCCATCCCGACGACCTGCCCACGTACCCGATGTGGGAGCCCGAGCGCCTGTCGCCGCTGGCGGTCGACGTGGTCCTCGAGTGCTCCGGCAACCAGGCGGCGATGCAGGCGGGCCTGCACCAGCTCCGGCGTGGCGGGCGGATGGTGCTGGTCGGGGCCGGGATGCGGCCGCCGTCGTTCGACCCCAATCGGATGATTCTGAACGAGCTGACGGTTACCGGCTCATTCGTCTACGACGCCGACGGCTTCGACCGGGCGCTGGAGCTGCTGTCGACCCCGGGTGCGATCCCGGCCGACGTCCTGATCGAGGCCGACGACGTCGGGCTCGACGGCGTCGGCGAGGCGGTGCGAGGGCTGGCGGCCGGCGAGACCGCCGGCAAGGTCATGGTGGCACCGGGGCTCGCGGTGGCGGCGGGCCCCACGACGGAGGAGGCGTGATGCCGCATCCCTACTATCCGGCCGGCAATCCCAAGTTCAACCACGTGGCCCCCAGCGTGCCGTCCGACCTGCTGGACGAGGCCAACCGTGCCGACCTGTGCCGCTACTTCAGCGAGGTCCTCGGCTTCGACGAGATGCCGACGGAGACGATCGACCGGAAGCGACTGATCCTGTCCTGCGTGCACTGGGACCAGTTCATCTACCTCGTCGCCAACGACGACCCGATGCGCTGCCCCCGCACCGACCACTACGGCTTCGCCGTCCGCTCGCGTGAGGACCTCGTCGCCGCCCGCGACCGGGCCGTCGCGTTCCGGGAGCGCGACCCGCGCGTCGACCTCGACGACCTGGCGATGGACGACCAGGGAGTGGTGAAGATCCATTCCATCTACGTCCGGTACCTGCTGCCCATGACCTGCGAGCTGCAGTACTGGGAGTTCCCCGAGCAGCCGGTGGACAGGGCGACGTAGTGGGCGCTCGCGGGAGTCCCGTGGATGGATCGCAGTGTCAGATTCGTCGTTGGCGAGGACGCAGGAGGAAGGCGCAGCCGTAGCTGCGGTGACGACGAGGACGACGTCCAGCGGCGGATCTGGCCGGCGAGACGCCACGATGACTTCCGCGAGGGCGCACTAGGACTCCGGGGAATCCGGCGCAGTCGGGAGGAACGGCGGGACCGAGCCGTCGCTGCCGCCGAGGACGGCATCGCGCTGGGCCGCCACCGCGTCCAGCGTCCACGGCTTGTCGGACCGCACCGCGGTGACGGGGCACCAGCCCTGGAGCAGCTGGACCAGGCCGCCCTGCACCTTGACCACCTGCCCGGAGATCCCGGCCGCGAGGTCGGACCCGAGCCAGCACGCCACTGCGGCGACGTTGGCGGGATCGAAGCGGTCGAACCCCGACTCGTCGGGCGCCATGGCCCCGCCGGCCACCGCCTCGGTGAGGCGGG
>DATFVX010000340.1:0-3999 GCA_035259985.1 Acidimicrobiales bacterium | reverse complement strand
CCCCTGTTCGAGGACCTCGGCGTGTTCCAGCGCATGGGGATCGGCACCGACGTCGTGCGCAAGGAGATGTACGACTTCCGCGACAAGGGCGACCGCCACCTGGCCCTGCGGCCCGAGGCCACCGCGTCGATCGTCCGGGCGTACGTGCAGCACCGCCCGCCGACGCCGTGGAAGGTGTGGTGCGTCACCCCGGTGTTCCGCTACGAGCGTCCCCAGGCCGGCCGGCTGCGCCAGCACCACCAGCTCGACGTCGAGGCCATCGGCGTGGCCGATCCCGACCTCGACGCGGAGGTCATCGGCCTCGGCGCCGCCTATCTCGACGCCCTCGGCCTACGGCGCTGGAGCCTGGTCATCAACACCCTGGGCACGCCCGCGGACCGGGTCGCCTACGGGGAGGCGCTCCGCGGGTGGCTGCGCACCCGTGCGGGCGACCTGGCCCCCGAGGATCGCGAGAAGATCGACGGCCACCCGCTCCGGGTGCTCGATTCCAAGCGGGCGGCCACGCAGGCCGCCGTGGCCGACGCCCCCCGCATCAGCGAGGTGCTCGACGACGCGTCGCATCGCCACTTCGAGCGGGTCCAGGACGGCCTGCGGTCGCTCGGCATCCCGTTCGAGCTCGACTCGGGCCTGGTCCGTGGCATCGACTACTACACGCACACCCTCTTCGAGTTCCGCAGCGAGGCGCTGGACACGGCGCAGTCGGCGATCATCGGTGGCGGTCGCTACGACGGGCTGGTCGAGCAGCTGGGCGGCCCGCCCACCCCCGGCATCGGCTTCGGGTCGGGGATCGAGAGGATGCTGCTCGCCTGCGACGCCGAGGGCGTGTTCGCGGCCCCGGCGTCGAGCCTCGACGTGTTCGTCGTGGACACCACCGACGGCCGGGCCGCCCGCGACGTCACCTCGACGCTCCGGTCCGCCGGGCTCCGGGCGGACCGGGCGTTCGATGGCCGCTCGATGAAGGCGCAGATGAGGGCCGCAGGGCGTTCGGGGGCGCGCGTGGCCGTCATCGTGGGCGAGCAGGAGGCGGCGGACGGTACGGCCACCGTGCGCGACCTGGCGCGGGGCGAGCAGGAGGTGGTGGGCCAGGACAAGGTGGTCGACGTCGTGCGGAAGCTGCTGGTGCCACACGCCGAGGACGCGGCCACGTGACCCCGCAGACGGGCGGGCCCGGCCCGGCGCGGGGGCTGCGCACGCACTGGGCCGGCGAGCTGCGTCCCGCCCACGCGGGCGAGCGGGTCTCCGTGTGCGGCTGGGTGGCGCGCCGGCGCGAGCACGGCGAGCACCTGGCGTTCGTCGATCTGCGCGACCGCGAGGGGTTGGTGCAATGCGTCGTCGACGGGTCGGTCGACGTGCGCAGCGAGTGGGTGGTGCGCGTCACCGGCGTCGTGCGCATCCGGCCCGAGGGCACCGCCAACCCTGCGCTGGCTACCGGGGAGGTCGAGCTCGGAGAGTGCGAGGTCGAGGTCCTCGCCACCGCAGAGCCGCCGCCGTTCCCGGTGGACGAGCGCGTCGAGGCCGACGAGATCCTGCGCCTGCGCCACCGCTACGTCGACCTGCGGCGCGCCCGGATGCTGGGCAACCTCCGGGTCCGGGCGGCCGCGAACGCCGCATTCCGCGAGGCGATGGAAGACCAGGGATTCGTCGAGATCGAGACGCCGCTGCTGATCGCCTCGACCCCCGAGGGCGCCCGGGACTTCGTCGTCCCCTCGCGGCTGCAACCCGGCAACTTCTACGCCCTGCCACAGAGCCCGCAGCTCTTCAAGCAGCTGTGCATGGTCGGAGGCATCGACCGCTACTACCAGATCGCGCACTGCCTCCGAGACGAGGACCCCCGTTCCGACCGCCAGTTCGAGTTCATGCAGCTCGACCTCGAGGCCAGCTTCGTGGGGCAGGACGATGTGCTGGAGTTCGTGGCCGAGGCCGTGCGTCGCTGCGTCGCTGCCGTGGCCGGGGAGCAGGTCGGTGACATGCCGTCGATCACCTGGCACGACGCCATGGAGCGCTACGGCACCGACAAGCCCGACGTCCGCATCGGCATGGAGCTGGTCGAGCTCTCCGACGTGTTCGCCGCCACCGGCTTCAAGGCATTTGCCGGCCGGTGCGTCAAGGGGATCCGGCTGCCGGGCGGGAGCGAGGCGACCTCCCGGAAGCGGCTCGACGACCTAACCGATCAGGCCAAGCGCTGGGGTGCCAAGGGCCTGGTGTGGATGCGCGTCACGGACGAGGGCCTCGACAGCCCGGTCGCCAAGTTCCTGTCGGACGTCGAGCTCGCCAAGCTGCGCGAGGTGATGGCGGCCGAGCCCGGCGACCTGCTGTTCCTGGTGGCCGACGACCGCCCGGTGGTCCGCCGCGTGCTCGGCCTCCTGCGCCTCGAGCTGGGTCGGCTCCCGGTGAGTGAAGGCGGCCTGAACTTCCTGTGGGTGGTCGAGTTCCCGCTGTTCGAGGGGCTGGACGACGACGGCAGCCCGGTGCCGGCGCATCACCCGTTCACCATGCCGCACCCCGACGACCTGGAGCTGCTGACGGCGGACGCCCCTGAGGACCTGCTGCGCGTCAGGTCCCAGTCGTACGACCTGGTGCTGAACGGATGGGAGCTCGGCTCCGGGTCGGTCCGGATCCACCGCGCCGACGTGCAGCGGACGATCTTCCGGCTGCTGGGCATCTCCGACGACCAGGCACAGGCGCGGTTCGGATTCCTGCTCGACGCCTTCCGCTACGGCGCCCCGCCCCACGCGGGCTTCGCCATCGGGATCGATCGGCTGGTCGCGTTGCTGGTCGGCGAGGAGAACATCCGCGAGGTCATCGCCTTCCCGAAGACACAGTCGGGCGCGGACCCACTCACCGGCGCCCCGACGCCGATCGACCCCGCCCACCTGACCGAGCTGGGCCTGCGGACGCTGCCGCCCAAGGCCTGACCTCCTGGCACCCCAACTTGCGGTGGTTGGAGCCGTCATAGGGGCTCCAGCCGCCGCAAGTTCGGGGTGGTGGGTCGGGCCGGGCGGGCGGGTCGGTGGGGTCAGAGCCGGTCGAGCAGGGAGGCGAGGACCTCGTCGACGTCGTTGCGGCGCTGGCGCCAGCGACCACCCGCGACGCGCAGCCCGCCCGCGCCGACCGCGGCCCCCGCCGGCACGGAGGCGATGACCAGCCCGGGCTCGGCCGCCAGCGCCCCGCCGAGGCCCATGAGCACGGCGACCGCGGCGCCGACGCCGGCGGCCCCGGCCATGACGTTGGCCCGGCTCGAGGCCAGCTCCGCCTCGACGCATACCAGCGTGCGCTCGTCGGCGGGCGTCACGAGCAGCGACACCGTCCGGATGCCATCGAGCTTGATCGCCCCGCCGAAGTCCAGCCCCCGGCGGAGGCTGGCGACCAGGTCGCGCCGAGGCCGGTACAGCGAACGGTCGGCGCTGCGCCGCCGCAGCTCCAGCATCTGGGTGCGCAGGAAGCGGTCGACCGCGGCATGCACCGCCTCCGGGCGTCGCTCGACGAGCCGCTGCTGGGTGACGTAGCGCGACGTGGCCGCCCGGCTGTGGTCCGCCCGCTTCGCGGGGGTGGCGTCGTCGGGCAGGACGCCCACGCGCAGCTCTGCGACCGCCTGGCGGACCGCGGCCGCCGACAGCCCGACCTCGACGGCGGCCTGTTCGATCGCCTCGGCGTCGTACGCCTCACCGGTGGCCGGCGCGTCGGCGGCGGCCTCGATCTCGGACGCGCGGTGCAGCACCCTGGCAACCTCGTCGCGGGTCAGCGTCACCCGTCGCCGCGTCTCCGACACGGCCAGATTGTCGCATTCCCTCGCCAAGGGGTGGCAATGGGCACCCCCTCGCGGCCTCGTGACCGAGCCGGGCTCGCGGCCGGCGATTCCTGCCACGAACGCCGGTACCCTCGCCGGCGATGCCGCGCTCGCCCGGGCCTGTCGGAGACGACTTGTTCGCGGCCGCGGCCGAGGAGCGGCTGGCGCGGCAGGCACCGCTGGCGGCGCGGCTGCGCCCCCGGACGCTCGAC
>DATFVX010000339.1:0-6081 GCA_035259985.1 Acidimicrobiales bacterium | reverse complement strand
GCTCCTTCGTCGACCCCGGCGATGCCATCGCACGGCCGTGCGACTATACCGACCCCCGCCGCGCCCGGTCAGAACCTCGTGCGGCCGCGATCGACAGGGTTTGGGCTCCATCCAAACGCGTGGTGGACGGTCTCCGCCATGGATCAATGCCTTCAAGTACGCTTGAAGTCAAGCTGTCCGACCCACCACTGACCATCGGGGAGCTCGACGAGCAGATCGTCAAGGCCGAGGCTGCCCGCGAGGCCATCGAGCATGCCCTCGCCTGCCCTCACGAGGACATACGCCAGTGCCCAACTTCGGCCGGCTCCTCGCGGCCCGCCTGAGCGGTCGGCCGCTCCACGAGGCCCACTCGCATTAGTCCGGGGCCACCGGATCGCTCCCAGGGCGTTCCGCGGCGTACCGTTATCGGCTGTGCCGGACAAGCGCCAGACCTCCAAGCAGCGCCGCGCCGCCCGCAACCGGGCATCCCGTGACGCGCTCGCCGCCCGTCGGACAAACGCCGTTCCCAGTACGACCGCCCCTGCTTCATCACGCGCCTCGAGCGCCGGCTCCGCAGGCGAAGGCTCCCGAACCGGCGCGGGTGCGAGCGCCGGCCGGGCCGGCTTCGGTGGCCTGCTGGGCGGCAGGGGCAACCGGCGCCCGGGGGACCTGGCGGTGGTCGCTGCGCTCGGCCTGGCGCTCGTCTCGGCGGTCTCTGTGCTGTTCTTCACCAAGGTGCCGGTGGACGACCGGGGCGAGCCGCTGCCCCAGAGGTTCCAGGGCGTGGCGGAGTCCGCCCGCGGGGCCATCACCGGGCAACAGTTGCCCGACGAGAAGACGTCGCTGATCGACGCCTTCGGCGCGGGGATCCTGATACCCATCGCCCTGCCGGTTGTGGTCGCCGGCTTCGCGTTCTGGGCAAATCGACGCCCGAATCGCGCCCGACTCCTGATGTACGCGATGGTGGCGATGGCGGTGGTCGTGCTCTTCGCGGGCGTGATCGGCCAATACTTCTTCCCGTCGCTGATCGCCCTCGCCATCGCGACGTACCAGGTCCGCAAAGCGGACATGCCGGCCCGCGCCGCCGAGCGTGCCGCACCGCGCAGGCGCCGCGGGGTCATCGACGCCGAGTCCGAGGAGGTCGAGGACGAGCGGGTCGACGCCAACCCCGATCACGCGGGCGACGAGGCTAGGAGCGAAGCGGGCAACGACCCGCTGGCGGAGCTCGAGGCCGAGCTTGAGGCCGAGGAGCGCGCCGGCGGGGGTGGGGGCGACGCTGGTCGCTCCCGCGGCTCGGCACCCGAGGGGTGAGCCCGGCGGCATCGGATGGCGGCGCGGTCGTCCGCGTGCGGGCGGTGGTCGCGGGCCGGGTCCAGGGCGTCTGGTTCCGCGAGAGCTGCCGGCGTGAGGCCGAACGCCTGGGCGTGACCGGGTGGGTGCGCAACCGGGCGGACGGCGCGGTCGAGATCGAGGCGCAGGGCCACCGGGCTGCCGTCGACGCGCTCGTGACGTGGGCCCACGTCGGCCCCCGGCTGGCGGTCGTCGAGTCCGTCGCGGTCAAGGCGCTGGTGGTCGAGGCGCAGGGCGCGCCGGCGGCGCGACAGTTCGCCGTCCGCTGACGGGCGAGGCGGGGCCCGCGCCTAGGGCGCCGCCGCCGTCCCGCTGAGCGCGGCGGACGCCAGCAGCGTGGCCGACTCGAGCTGGCCGGCCGCCTCCGGCCCGGCGGCACCGGCGGCGAGCCCGCTCGGCTCCGCCAGCGCGTAGAGCCGGAAGTCGTAGTTGTGGGTGCCCGAGGGTGGGCAGGGTCCCGACCAGCCCTGGCGCCCGAAGTCGTTGAGCCCCTGGACCGCCCCGGGCGCCGGGTCGCCGCGAGCCAGCCCGGTGCCATCGGGCGGCAGTCCGGCGATGACCCAGTGGATGAAACCGTCGGCGTCGGGGTCGCGGACCACCAGCGCCAGCTCGGCGGTGCCCGGCGGGACCCCGGTCCAGGCCAGGGGCGGCGACACGTCGTCGCCCACGCACGTGTACTCCGGCGGGATGGGCTGCCCGTTGCCGAATGCGGGGCTGGCCAGCCGCAGCGTCGTGGCCGTCGTGGGCGGCGCCGTGCTGCCGGAGCCCTGGTCGTCGCCGGTTCCGCCACCGGTGCCAGCGACCACCTCGGTGGTGGACGGCGCCACCGTGGAGGTCGTGCTCGCCGACGTCGTGGTCTGGTCGGGGCTGGGCGCGCGCAGCTCCCGGCCGTCGTCGCCACAACCGGCAAGCAGGAGCGCCACGGCACACGTCGCCATCACCCAGCGCATCGGCCGAGTGTGTCAGGTCCGGCGCGGGCAGGGCCGTCAGGGGTGGGCCGCGACCGCGTTCGGGGCTCGGCTCGGGGTTCGCTGATCGTCACCCCCGGCGTGCCCTAAGTGGTCGCTCCAGCGTTCACAGTGGTGGGTATCGACAGGCCGTTGGGCGGATCGGGGCATGGCGGGCGACGAGGACCTCCCGGACAGCGAGGACTTCCCTGACACCGGGCTGCTGCGCGTCGAGGCCGTCGGCGATCGCACCGGGGCGACCGTCATCGCGGTCGGCCATCTCGACGAGGGGAGCTCTGGGCTGCTCCTCGACGCCGTCGAGAGGGTGCTGGCCACCCGACCCCGGGCGATCGCCATAGACGCCAGCGGCCTGACGTTCGTGAACTCGTCCGGCCTGGCGGCGCTGCTGAGGGCCCGTCACGCGGTGATGACGGAGGCGGGCCTGGCGTTCCGGATCGTCGACCCGTCGCCGGCCCTGCGGCGGACGGCCGAGCTGGCGGGCTTCGAGAGGCTGCTGGGCGCGGAGTGAGGCGCAGCAGACGACCCGGCGTGTTGCAGACTGTCCGCGCTCGGATGGGTAGACCCTCGATCAGCTCGTGAAGCACAGCAACGATGCGAACGCTCTTGCCGCCAGCGGCGCGGTTGCGCGCACTCCTGGGGCCGGACGCGGCCGGCGTCCGGCAGAGCCTCGTCGCGCTCGGGCTGAACTCGAGCACCAGCTTCGTGGCCGGGGCGTTCCTTGGGTCGATCACGGGGACGCTTGAGCGTTACCCGGGCCTGCTGGTGCTGGTCCCGGCCGCGATCGGGCTCCGCGGCAACATCTTCGGATCCTTCGGCAACCGGCTGTCGACGTCGATCCATGCCGGCACCTTCCGGTGGTCGCTGCGACGCGAGACCGTGTTGGGCCAGAACGTCCTGGCGTCGATGCTGCTCACGATGGCCATCTCGCTCGCGCTGGCCGTCGTCGCCAAGGCGATCGCCGTCGGGCTCGGGCTCACCGACTCCATCGACCTGTTGTCGGTGTCGACGGTGTCGATCGTCGGCGGGGTGCTGGGCTCGCTGGTGGTGCTCGGCGCGGCGCTCGCGCTCACTGGGGGCGCGGTCCGCTACGGCTGGGACCTCGACAACGTCACCGCCCCGCTGGTCTCCACCCTGGGTGACGTCCTGACGCTGCCGGCCCTGTTCCTGGGCACGCTGCTGCTCGGGATCCCGGTGATCACCCCCACGGTCGGCGTGATCCTGGTCGTTGTGTCGCTGGCCCTGCTCGTCGTGGGCTGGGAGTCGTCGAGCGAGGGCCTGCGCCGAATCGTCAGGGAATCCGTGCCCATCCTGGTGCTCGCGGGGTCCATCAGCGCGCTCGCGGGCGTCACGCTCGAGAAGTCGTTCGCGCGGTTCGAGGCCCTCCCGGCGCTACTGGTCCTGGTCCCGGCGCACCTGTCCAGCTCGGGCGCCCTCGGCGGCATCCTGTCGGGCCGGCTGTCGTCGAAGCTCTTCCTGGGCCTGGTCGAGCCCCAGGCCAGCCCCAACCGCGAGGCGCGGCGGGACATCACCCTGGTCCTCCTGCTGGCCGTGCCGGTGTACATCTTCAACGGGTTCGGCGCCCACTGGGTCGCCCGGGCCCTGGGGGAGGCGAGCCCCGGGCTGGGCCAGATGATCGCCGTCTCCCTGATCGGCGGGGCGCTGGCCGTGGCGTTCGTCGTCACGGTGGCGTACTACGGCACGTTGGCCGCCTACCGCACCGGCGTCGATCCCGACACCTACGGCATCCCGGTCGTCAGCTCGTCGGTCGACTTCTTCGGCGCCTTCACCCTGATCATCGCCATCTCCCTCCTGGGGCTCTCCTGATCCGCCTATCGTCTGAGGTCGATACCCGCAATGGACGACAGACCCCGAAATCTCCGGGCCATGCTCGCGGAGGTCAAGGACCTCTCGGAGCTCATGGTCGATCTTGCCTACGCCGCCCTCTACTTCGGCGATCCCGACATGGCGGAGGAGGTCGGCGGCCTCGACGAGCGCATGGATGCGCTGGTGCACGACATGCGCTCGGTGTGCGTCATGGCCGCCCGCAACCCTCGCGAGGCCGACGCCATGGCATCCGTCCTGCAGGTGATCTCCGCCATCGAGCGCATCGCCAACTCTGCGACCGACATCGCCCGGATCGTCACCCACCGCCTCGGCATCCCCCGCGAGCTCGTCGCCGACCTCTCCAACGCCGAGGAGGTGTCGCACCGGGTCCGGGTGCGCGACGGCTCGCATCTCGCCCGCCGGCCGCTGGCCGACCTGGAGCTGCCGGTGCAGACCGGCATGCGCATCGTCGCCATCCGGCGTGACCGGGAGTGGATCACCGACGTGGAGGGCGAGGAGATACTGCTGCCCGGCGACGTGCTGTTCCTGCGGGGGTCACCGGCCGGCATCACCCGGCTGCGGGAGCTCGCCGCCGCTCCGCTGTGGGAGCCGCCGACGCCACCGGAGGACGGCACGCTCACCGACCTCGACCGCGCCATCGACGTGCTCGTCGAGATGAAGAACGTTTCGGAGACGGCGGTCGGGCTGGCGTACTCGGCCCTGGTGCTGCGTGACCTCGGGCTGGCCGCCGAGGTGCGGCACCTCGAGGACCGGCTCGACGAGATGAAGGACCGGCTCGAGCTGTGGGTGCTCCGCGCCAGCTCGGGCGACATCGACCCGTCGCCGCTGCGGGGGCTGCTGCACCTGTCCCAGGCCGCGGAGGACCTGGGCGATGCGGCGCAGCAGATGGTCTGGCTGATCGAGAAGCACGAGGAGGTGCACCCGATCATCAAGATCGCGCTGGGGGAGAGCGACGAGGTGGTGGTGCGGGTCCCCGTCGCCCCGGCGTCGCCGGCCGACGGTGCGACCCTCCACGAGCTCCAGCTCGACGTCGATCCCGGGTTCCACGTGCTCGCCGTGCGCCGGGGCGGCCGCTACATCTACTCGCCGCGCGGCCACGTCGAGCTGCACGCGGGGGACGAGCTGATCGCCAGCGGCCCCGACGAGGGCCACCCGCTGCTCGCCGCCCGCCTGGGCTGGCGGCTCGAGGAGGACGAGGACACGGGCCAGGAGCGCCTCGAACCCCTGGCCGGCGTCAGCTAGTTCATGCCGAACTTGCGGTGGCTAGCGCCCCCATAGGGGCTCCAACCGCCGCAAGTTCGAGAGGGGTTAGATGTAGCCGCGCAGGCGTGTGGCCTGGGCGACGCGCTGGATGCCGATGGCGAAGGCGGCCTGGCGCAGGGTCACCGCGTGCTCGTCGGCGAAGACGAGCGTGTCGTGGGACGCCTTGGCCAGCCGGTCCGACAGCTCCGCCAGGAAGCGGTCTTCCTTCCAGGTGAACTGCTGGATGTTCTGCGTCCACTCGAAGTAGGAGCCGGTGACGCCGCCGGCGTTGGCCAGGATGTCGGGGATCACCACCACCTGGCGGTCGCGCAGGACCTTGTCGGCGCCGGGCGTGGTCGGGTGGTTGGCGGCCTCCACGACGATGCGCGCCCGCACCCGGTCGGCGTTGTCCTCCGTGATGACCGACTCGACGGCGGCAGGGATGAGCACGTCGACCTCGAGCTCGAGCAGCTCCTCGTTGGTCAGCCGCTCGATGCCGTCCGTGCCGGCGAGGTCGGCCAACGATCCGCCGGCCCGGATCGCGGCGATCACCTTCTCCACGTCCAACCCGGCGGTGCGGACGATGCCGCCGGTCACGTCCGAGACCGCCACGACGACCGCACCCCTTGCCTCCAGCTCGTGCGCAACCCAGCTGCCGACCTGGCCGAACCCCTGCACCGCGACGCGCTGGCCCCGC
>DATFVX010000338.1:0-10384 GCA_035259985.1 Acidimicrobiales bacterium | reverse complement strand
CGCCGACCCCGCCGGCCCCCGACCCACCCCACGCCGACATGCGCAGCTTGGGCTTCGAGCTCGGGACGTCGGCCCAGATCCTCCTCGACGTGGGCGGGAAGCTCATGGCCGCCAACCACCACGCACGCAGCCTGTTCGGCCTCACCACTCGCGACATCGGCAAGCAGGTGCAGGACCTCGAGCTGTCGTACCGGCCGCTGGAGCTCCGTTCGCGGCTCGACGCGCTCTACGCCGAGCGTCACCCGGTGGCGGTCCGAGGCGTCGATTGGCTCCGCGGCCCCGAGGCGACGTGGTTCGACGTGCTCTTCCATCCGATCATCAGCCGCGCGGGCGTGCTCGAAGGCAGCAGCGTGACATTTGTCGACGTAACCCCGCAGCATCGGCTGCAGGACGAGCTCCAGAGCTCCAGGGTCCAGCTCGAGACCGCATACGAGGAGCTGCAGTCGGCCGTCGAGGAGCTCGAGACCACCAACGAGGAGCTGCAGTCGACCAACGAGGAGCTCGAGACCACCAACGAGGAGTTGCAGTCGACCAACGAGGAGCTCGAGACGATCAACGACGAGCTGCGGCAGCGCACCATCGAGCTCAACGAGAGCAACAACTTCCTCGAGGCGATCCTGACCAGCCTGAACTCGGCCGTGGTGGTGGTCGACCGCGACGTGCGGATCCAGGTCTGGAACCGCCACGCGCAGGAACTGTGGGGCCTACGGCCCGACGAGGTCGAGGGCGAGCACCTCATGAACCTCGACATCGGCCTCCCGGTCGAACGACTCCACCAGCCCATCCGTGCGTGCCTGGCCGGCGAGCCGGGCCAACCGCTGTCGATGCCGGCCGTCAACCGACGCGGGCGTGCCATCAACTGCGTGGTGCGGGTCACGCCGTTGCTCGGAACCGAGGACGACGTGATCGGGGTGATCGTCTTGATGGATGCTCACGACGGCGTCACCGCACCGGTTGCGCCGGGCACCGACGAAGCGGTCCCGACCGAAGGGTCCGAGGCGCCGGCGTCGTCACCGTCCGGCGAGCGCGACGGGTCGACAGACAGCTAGCCCTGTTGCGGTCGGGGTTCGGCGGGCGCCTCCGACGCGTCTGGACCGGGGGCCGGTGGGGTACGGAGCGGGCCGTGCCCGCCGAGCTGCGAATCCGGTTCCATCGCCACCTCGACGAGATCGACGCCGAGGTCGGTCGCCTGTTCGCCATCGTCGGCGACCGGGTGGCTGCTGCGACCGACTCGTTCGTGGCCGCCGACACCGAGCTGGCCAGGCGAGTCACCAGCCTGGATGTGCAGGTCGACCGCCTCGAGCGCGAGGTGGAGCTGCTGACCGAGCGCCTCCTCCTGACCGAGTCGCCAATGTGCGGCGACCTGCGCTACCTCGTCACGGTGGTGAGGATCGTCCCCCAGCTCGAACGCTGCGGCGACCTTGCTGCGCACGTGGCACAGCGGACGGTCACCGGCCTGGGCTCCCGCATCACCCCGGGAGTCCGGGACCTGTTGGCGCAGATGGGCGGCCTGTGCGTGACGATGTGGGGCGAGGTGGCGACCGCGTGGGCGGAACGTGACGCCCACGCCGCCGAGGGGCTCGACGTGGTCGACGACGAGCTGGACGCGCTGCACGTCCGGCTGAACGCTGAGATCCTCGACGGCGCCATCCCCGTGGCGGATGCGATGCAGGCCACGTTGGTGGGCCGGTTCTACGAGCGGCTGGGCGACCATGCCGTGCACGTCGCCCGCCGGATCGCCCACCTGGCACCCGCCTACGCGGCCTGAGCACCACCCCGCGTCACTTCCAGGCGCGGGCTCGCAGCGGCTCGTCCAGCTCGATGCGGCCGGCGAGGTTGTCCACCAGACCGACCAGGCTGGCGAAGACGCACTCCGCGAGCACCTGGAGCAGGTCCGGCGGTGTGAGCCCGGCGGCTCGCGCACGTTCGACGATCCCGGGGTCCACGGCTCCACGGTCGATCACGAGGCCGCGGGCAAACGCGTACGCGGCGGCCAGGGTCGCCCCGGCCGGCTCGGATCCCCGGCGCATGGCCTCGACGTCATCGTCGCCGAGGCCGAGTCGATCGAGGACCGTGGAGTGGAACGCGACGCCATACGCGTTGTCGACGGCGACGCCCACGGCGACGCCCGCGGTCTCACGCAGGCGCGGGTCGAACGACTCGTCGCCCACGGCCCGCCGGAGCCCGTCGAAGGCCCGGAGCAGGGTCGGGCTGGCGGCAACGGTGGCGGCGAGGTTCGGAACGAACCCGAGGTCGGCGGCGATGCCCTCGAGGATCGGCCGTGACGCGGCCGGCGCAGTTTCGACGGTGAGAATCGGAAGGTCCATCGGAGCTCCTGACGCTGAGTGATCGTGACCGACCGACCATCTCGCCAGAAGGGGTCGGAGACGATTCCCGCGGAGGGAAGGGCGCCGCCTCCCCGCCGCCCGTAGGGTCATCGCATGGCAGGGCCTGCGGTCGCGGTGGCGACGGATCCCACGCTCGGCGACCTGCTGCGTTACTGGCGCCGCGTGCGGTCGATGAGCCAGCTGGACCTGGCATCGGCGGCGATGACGACCCCGCGGCACATGAGCTTCGTCGAGACCGGCAGGTCGACGCCGAGCCGCGAGATGGTGCTGCGGCTGGCGGGTGCCCTCGACGTGCCGCTCCGCGACCGCAACGGCCTGCTGCTCGCCGCCGGCTATGCCCCGCTCTACGTGGAGCGGGCGCTCGACGACCCGGCGCTGGATCGGGTGAACGCGGCGATCTCGGGGATGCTCGCCCAGCACGAGCCGCTGCCGGCGGTCGTCATGGATCGTGGCTGGAACCTGCTGCGCGTCAACGCAGGCGCCCGGCGGCTGTTCACCGGCCTGTTCGCACCCGAACCGATGCCCGCCTCCGCCAACGTGCTCCGCGTCATCCTCGAGCCCGGACCGGTCCGGTCCCGGATCCTGAACTGGCCGGAGCTCGCGCCCGCGCTGTTGGAGCGCGCTCGCCGAGAGGCCGTCGGGGGGATCCTCGACCTGGCGACGGCCGAGCTGGTCCAGGAGCTGCGGACGCGGCCGGACGTCGAGTCGGTCCTCACGGCCCGCCGCGCGAGTCCGGCGCCGCCGACCCCGGTCGTCGACGTCCACGTCGACCACGGCGACGTCGAGCTGCGCTTCTTCTCGGTCGTGTCCACCATCGGCACGCCCGTCGACGTCACCGCCCAGGAGCTCCGCGTCGAGGCGTTCTTCCCCGCCGACGACGCCACCGCCGCGCGGTGGCAGGGGGTGCGGTGATCGCCCCAGGGCGGGCCGGCGCCCGGGCGGGCCAGGTCACCGCGGCGACCAGCCCGCCGGCGCCAGCTCGAAGCCCTCGAACGTGAACCCAGGCGACACGGTGCAGCCGACCAGCGTCCATGCCCCCAGGGGCTCGGCGGCCTGCCAGGCGGCGGGGGGCACGACGGCCTGCGGGACCTGCCCGGCGGTCAGGTCGTCGCCCAGCATGATGTCGAGCGTCGGCGGGTTGCCATCGACGATGCTCAGGGCCAACGGCCCGCCCGCGTAGTGGTGCCAGATCTCCGTGGCATCCACTCGATGCCAGTGCGACCGTTCGCCGGCCGCGAGCAGGTAGTAGATGGCCGTCCCGGCCGCCCGTACGGCGCCGCCGGCGTCGTGGCGCCACGTCTCGGCGTACCAGCCTCCCTCCGGATGGGGGCGCAGGCCGAGCAGCTCGATGATGGCGTCGACGGGAGGTTCCACGCGGTCCAGTGTGGTCGCCGAATCCGCCGGAGGACCTAGAAGGCCCTGGCCAGAGAACCGACCAGGGCCTTCGTGCGTACCCCCCCTGGGACTCGAACCCAGAACCTGCGGATTAAGAGTCCGTTGCTCTGCCAGTTGAGCTAGAGGGGCACGGGGCCGGCCAGGATAGCAGCGGGCCCGTTGGGTCCGGGCAGCCGGCTAGGGAGGCGAGGGTGACGGTACCGGGTGACATCGCGGCGGAGTCGGACTCGCTTCGCGCCACGCGGGCCTCGCTGCACGCGCTGGCCGAGCACGTGATGGCTGCGACCCAGTACGCGCACAAGCGGCGGCTCGGGCTGCGCCAGGCGACCGGCGGCTTCGCCACCCAACCCTTCGTGGTCGACGGCGCCGAGCGGCGCCTCGCCGTGGTCGGAACCGAGCTGGTCAGGCGCGACCTCGACCTCCGGGGCGAGGCGACCGAACGGCGGATCCCGATCACGGGCCTGCGCGCCGCGGCACGCCTGGCCGAGGGAACGGTCGGTATGCCGTCAGACGCCTACGAACCCTCGCCGCTGCCCGACCCCGACGCGGACCTGGCGATCGATCCCCGCGCCGCTGCCCTCATCGCAGGCTTCTACGCCCTGGTGCAGGCCGCGCTGGTCGTGTTCACCGCCGAGCTGGCGGCTGCGGGGCCGTCCGAGATCCAGCTGTGGCCCGAGCACTTCGACGTGGCCACCACGATCTCCCGGGTGAACTACGGCGGGTCGCCCGGCGATGCGGACCACGACGAGCCCTATCTCTACGTCGGACCGTTCGAGCCGCCGCCACGCAGCGGCTTATGGAACGAGCCGTTCGGGGCCAGCCAGCCGTGGGGCGAGGTCGCCGGCGTCGACGACGCGCTGAGGTTCTTCCGTGAAGGCCGAGCGGCCAGGAGGCAGGGATGACGGCCACCGAGACGGTCCGATTGATGCCCGAGCAGGAGGAGCTCGGTGAACAGAGCCAGTGGGACTTCAGCGACCTGCGGGCCCTGTTCGTCAACTGCACCCTCAAGAGGTCGCCCGAGACGTCCCACACACAGGGGCTCGCCAACGTCTCGATGGAGATCATGCGGCGCCAGGGGGTCGCGGTGGACGCCATCCGGGCGGTCGACCACGACATCGCCAGCGGCGTGTGGCCCGACATGACCGAGCATGGCTGGGAGTCGGACGACTGGCCTGCGCTCTTCGAGCGCGTGTTGGCCGCCGACGTCCTCGTGGTGTGCACGCCGATCTGGCTCGGCCAGAAATCGTCGGTCTGCGCCCGCGTGATCGAGCGGCTCTACGGCAACTCCCACCTGCTCAACGACGCCGGCCAGTACGCCTACTACGGGCGCGTCGGTGGCTGCGTGGTCACCGGCAACGAGGACGGGATCAAGCATTGCGCGATGAGCATCCTGTACTCGCTGCAGCACCTCGGCTATGTGATCCCGCCGCAGGCCGACGCCGGCTGGATCGGCGAGGCCGGGCCCGGGCCCTCGTACCTCGATCCCGGTTCCGGCGGCCCGCAGAACGGCTTCACCAACCGCAACACCACGTTCATGACCTGGAACCTGCTGCACCTCGCCCGCATGCTGAGAGACGCCGGCGGCATCCCCGCCCACGGCAACCAGCGGTCCAAGTGGGACGCGGGATGCCGCTTCGATTTCCCGAACCCCGACTACCGCTGAGGGCTACGGCGACATCGACGCCCGCTCCGCTGGCGTCGGGCCGTGGGGTCTCGCGGGTTGGCGGCGAGTGTGCACGGGACGGATAGCCTCTCGCCGTGCTGTTGCTCGCCATCCTGGGGCTGGGGCTGTTCGCCGGGGCAGTCGCTCAGCTCATCCTCGGTACCGGCGTCTACGACATCAACTGGGGCGAGGCCATCGTCGCAGGGCTCGTGGGCTCGTTCGTGGGCGGCCTGCTTGCCAGCCTCATCGCGGGCGACGGCATCCAGCTGCGCGCCAGCGGCATCATCGGGTCGATCGTCGGTGCGATCGTGGTCTCGGCGGCCTACCGCTGGTACCGAGGCCGTCGCCGCATCGCCTGAGCAACCCGCCGACCGCGCTTCGTCGTGGGGTGACCGACGCCTTGGGTCGACTCGTGGGCGCGAGAATCCGCTAGCCGGCGGCGCGGCGGCCGTCCGCGGCCTCCGAGACGATCTTTGCGATGCGGCCCGTGCGTGTCTCGGGCCTGCCGGCGCTGGCGACCCACCACAGCATCTGCTTGCGGGCCGACGGTGGGAATCCATCCCATGCGGCGCGGGCGCTCGGAGAGGCGTCGAGGGCATCGGAAAGGTCGTCGGGCTCGAGCAGGTCCTCGACGGTGTCGTAGAGCGTCCACCATCCGTTGGCCTTGGCCACCTGGACGGCGCGGCGGCCGGCATCGGTCATCCGCCCCTGCGCCTCCATGTCGGCGACGCGCCGCCGGTTCAGCCGGGTCCAGCCGCTCTTCGCCTTGCGCGGCGTCATGAGCTGCAACGCCCGCTCGTCGTCGAGGGTGTTCGCCGTCGAGTCGATCCAGCCGAAGCAGATGGCCTCCTCGACGAGGTCCTCGTAGGGGACCGGGTCCTGTCCGCTCGCCTTCCTCCACGACGCCACCCACACGCCGCGGGTGGTTTCGTGGCTGGCCGCCAGCCAGGCTCGCCAGGCCGCCAGGTCTGCGGGGTGGTAGATCGGGAAGTCGAACTTCCAGCTCGCGGGGTGATCCGATGCCGTCGCCGGGATTCTCGTCATGGCGTCAGGCGTCAGGACCGGGTCCGTCGATCAGTCCGTCCCACGACCAGTGCGGGATGCGCAGACCGTCCGGCACGTCATCCGCCGAATGGTGGTAGCGGGACATCGTGGTCGTGGTCGCCCATGCGAAGTAGTCGTGCAGCACCCGTCGGAGCCGACCGTCGTCGGCGAGGCCGACATCTGCGAGCGCCTGATCGAAGCAGATGATCGCCCGGCGGTCCATGTCCTCGTGCGGCCCGTTTCCGCTGTGAATCCGCACGACCGAGGTCTCGTCACCGTAGTCACCCGAGTACGTCGTTGGGCCACCGAGGGCCTCCCCCCAGTACGCCGCCAGCCGCTCGGTGTGCTGGGGGTGGTAGCCGTGGCTGAACGCGTGGCGCACCACCTCGTCCGCCATCACCCTCACATGCCATGCGGCGGCCAAGCTCAAGAGGCCGTCCGCACCACCTGCGGCCTCGTACACCGTCTGCATCGTCACAGGATGGCATTCGCGGGGCACCGGGCGGGCGAAGCGGACCACATCCGATTCCCGCACCTGGAAGCGCGACGTCGGGCGGCGCCTGGACGCCCTCATCGTTCGCACGGTCCCCGGCGTGCGC
This sequence comes from Acidimicrobiales bacterium, assembly GCA_035259985.1. Lineage (GTDB taxonomy): Bacteria > Actinomycetota > Acidimicrobiia > Acidimicrobiales > VFJN01 > DASQUK01. The sequence continues at coordinate 3,335 of DATFVX010000338.1, read as the reverse complement.
AAGGCGGTCAAATGGAACTCGCCGTTCTACGGAGTCGAGGACCGGGGCTGGTTTCTCAACTTCCATTGCTTCACCAGGTACGTCAAGGTGGCGTTCTTCCGCGGCACGTCCTTGCGGCCCGTCCCCCCCGGCGAGTCCAAGCACGAGGAGACGCGCTACCTCGACATCCACGAGGACGACGAGGTCGACGCAGCTCAGTTCGCCGATTGGGTCGAGCAGGCCAGCCGGCTGCCGGGTGAGAAGCTCTGAGGCCGTCGACGTACGAGATCGAACAGGAGCGTTGGGCCCGGCAACGGTGCCGGAGGCTCACATGTGTTCGGGTCGGAGCCGCAACGCTCTGACCTAGGGTGACCGAGGGGACTTGAACCCCCGACCTTCAGGGCCACAACCTGACGCTCTAACCACCTGAGCTACGGCCACCACGGGACGGATCAGCGTATCCGACGGCGTGCGCTGTCTCACCAACCGAATCACGGGACGGCGGGCGTCGCGGCCACCACTAGCGTGATGGCCGCACGCCCCCGTAGCTCAGATGGATAGAGCGGCTGCCTTCTAAGCAGCGGGTCGTGGGTTCGAGTCCTACCGGGGGCGCAAGCGGGAGCCTCGCAAACGAGGCCGACGCGGCACAGAAACCCTCAACGACGCGTCGGGTCACGACTCGGCGGTCGTCTCCGGGGGCTTGGCCGCCTTCCTGGCTTCGGCGCTCCAGAGCACGAGCGCCGCGCCCCCAGCCGTCGCGGCGAGGCCGGCCACGGCGAGGCGGTCGAGGTTGGCGCCGGTGCGGGGCAGCTCGGTGCGCGTGGTCACGCGGCGGCCCGCTGGCTGGGCTTCGGGCGGGGCGCCCTGGCCCTGGGTGACCGGCGGCGACTCGGGCTTGCCGGGCGGTTCGGGCGGTGGGCTGGTGACCGCCTGGGCGTCCGCAGGGTCGACCGTGATGATCGTGGGCACCACGAAGGCTCCGGTGCCGACGACGGCCGCACGCCGCATGAACTCCCGCCGCCCACCGGCACTCGGCGGGGCCGGGTGACCCGCGTCATCGCTGGAGCTTGCCATCGCGGCCTCCTTGAACGGCCATCGGGGGGATCGAGCCATCCGTATAGAGATCGTGCCAGCCGCTGATGACGTTACCCCGCCGGGTTCCACCGGCCGGTCCGCCCCCCGAGGTGGTCCTGGTCGCAGGGCGGCCGTGTGACCGCGCCGGCGGCAACGCCCAGGATCTGCCCGCTCGGTGGGGCCGAGGCGGCCTCGTAGACTGCCCGCCATGTCGATCGAGGGGGAGTACGAACCCAGTGCGTGGGACTGGGTCGCCAAGCACGTCGATGTCTACGAGTCGTCGGACGGCACCAAGGGGCTGACCCTTCAGGGCGTTCCGTGCGTGGTGATCACGATGCGGGGACGCCGCACCGGCAAGGTCCGCAAGGCCGCGGTCATCCGCGTCGAGCACGATGGGACGTACGCCGCCGTGGCCTCCAAGGGGGGTGACGCACACGATCCCGGCTGGTACCTGAACCTGACGGCGCATCCCGACGTGACCCTCCGTGATGGTCCCGAGGTCCACCCGGTGCGCGCCCGCGAGGTCGACGGCGAAGAGAAGGCGACCTGGTGGGCGCGCGCCACCGAGGTCTGGCCGTCGTACGACGACTACCAGCGGAAGACCGACCGGATCATCCCGGTGGTCGTGTTCGAACCCCCGCCCGCCTGACGACGCGCGCCGGAACCCCCGGGTTCGCCATCGCTCAGATGACGTCTCCCGGGATGCCGAACAGCGGCCGAACGTCCACCCTCAGCCGCCCCGCCTCGACCGACGGGTCCGCCTCGGCAAGGGCGCGGACCGCCTCGCGGTCGTCGCCCGCGTAGATGGCGATGCCGACCAGCTCGCCGCCGTCGGTCACCGGACCGTTCAGCAGGAGCTTCCCCTCGCTGCGCAGCGTGAACAGGTGGCGCAGGTGCTCCTGCTGGAGGCGATCTGCCTCCGCTGCTTCCTGGTCGCGGATCGGTCCGTCCCACAGGAGCACGAGGGTGTACGCCCTCCCGCGGGCGACGGCCTCCCGGATCTGTCGATCGAGGTCATCGGGCACGTCGCCGATCCTGTCAGGGAAACGCGGCGCGAGTCACCTGCCCTGGCGCTCGCCGTCGACCGTGACGACGACCCGATCGTCGTAGAAGGCGACGAGGCCCGCGATCCGCGTGCTCTCGGGGAGCGGAACCGGGTAGCTCCACGCGACGTCCTTGACGTCCGTGCCGGCGACCCTCGCCGTGAGGTGCTCGGCCTGGCCCTTGTACGGGCAGTGCGTGACGGTGTCGGACGGAACCAGCAGGTCCATCCGCACGTCGACCCGCGGCACGTACCAGCGCGGCGGGAGCCCGGTCTCGAACAGCGCGTGGGCACCCGTCGACTCGGCCAGGACCGTGTCGCCGAGCGTCACGCGGACGTGGCGCGACGTCGGCAGGATGTCGATCCGTGCGTACGGGGACCGCACATGCGTGAAGACCTCCTCGTCCTCCTCGAACCATGCGTCCATGGCGTCCCAATCGAAGTGGACGTGGTCGCGGATCTCCTCGAGGGGCGAGTCGGGATAGCGCACGGCCGCGTCCCGGGCCTCGGCACCGGCCACCCGTACCGTCAGGTGCTCGGCGTCGCCCCGGCTCGGCGAGTGGCTGCTGTCGCCCGTGGGGACCAGCTCGGCCACCACGTCAGCGGCCGGCAGGTAGTAGGTCGGGTAGTACGGCACCTCCCAGACCAGCAAGGGACGGATGGTGTCGGCGACGAGGTGGCCCCCGAGGTAGGTGCGCACGCGCTTGGGGCCCGGCTCGACCCGGACCCGGCCTCGCGTGTGATGCGTCTGATCAGCCATGACCCGCGCAACCGCACGGGCTCGCCAGGGATTCCCGTCGGCCCGGGACGGGAGCGCTTGGAGCGGGTGACGGGAATCGAACCCGCATAGCCAGCTTGGAAGGCTGGAGCTCTGCCATTGAGCTACACCCGCAGTGCCGGCGACGGTAGCGACGGACGATCGGGTGCTCCAACCGCCGGTCCACCGCCCGCACCGTCGGGGAGGGGGGATTTGAACCCCCGACCTCCTGCACCCAAAGCAGGTGCGCTTCCACTGCGCCACTCCCCGTCGACCGGCCGACAGCGTACCCGTCGGTGCTTGCCGCCCGGCCCCGGCACCCCGGCGCTGGGTCGTTAGTCGTCGGTTTGCCGTTCCGGCGTTCGAAGGCGCGGGGATCCGGCGCTTCCGGACGCCGGAACGCCGGAACGCCGGCCCGGCGGCCGGGCGGGCCCGGGACCGCGACCGTCCTCCACATCGCTGTGGCCGACGCGTCACCGGCGG
>DATFVX010000337.1:0-33574 GCA_035259985.1 Acidimicrobiales bacterium | reverse complement strand
GGCGGTCCACCAGGTCGACGACTTCTGCCGGCGCGTCGGGGCGATCGTCGCCGAGCATCCCGAGGCGGCCCGCTACCGTCCCGAGCCGATCCTGTAGTCGCCGCCACCAACCCGCACAGCTCCCTGGGAGGCTCTGCCGTGACCAGTGCTCCAGCACTCGGCCTGCCCCACGTCCACTCCGGCAAGGTTCGGGACATCTACGCCGTCGGCGACGACCGGCTGCTGATGGTCACGAGCGATCGCATCTCGGCGTTCGACGTCGTCATGGCGGAGCCGATCCCGCACAAGGGGCGGGTCCTCACCGCCATGTCGGCCTTCTGGTTCGCCGAGCTGTCCGACGTCGTGCCCGGCCACCTCGTCTCCACGTCCCTCGACGACCTCCCGGCCTCGGCCCGGGCCGTGGCCGCCGACGCCGACCTGGCCGGGCGGGTGATGCTCACGAGCAGGGCCCAGATGCTCCCGGTCGAGTGCATCGTGCGGGGCTACATCGCCGGGTCGGCGTGGAAGGAGTACCGCACCGGCGGCACGATGCACGGCACCCGGCTCCCGGCCGGCCTGGTGGAGTCCGAGCGCCTGCCGGAACCGGTGTTCACGCCGTCGACCAAGGCCGAGCAGGGCCACGACGAGAACATCTCGTTCAGCGCCGCGGCCGGGCTGCTGGGCGAGGCGCTGGCGGGCAAGGTGCGTGCGGTGTCGCTCGAGCTGTATCGCCGGGGCGCCGACTGGGCCCGGGAGCGGGGCATCATCATCGCCGACACCAAGTTCGAGCTCGGCCTGGTCGAAGGGGACCTGGTGCTGTGCGACGAGGTGCTGACGCCCGACTCCTCGCGCTTCTGGCCGACCGATGCCTACGCCCCGGGCGCCACGCCGCCGTCGTTCGACAAGCAGCCGGTGCGCGACTACCTCGACCGGCTCGACTGGGACAAGCGTCCGCCGCCCCCGCCGCTGCCCGGCGAGGTGGTGTCGGCGACCAGCTCCCGCTACGTCGAGGCGTACGAGCGCGTGACCGGGCGGTCGTTCGCCGACTGGCCCGGCGCGGGTGCCTGACGCCTGCGGATTCGACCTCCAGTTCGAGTGGGGGCCGAACGGGCTGGAGCGGCTCGGCCCGGGCGCGGCCGGCATCGTCATCGTCGACGTACTCCGGTTCAGCACCGCGGTGTCCGTGGCCGTCGACCGCGGCGCCACGGTGCTGCCGTACCCCTGGGCGGATGACCACGCCGAGACCTACGCAGCCCAGCACAACGCCCTGCTGGCCGGGGCGTGCGCCGGGGAGCCGGGCGCACCCCGCTGGTCGCTCTCGCCCGTGGACCTCGGCCGGCTCCGGGCCGGCACCAGGCTGGTGCTGCCGTCGCCGAACGGGTCGGAGCTGGCCTACCGGGCGCGCCGGCATGCGCCGCACGCCGCGGTCCTGGCCGGCTGCCTCCGCAACGCCTCCGCCGTCGCCCGCGCGGCGGCGTCGTCGCTGCGCTCCGGCCCCGTCGCGGTCATCGCCGCCGGTGAGCGCTGGCCGTCCGACGCCCTCGCGCTCCGGCCGGCGGTCGAGGACCTGGTGGGCGCCGGCGCCGTCCTGCGCGCGCTGCGCGTGCTGTCGGGCGTCGCTCCCGGGCGCGTCTCACCGGAGGCACGGGCGGCCATGGCGGCCTTCGATGAGGCGCGGGACGACCTGGAGGACTGGTTGCTCGCCTCCGCGTCGGGGCGGGAGCTCGTGGCGCGAGGACGGCGAGACGACGTGAGCGCGGCCGCGGCGCTCGACGTCGAGGCGGTCGCCCCTGTGCTCGTCGGCGCCGGGTTCGTCGGTGCCCCGGCCCGATCGCCCGGCCATCTACGCTGAGCCCGTGAGCCACGAGGTCGGGGTGTAGTGCGTTTCGCGGTGCTGGTCGAGACGCGCCTCCGCGACGGCGTCGCCGATCCGCAGGGGGCGACGATCGAGCGCTCGCTGCCCGCTCTCGGCTTCGACGGCGTGTCCGGCGTGCGGGTGGGCAAGGCGTTCCGCTTCACCATCGAATCCGACGACGCGGCGGCAGCACGCGCCGAGGTCGCGGACATGTGCAAGCGCTTCCTCACCAACCCGGTGATCGAGGACGCCACCATCTCCGTCGAGGGCGACGGGGCCACCTGATGGCGTCACGCGTCGGCGTCGTGGTCTTTCCGGGGTCGAACTGCGAGCTCGACGTGGTCGAGGCCGTGCGCGGCCTCGGCGGCGAGGCCGAGTTGCTGTGGCACGGCGACGCGTCGCTCGGCGGCGTGGACGCCGTCGTGCTGCCCGGAGGGTTCGCCCACGGCGACTATCTGCGGCCGGGTGCCATCGCCCGGTTCTCGCCCATCATGCGGGCGGTCGACGCCTTTGCGAGCGACGGCGGCCCGGTGATCGGCATCTGCAACGGGTTCCAGGTGCTGTGCGAGTCGGGGCTCCTACCGGGCGCGCTCCAGAAGAATGCGGGGCTCAAGTTTCTCTGCAAGCCGGTGGTGGTTCGGGTCGAGACCGACACGACTGCGCTCACGGTCGACGTGCGGGTTGGTCGCGAGCTGCGGATCCCGATCAACCACTTCGAGGGCAACTACACCTGTCTGCCCGACACGCTGGCCGAGCTCCGGGCGGACGATCGCATCGTGCTCCGCTACACCGACAATCCCAACGGATCGGTCGACGATATTGCCGGGATCTGTTCGGCCGGTCGCAACGTCGTCGGCCTCATGCCGCATCCCGAGCGCGCCTGCCATCCGCTGCTCGGGTCGACCGATGGCGCGCCCCTGCTGCGCTCGCTGCTGGTCAGGGCGGGCGCCCTCGCGGCGTGATCCGATCGCCCGCTAGCTGCTTCGGCTGATGCCGGCCTTCTCCAGCACGGGCGCCGGCACCCCGAGCTCGCGCCAGGCCGAATACGAGATGCCCTTGCGTTGGCTGTACGGAGCGGCCGACTTGACGAACTCCTTCTCGAGTTTGTCGAGATCGACTTTGGATTCGCTGGCCGCCAAGGCGGCCCTCAGATCGAGGCGTTCCTGTGCTAGATGGAGGCGCTTGAGGGGATCGGCCGACGCGTATTCGGCCTCAACGGCGGTCAAACGCCGCTTTATAGAATCGGGAGTGCGCTTGCGACCGCGGCGGGGTTTGTGGGCCTCTAGTGCTTCGAGGTACCGGCGAACCGCCCGGCCCTGGTCGCGGCCCTCCGCCAATGCGGCCTTGTGCTCGCGACTCATCGGTGTGCGCTTGCGTGAGGACTGGGGCATGGGCGCCCAGCATATTTCTCGTCGATCTGGATTTCCATTTCGCCCGCCCATGCGGACGACCGAAACCGCATTGACGGTCGGCGGAATCCTGCCAATGGGGCCACCGGACGTAGACGCGCGTCGCCTACTCTTGCGAATCGTGAGCGCGCGAAGCGAGCGATCCGAATGGGTGTACCGGTGAACGGCGACGAGCCGATCCATCGGGCCTTGGGGCTCTCCGACGACGAGGCCGCAGCCGTCGAACGCATCCTGGGGCGACAACCCAATCATCTCGAGCTCGCCATGTTCGCGGTGATGTGGTCCGAGCACTGCTCGTACAAGTCCAGCCGCCTGCACCTCCGCCGGCTGCCCACGGAGGGCCCGGCGGTCCTGGTCGGCCCCGGGGAGAATGCCGGTGTGGTCGATGTCGGCGACGGGATCGCGGTTGCCTTTCGCATCGAGAGCCACAACCATCCCTCGGCGATCGAGCCATACCAGGGGGCGGCGACCGGCATCGGCGGCATCCTGCGCGACGTTTTCACCATGGGGGCCCGGCCGGTGGCGCTGATGGACCCGCTGCGTTTCGGCCCCTTGTCCGATGCGCGCAGCCGGTGGATTGCCGAAGGTGTCATCGCCGGAATCAGCGGATACGGCAACTCGGTCGGCGTTCCCACGGTGGGCGGCGAGGTGGTCTTCGACGAGACTTTCCAGGACAACCCGCTCGTGAACGTGTTCTGCCTCGGCGTCATGCCCGTCGGGCGACTGGTGCTCGGCAGGGCGTCCGGCATGGGCAATCTCGCCGTCCTCGTCGGGTCAATGACCGGACGCGACGGCATCGGTGGCGTGTCGGTGCTGGCGTCGGCCGGGTTCAGCGACGACGAGGCCGACGCCGCCAAGCGACCCAGCGTGCAGGTGGGTGACCCCTTCGAGGAGAAGCGCCTGATCGAGGCGTGCCTCGCCCTGCTCGACGCCAACCTGGTCGTCGGGATCCAGGACCTGGGCGGTGCCGGCCTGACCTGCGCCACCAGCGAGACGGCCAGCCGCGGCGGCGTGGGGATGGACGTCTACGTCTCCGAGGTGCCCCAGCGCGAGGCGGGCATGGAGCCGTTCGAGGTGATGACCAGCGAGAGCCAGGAGCGCATGCTGGCCATCGTCGAGCCGCGCCACCTCGACGACGTGCTGGCGATCTGTCGCCGCTGGGACGTGGCCGCGGCCGTGGTGGGGACGGTCACGGCCGGGGGCCGGCTCCGGGTCCTCGACCGGCCCGACGGGCAGGTGCTCGCCGACGTGCCGGCGGCGTCGCTGCACGAGGACGCGCCGCTGCTCGACCGCCCGCGTGCCGAGCCCACGGGCCACGCCGCCCGGCTCGCCGACGGCGCCGACGCCGCCCTGGCGCCGCCGGCCGACGCGGGCGCCGACCTGTTGGACCTGCTGTACGACACGTCGTGGGTGTGGTCGCAGTACGACCACCAGCTGTTCCTCAACACGGTCGAGGGACCCGGGGGCGACGCGACGGTGCTGCGGCTGAAGCACCCGCTGACCGGCGACGACACCGGCCGGGGCCTGGCCATGACCTGCGACGGCAACCACCGCTGGTGTGCGCTCGACCCCCGGCGGGGCGCGGCGCTCGTGGTGGCGGAGGCCGTGGCGAACCTGGCGTGCGCCGGCGCCCGGCCGCTCGCGCTCGTGAACTGCCTCAACTTCGGCAACCCCGAGCACCCCGAGACGATGTGGCAGCTGTCCGAGGCGGTGGACGGCATGGGCGAGGCGTGCCGGGCCCTGTCGCTGCCGGTGGTGGGGGGCAACGTCAGCCTCTACAACGAGAGCCGGGGCCGCGACATCGATCCGACGCCGATCGTCGCCGTGGTCGGGATGATCGACGAGCTTGCCGCCCCGCCCCCCGGCGTGGGACTGGTCGACGGGACCCGGCTGGTGGTGGTGGGCCCCGAGCCCGACACGCTGTCGGGTTCCCAGTGGGCGTGGCGGCGCGGCCACACGTCCGGCATGCCGCCGGCGCTGGACCTGGCGCGGCACCGGGCCGTCTGTGAGCTGGTGCGGGGGCTGGTCACCGACGGGTTGGTCCTCGGCGCCCACGACACGGCCGACGGCGGGCTGGGCCTGGCGCTGGCCGAGATGGCGGTGCGGAGCGAGGTCGGCTTCGTGGCCGGGCCCCCGGCGGGCGTCGTGGGCCACCGCTGGCTGTTCGGCGAGTCCCCCGGCCGGTTCGCGCTGGCCGTCGACCCGCCGGCGCTCGCCGAGCTGCAGCGCCGGTGCCGGGCCGCCGGCGTGGACGCCGCGGTCGTGGGCGACGCCGGCGGCGACCGCCTCGTCGCCGAGGGACTGGTGGACGTGGCCCTGACCGACGCCGTGGCGGCGTGGAGGGGCCGGCTGCCCCAGCTGCTCGGCCACGGGACGACCCAGGGCTGACCACCCCCCCCCCACGAACTTGCGGCGGCTGGAGCCCCCATGGGGGCCCTAAACGCCGCAAGTTGCGTTGTGGTGGCCTAGTGCCTCGGGTTCCGGGCCAGGTCCGTCGGGCGCGGGGGTTGGTCGGGGGTGGCCGGCTCGCCGTCGTGGCCGTCGCGGTGCAGGGCGCCGATGAGCCCGGCCTCCGCCTCGTCGATCGCCACGTCGGGTTGCAGCTCGTGGACGATGCGCCACATGACCCGGTCGAGCACCAGGAACTTGGCGAGCCACACGGCGGCGAAGCCGCTGAGCTGGGCGATGACCACCGCCAGCGTGGTGCCCCAGCGGTGGTCGGCGTAGTTCACGGCGATCAACGACAGAATCATCCCGAGCACCGACATCACCCAGAACGGCACGACCTCGCCCCACAGGCGGTTCCTGCCGGTCTGGCGCCAGGTCCAGTAGCGGTTGATCGAGTAGTTCGGGATGGCGCCCAGCGTCACCGACACCAGGTTGGCCACCAGCTCGTTCCACCCCAGGACGCCGTAGCAGATGGCCAGCACGGGCACGCCGACGCTCACCCCGGCGATCGACGCTGCGGAGTAGCGGGCCAGCTTCATGACCGTGGGCGAGCGCAGGTCGACGACCATGCCCGCCGAGCCTATGGCGGCGCCGGGCGGTTCGCCGGTGCGGCCGCCCGAACCGGCAGAATGAGCCACGTGATCGCCTCCCCGCCCCACAGGCCGGCCATCGACGCCGACCACCCGCGCGAGGCGTGCGGGGTCGTCGGGGTCCACGCCCGCGGGCCGGTGGCCGTGGCTCGCCTCACCTACCTGGGCCTTTTCGCCCTACAGCACCGGGGCCAGGAGGCGGCGGGCATGGCGGTGAGCGACGGCGACACCCTCACGGTGGTCAAGGACCAGGGCCTGGTGGCCAGCGTGTTCGACGACCGCACCCTGGCCGGGCTCACCGGGCACCTCGCCATCGGGCACTGCCGGTACTCGACCACCGGATCGTCGACCTGGCGCAACGCCCAGCCGGCCTACCGCTCGGTGGGTGAGCAGATGTTTGCGCTGGGTCACAACGGCAACCTGGTGAACACCGAGAAGCTCGCCGCCGACGCCGGGATGCTGGAGGGCACCGTCACCAGCGACAGCGACCTCGTCGCCGAGCTCATCGCCGCCGAGCTGTCGATCGACGTGGCCGCCGAGGAGCTAGCCGACCTGGGCGCCCCGGTCGTCCGGGGCGATGACGGGCCCCGCGGCCGCCTGGAGCGCGCCGTCGCCAGCGTCGTCCCCCGGCTGGAGGGCGCCTACTCGTTCGTGATCATGGACGAGGCCCGCGTCATCGGGGTGCGCGACCCGAACGGGTTCCGGCCGCTGTGCCTGGGCCGCCTCGATGCCCGGGACGCACCCGACACCTCGGACACCGCAGGTGACGGCCCGGGTGGGTGGGTGCTGGCCTCGGAGACGCCGGCGCTCGACATCGTCGGCGCCACCTTCGTGCGCGAGCTCGAGCCGGGCGAGATGGTGGTGATCGACGACGCCGGCGTCCGGTCGCTGCATCCGCACGGCGCGCACGCCGCCGAGCCGCGCCTGTGCCTGTTCGAGTTCGTCTACTTCGCCCGACCCGACAGCCGGCTGTACGGGCAGAGCGTCCACCAGGCCCGCATCCGCATGGGCGAGCAGCTTGCCGAACAGGCGCCGGTAGACGCCGACATGGTGATGGGGGTGCCCGAGTCGGGCGTCCCCGCGGCCGAGGGGTTCGCCCGCCGCAGCGGCATCCCGCTGGGACAGGGCCTGGTCAAGAACCGGTACATCGGCCGCAGCTTCATCGCCCCCAGCCAGGAGATGCGCGCCCAGGCGGTGCGCATGAAGCTCAACCCCCTGCGCGAGAACATCGACGGGAAGCGGCTGGTCGTGGTGGACGACTCCATCGTGCGGGGCACGACCCAGAAGCAGCTGGTGCGGATGCTCCGCGAGGCCGGCGCCCGCGAGGTCCACCTGCGGATCACGTCGCCGCCCGTCGCCTGGTCGTGCTTCTACGGGATCGACACGGGGGATCGGGACGAGCTGATCGCCGCGCACCTCGACGTCGACGAGATCCGCAGCTACCTGAGCCTCGACACGCTCGCCTACCTGACGCTCGAGCGGCTGGTCGAGGCCACGGGCGCCCCCGGCGCGGGGTTCTGCGACGCCTGCTTCACGGGCGACTACCCGGTGCCGGTTCCGGTCACCCTGCGCAAGCACGTGCTCGAGCCCGACGGGCGCCCGCTGGACCGGCACGTGCAGCCCGCCCTCGACGGCACGGTCGCCTGATGACCACCGCCCTTGCCGTTCTTGCGGTGGAAACGGCCGTCATGGGGGCGCTTATCGCCGCAAGTTCGTGTTGGGCGATCCATGGGTGAGACCTACCGGGGCGCGGGGGTCGACATCGCCGCCGGGGAGGCGGCGGTCGCGCGCATCCGGGACAAGGTCCGCTCCACCTACCGGCCCGAGGTGCTGGGGGACATCGGCGGCTTCGGCGGGCTCGTCACGCTGCCGGCCGGGTACCGCGAGCCGGTCCTCGTGTCGTCGACCGACGGCGTCGGCACCAAGGCGATGGTGGCCCGCGCGGCCGGCCGGCTCGACACGATCGGCATCGACCTCGTGGCCATGTGCGTCGACGACATCGCCTGCGTCGGCGCCGAGCCGCTGTTCCTCCTCGACTACATCTCGGTCGGCACGCTCGACCCCGACCAGATCGACGCCCTGGTCAGCGGCGTGGTCGAGGGCTGCCGGCGTGCCCGCTGCGCGCTCGTCGGCGGCGAGATGGCCGAGCACCCGGGCGCCCTGGGGCCCGGCGAGTTCGACCTCGTGGGGTTCGCCGTGGGCGTGGTGGAGCGCGACCGGATGGTCACGGGCGACACCGCCCGGCCCGGCGACGCGCTGGTGGGCCTCCCGTCCCCGGGGCTGCGCTCCAACGGCTATTCGCTGGCCCGCAGGGTGCTGTTCGAGCGTGCCGGCCTGGCGCTCGAGGACGAGCTCTTCCCGGGGCACTCCGTGGCCGACGAACTGCTGCGCCCGTCGCTGATCTACGCCCCGGCGCTCCTGGCGCTGATGGGCGACGTCGACGTGCGTGCCGTCGCCCACATCACGGGGGGCGGGCTGCTCGGGAACCTGCCCCGGGTGCTGCCCCGCGGCGTGGACGCCGAGCTCGAGCGGTCCTCCTGGGAGGTGCCGCGGGTGTTCACGGAGATCCAGCGGCGCGGCGAGGTCGCCGACGACGAGATGTCCCGGGTGTTCAACCTCGGGCTCGGCATGGTCGTCGTCCTCCCGCCGGACGACGTGGCCCGGGCGCTGGCGGCGCTGCGCGACGCCGGCCACGCCGCCGTGGAGGTGGGCCGCCTGGTCCCAGCCCCGGATGGCGACGGACGGGACGTGCGGCTGCGGTGACTGAACGGGCGAGCACGACCACCGCGGCCCTCATCGAGCACCTGCTGCGCCATGCGGTGCGGCGCGGCGACTTCGTGCTCAAGTCCGGGAAGCGGAGTGGCTGGTTCATCGACGCCAAGCAGACGACCTGTCGTCCCGACGGCATGCTGCTCGTGGCCGACGCCCTGCTGGCGGTGCTGCCCGACGACATCACCGCGATCGGCGGCCTGACCATGGGCGCCGACGCCGTGGCCTTCGGCACCGCCGCCGTGGCCGCGACCCGCGGACGACCGCTGAGGAGCTTCAGCGTGCGCAAGGAGGCGAAGGACCACGGCGGCGGGGGACGGGTCGCCGGTGCGCTGGCGCCGGGCGATCGCGTCGCCCTGACCGAGGACGCCGCCACCCGCGGCGTGTCGATGCTGGATGCCGCCGACGCGGTGCGGGCCTGCGGCGCCGTGCCGGTGCTGCTCGTTCCGGTCGTCGACCGGGGCGGCACCTGCGCCGGCCTGGCGGCGGAGGCCGGCCTCGCTTATCACGCCCTGGTCACGGCGCCCGACCTCGGCTTCCCCTACGAGAAGGACGTCCCGTAGGGCGCCCCCGGGCCTCAGGCGGTCGCCGTCGCCCGGGGGCGCAGGGTCACGGTCACGCTCTCGTCCTCGTCGTCGACGACCAGGTCGTCGGCCGGCACCCCGGCCGCCACCGCGCGGCTGCGGGCCAGGTCCAGCTCGTCGGTCGGGCCCGACCAGCCGAGGCCCGTGAGGACCAGCCCCCGGTCGAGCTCGATCGTCACCTGCTCGCACACTGCCGCCAGCACCCCCAGCAGGTCGGTGGCGGCGAGCAGGAACGACACCGGATCGGCGGGCTCCAGCAGGTCGGCGGTGTGCACATCGACGTCGACGCCCACCTCCTCCCGCAGGCGCTCGCCCTCCCGGACCAGCGCCTCCTCCAGCTGCTCGGGAACGGTCCCGGACCGAACGCCGCGAGCGTCCGGCAACGCCCCCACGACCCCGGCCCAGCGGCGGGCGAGGATGGCGAGGAGGATGGCCCAGCTCGCGCCCGGCGTGCCCGACGCCGATCCGTCGACGGTGCTGAGCAGGGCCTGATACTCGCTGGTCCGCACCGCGGCCTCGGCGGTCGCCCGCTCCGCTGACGACAGCCGGTTTCGTTGCTGGGTGAGCGCCTCGACGGCCGCGGCGTGATCGGCCCGGGCCCGGGCCAGGTCGCTCTCGAGGCGGCCGTACGCGGTGGTGCCCCGCTCGTGGGCCTGGCGCAGCTCGTGGCGCTCCACGAGCCACCCCGCCCGCTCGCTGGTGAGGGCCGACACGCTGGCCTCGAGCTTGGCCGTCCGCTCCTCGGCGGCTGCGAGCTCCGACTCGGCAATGGCGGCCCGCTCCACAGCGGCGCGCACCCGGCCGTCGGCCCCCCGGACCGCCTGCCGCGTGCCGATCGCCCGCCACGCCAGCCATCCGCACGCCACCGCCAGGACGGCCACAACGATCCCCAGGATCCCCGAGACCACGACGCAACGCTAGTGGGCGCGGGGCGGACAAGCGCTACCTCGGGCGCCGTTTACCTGCCGGTCCGGATGAGCCGGACCCGGCTCACCGAGGCGATGCGCTCCTCGGCCAGGCGGTCGGCAGCCTCGGCGGTGGTGATGGCCTCGCCGTCCGCCCGGTCGAACACCGCCAGCAGCGTGTCGTGGATGGAACGGATGCGCCCGTAGGCGCGCGCCCGGTCGTAGCCGTGCGGCTCCTCGGCGATGTTGATCACTCCGCCGGCGTTGGCCACGAAGTCGGGCGCGTAGACCACGCCCCGCCGGCGCAGCCGCTCGGCGTCGGCGAGCTCGGCCAGCTGGTTGTTGGCCGAGCCCACGACGGCGTCGCAGCCCAACTCGGGGATCGTGGCCGCGTTCAGGGCGCCGCCCAATGCGCAGGGCGAGAAGATGTCGCACGAGACGGCGTGCGCGGCGTCGGCTGCCACCGGCACCGCCCCGTGGCGGTCGACCACCGATTCGACGGCGGCGTCGTTCACATCGGCCACCGTGAGCTTCGCTCCCTCCTCGGCCAGGTGGTCGGCGAGCGCCGCGCCCACCTTGCCCACGCCGGCGATGCACACGTGCCGTCCGGCCAGGGAGGGCCCGCCCCACAGTCGTTCCGCCACCGCCTTCATGGCCCACAGCACGCCCCACGCCGTGGCCGGCGACGGGTCCCCCGAGCCACCCAGCGACTCGCTGACGCCGGTCACGTGGCGGGTCTCGCGCCGGATCAGATCCATGTCGGCCTGGCTGGTGCCGACGTCCTCGGCGGTGATGTAGCGCCCGCTCAGGCCCTCGACGAACCGGCCGTAGGCCCGCAGCAGGGCCTCGCTCTTGTCCCTGGCGGGGTCGCCGATGATCACGGCCTTGCCGCCGCCCTGGTCGTTGCCGCAGACGGCGTGCTTGTAGGTCATCCCCTGCGCCAGCCGGCACACGTCGATCACCGCCTCGTCCTCGGAGGCGTAGGGATAGAAGCGGGTACCGCCCAGGGCGGGGCCGAGCGCCGTCGAGTGGATGGCGACGATGGCCCGCAAACCAGTCTCGGAATCGTGGAGGAAGGCCACCTCCTCGAACCCGTCGGCCTTCAGGATGTCGAACACCGGTGACACTGACGGGAGGGTATCCCCCGAAAGGGCCCCGCTCGTTCGGGCCAGGTGTACCGTCCGGCGCCGTGGCGACCGAGCTGTGGCCCCGGGAGGCGCTCGAGATGGCACTCGAGAGCGACGTCGCGGGCCTGCAGACGATGCGGCTGCTGCTGGCCCAGCCGGACTGGGTGCACCGGCGCGTCGACGCCCTGGAGTACCGCGACAGCACGACGTTCCGGCGCCGCCAGAGCGTCCACTTCACCGTGCCGGACGCTTCGCCCGAGCTGGAGATCGGGCGGACGACGGCGCGGCTCGTCCCGCTGACAACGCTCCGCAAGGAGACGCTGGTCAACTTCGACTGCCGCGACGAGTCGGGGGCGGCGCTGCCGGTGCTCACCCGCGGCCAGCAGGCGTTGCTGATGGTGCGGGCGATGACCGGCTGGGCCGAGGGCATCCTCGGGGTGCCGCTGGCCCCTGACCTCGTCGCCGACATCGAGGCGCTGCTGACGACCCCGGTCGCCGACGCTCACGATGCCCGGGCCCGCATGCACGCCGACGACGCGGGCGGACACAGGGCCGCGCTGCGCGCCGACGGGCTGTTCCCGCTGATGCTCGACCAGTTCACCGACCAGTTCCTGCTGGTCACGCTGGTCCACGACCCGCCCGGTACGCAGCGGATCGTGAAGTTCTCGTACGAGGAGCTGGGTGACCTGGCGCCGGAGCCGTGGCCACGGGCGCCGCTGGCCGCGCTCTGCTGGATCCCGCGCCAGGCGGCGTCGGCGTCGGAGAGCCTGTTCTCCACCGAGAGCTATCACTTCGAGGCCGACATGCCGGCGGGGGTCGACGTCCCGGTGGCGAGCCTGTGGGTGGGGCCGACCGAGAGCGACATGGCGTGCATCGACGTCGACACCGGCGGCCACCTGCGCATCGCGCTGCGGGCGACCGACTTCGAGCGCGGCGTGGCCGAGGTGCGCTGGTCGTTGCGGCCCGCCCGCCGGGGCTGGCTGCGCACCGCCTGGATCGCCACGGCGCTGTCCGCCGTGACCCTCACGGTGGGCGCCTGGCGGCTGAACACCATCACCTCCGGCGGGGTGGCCGACAACGCGTCGGGGTCTGCGGCGGCGTCGGATGCCCTGGGGGCCGGCACGCGCACCGAACTGGCGGCGGCCGTGATCCTGGCGCTCATCGGCACCCTGGGCGGGCTCGTCGCCCGCATCGAGGAGCACCCGCTGGTGTCGCGCCTCCTGGAGTGGCCGCGCCGGCTCGCCGGCGTGGCGGCGCTGCTGCCGTTCATCGCGGCCGGCACGTTGGTGGTCGGGCCGGCGGGCACCAGCCGGCGCGTGGTGTGGGCGTTGCTGGCCGCCGTCGGCGTGGCCATCGCCGGGATCTTTGCCGTGGCGTTCGCCCGGCCCGAGACCGCGGCCGACCGGCCGCCCCCGGACCTCCCGTGACGCACCGCCGGACCGTATGCTTGTCGCCATGTCGTCGTCGACGCGGTCGAGCATCGTGCGCCGGCGGGCCAACGGCGTGACGGTCCTGCCGAGCGCGGAGGGCCCGTCGCTGCGATCCGATCCCCGGTGGACCCCCGAACGGGCGCACCGCACCGATCGCCTGCTGGGCCGCCTCGTGGCCCGCAAGCGCAACGCGACCCGGTCCTGACCGCGCCGCGAGCGGCGACTCCCCTCCGGCCCGGGCCGGCGCCCGTGCACCGCGCCGCGAGGGCTCCATGGCACCATTGCCGCAGTGCGGAGTCGCACCAGGCTGGGGATTCTCGTGGTCGCGTCGGTGCTGGTCTGCGGCGCCCTGGCGTGGACGGCCGGTGACTCCGGCGGGTCCACGTCGGCGACGGGGCCCGGCCAGGCGGGCGGCCGGTCGGCGGCGAGCGGGGCGGGCCAGGCCGCAACGGTCGCGACGGCAGCCCTGCCGTCGGCGACGCTCCCGCCGACGGCAGGGCTGCGGCTGCGGAAGCTGCGGACGATCGTCGCCACCGAGCAGACCGGGCAGCTCTCGCCCAAGTCGATCGTCGCGTCGGGCACGGGCGTCGTCTACGCGCAGAACATGATCTACAGCCACAGCATCACGGCGTTCGACGCCGACGGCGACTACGTGGCGACCATCCCCGACACCGTGGAGCTGGCACGGTTCGGCATCACCGGCTTCCCTGCCGGGACGGTCCGCGGCGGCCCGGTCGAGCTTGCGTTCTCGCCCGACCACACCAAGGCGTACGCGTCCAACTACTCGATGTTCGGCCCGGGTTTCGCGCATCCGGGCGGCGACGCGTGCCCGCCCTCGAGCGGCGTCGACCCGAGCTTCGTCTATCGCATCGACGTCGCCACCCACAGCATCGACCAGGTGGTCCGGGTCGGCTCGGTGCCCAAGTACGTGGCCACGACGCCCGACGGCCGCTACGCGCTCGTGACCAACTGGTGCACCGACGACCTCAGCGTGATCGACGTCGCGGCCGGTCGCGAGGTGCGGCGGCTGGCCATGGGCCGGCACCCGCGCGGCATCGCCGTGGCCCCCGACTCGAGCCGCGCCTACGTGGCCATCATGGGCGGCCGGGAGATCAAGGTGGTCGACCTGGCGTCGTTCGGAGTGGCGACGCTTGCCGACGCA
Organism: Acidimicrobiales bacterium; assembly: GCA_035259985.1. Lineage (GTDB taxonomy): Bacteria > Actinomycetota > Acidimicrobiia > Acidimicrobiales > VFJN01 > DASQUK01. Next base: position 19,316 of record DATFVX010000337.1, on the reverse strand, counting down.
GGCGCGCAGCCCCGGCACATCGTCACCAGTCCCGACGGCGCGTTCCTGTACGTGACGCTCAACACCGACGGCGGCATCGCCAAGGTCGACGCCCGCAGCGGTGCGGTGGTGGCAACGGTGGCCACCGGCGCGGAGCCCCGCAGCATGGACATCGCCGCCGACGGCCAGTCGCTGTACGTCGTGAACTACGGGTCGTCGACGGTGTCGAAGGTGACGACCGCCGACATGGCCGAGGTGCAGGAGCTTCCGACCGCCCGCCATCCCATCGGCATCACCTACGACCGGGGGACCGGCCGGGTGTGGGTCGCCTGCTACGAGGGCGAGATCGAGATCTTCGAGGACCGCTGATCCCCGCTGGAGGCGGCCGCCGATGTCGTACGCGGCCTAGCGATCCGCGGCCGTTCCCGCGGCCACTCGGGCGGCCGCCCGACGGGCCGCGCGACGGGCCGCGGTGCGGTGCGGGCGCCACCCGGGCTGGGGCCGCTCGTGTTCGAGGCGCCGGCTGTTGGCGCGCAGCAGGTCGGTCCGGGTGACGATGCCGACCAGGCGGCCCTCGGCCACGACCGGGATGTGGTCGACGGCTTCCTCGGCCATGCACAGCAGGGCGGCGATGGCGAGGTCATCCGGCGCCACGGTGGCCACGTCGGGCGACGCCTCGTCCCGGACGGGCTCGCCGTCGCCCAGCTGGCCCTCGAGCAGGTCGGTGCGCGTCACGATCCCGACGCAGGCGCCGTCGGCGTCGACCAGCGGGTAGGCGGTGTGCCGCCCGGCGGAGAGCGCGGCCCGGGCCTCGGCGATGGTGGCCGACGCCGGCAGGACGTTCACCGGGCTCGACATGATGTCGCGGACCGTCACCGTCCGGAGCGGGTCGACCTCGTAGTCGATGTGGACGCGCAGCCCCCGCCGGGTGAGCTTCTCGGTCATGAGGCTGTCGCGCAGCAGGGCGCTGGCCAGCATCTCGGCCACGACGGTGGCGAGCATCAGCGGCAGCACCACCTGGTAGTCGCCGGTCAGCTCGAAGACGAAGACGATGGCCGCGAAAGTGGCCCGGGTGGCGGCGCCGAAGGTCGCGGCCATCGCGACCAGGGCGAACGCCCCCGGCGCCAGCCCCAGCCCCGGGAACACGGTGGCCGCGGCGTGGCCGAACAGGCTGCCCACGCCCCCGGCGATCAGCAGGATGGGGGCGAGCGTGCCTCCCGAGGTGCCCGACGCCAGGGCGATCCACCACGCAATCAGCTTGGCGGCCGCCAGCGTCGCGGCGACGCCGATCGTCACCCGGTCGGTGAGGATGTCGGTGATGCCGTCGTAGCCGACGCCCAACGCCCGCGGCACCAGCAGGCCCACGGTGGCGAAGCCGGCGGCGCCGATGACCGGATGCCAGAACGCCCCCACCGGCAGCCGCCGGAAGCCGGCCTCGATCAGGAACAGCCCCTTGGCGATCAGCACGGCGGTGAGCCCGCAGACGAGCCCCAGCGCGGCGAAGATCGGCAGCGAGCCGAGTCCGGCGAAGTGGTGGGCCGGAACCTCGAAGAAGGGACCGGCGTCGAACAGCGCGGCGTGCATCCCGCCGGCGACGGCTGACGCGATGACGAGGGGCACGAACGCCCGCGTCGAGAACTCGAAGAGCAGCAGCTCGAGCGCCAGCACCACGGAGGCGAGCGGGGCGCCGAACGTGGCGGCCATGCCCGCGGCCGCACCGCAGGCGAGCAGGATCTTGCGCTCGGACGGCGAGACCCGGATCACCTGGCCGATCAGCGACCCGAGCGCACCTCCCGTGACGATGATCGGGCCCTCGGCCCCGAACGGGCCGCCGGTGCCGATGCTGACGGCGGCCGAGGCGGGCTTGGCGACCGCGGTGCGGGGGGCGATCCGGCTCTGGCGGGTCAGCACGGCCTCCATCGCCTCGGGGATGCCGTGGCCCCGGATCGTCGGCGACCAGAGGGCCAGCAGCGACACGACCAGGCCGCCCGCCATCGCCACCACGTAAAGCCGGGGACCGGGATCGAGGCCGGCGAGCGACGGGGGCTCGGCCCAGGCCAGCTGTCCGAGGAGTGCGAACCGCGTGATGAAACCGATGAGGTGCACCAGCAGCCACGCAGCCCCCCCGGCCGCCACGCCCAGGACGGCGGCGATGGTCGCAAGCAGGAACAGGCGTCGGGGGCGGGCCGGGGCGGTCATGCGACCCAACCTATCGTTCTACGACATAACATCTCATATCGCCCAGCGATACAATTGACCAATGCCCACCGAGCTGTCCGAGCGGGACTACCGGGCACTCGCCCGGTTCCGGCACGCCCTGAGGGTCTTCCTGCACTTCTCGGAGCAGGCCGCGAGGCACGCCGGACTGGCGCCGAACCAGCACCAGCTCCTCCTCGCCATCCGCGGCTGGGACGGGGCGGACACCGGGCCGACCATCGGCGACATCGCCGCCCAGCTCCAGCTGCAGCACCACTCCGTCGTCGAGCTCGTGAACCGTGCGGTCCTGGCCGGCCTGGTGGTCCGGCAGCCGGATCCCGACGACCGGCGTCGGCAACGCCTGGTGCTGACCGACCACGGCGCCCGAAAGATCGCGGCGCTGAGCGCCGCCCACCGCGACGAGCTGCGGCGCTTCCGCGAGGAGATGACCAACGTCCTCGACGAGCTCCGGTGACGCCGGGCCGCGCGGGGCGCGGTGCGGGTCAGGGCTTGCCGGCCAGCAGCGAGACGCTGCGGACGCCGAACCGCTCGCTGGCGCCGAGGGCCTGAGCGGACAGGAACCGGTAGTCGTTCCGCTTCATGGACTCGATCCGCAGCCCGGCCGCCTGGATGGCCTGCTGGTAGGCGTCCGACTGCGCCGCGCCACCGATGCACGACGCCCACAGGTCGGTGTTGGCGACCACCTCGTCGGGCAGGGCGACGTCGGTGACGATGTCGGCGATCGCCAGCCGCCCTCCCGGCCGCAGCACGCGGGCTGCCTCGGCGAACACCCGCCGCTTGTCAGCGGCGAGGTTGATCACCCCGTTGGAGATCACCACGTCGACGCTGCGGCCCGGCACTGGCAGGGCGTCGATGTGGCCCTCGGTGAACGTCACCTGTTCGAACCCGCCGGCGCTGCGCATCGCCTCGGCTTTGGCGAGCTGCGCGGGGGTCATGTCGACACCGGTCACGTGGCCGCTGGCGCCGACGGCGATGGCAGCGACGAACGCGTCCATGCCCGACCCCGAGCCGAGGTCGACCACGTGCTCGCCGGCGGCCGGGGCGGCCAGGTCGAAGAAGTAGCCGACACCCGCAAACGACTCCACCGCCCCGACCGGGACCTGGTCGATGACCGCCGGCGGATAGCCGAGGCGCTCGGCGAGCCCCCGGCCGAGCTCGAAGTGGAAGTCCCCGCCGGGGTCCTCGGCGACGGCCCGGTACATCGCCTGGACCTTGGCCTCCAACGCGGTGACATCCACGGGCGGGGCGGTCATGTCATGGCTCCAGTCGTCCTTCGTTTGCCTCCACCTGACAAGGACGACAGCGGCGCTCGCGGCATTGCCCGTCGCCGCCGATGCAATAAGTCTCCGTGCCGATCGTCCGCCAACGTCCCGTCCCGACATCAGGTACGTGTCAGGAGCAGCCACGCCAGGTAGGCGATGTAGCTCGCAACGAACAGCCCACCCTCGATGCGGGAGATCCGGGCTCCAGACACGAACACGGGCACGGCGGCCGCTGTCACGACCACCAGCAGCCCGAGGTCGGCGGCGAGCACCTCGTCGGGCACCGGGACGCCGTGCGGCGCGACCACGACCGTCAGCCCGAGCACCGCGCCGATGTTGTAGATGCTCGACCCGACGAGGTTCCCGATGGCGAGGTCCCGCTCCCCGCGCAGCGTCGACACGACGGTGGTGACGAGCTCGGGTGCCGAGGTGCCGACGGCCACGATCGTCAGCCCGATGATCGCGTCGCTCACCCCGAGCGTCCGGGCGCTCGACACGGCACCCTCGACGAGCAGCTCGGCACCGATGACAACCACGGCCAGCGCGACGAGCAGGAGCAGCACGTGGCGCAAGGGCCGTTGGCGATCGGCGGCCCCTGCGACGATCGCCGCAGGACCCTCGGCCGGGTCGGCCGTGTCGCGGCGGCTGACCCGCACCAGGCCAGCGGTGTAGGCCACCCCACCCAGCAGCAGGACGACCCCGTCCGGCCTCGTGAGCGCGCCGTCGAGCGAGAGCAGGTAGAGCAGGAGCGCGGCCGCCGTCATCGCCGGAAGGTCGAACCTGAGCGTTGCCCGGTCGAGCGCGACCGGCACCAGCACGGCGCTCAGGCCAAGGATCAGCAAGATGTTGACGAGGTTGGTGCCCACGATGTTGCCGACCGCGAGGCCGGGGCTGCCGCTCACGGCGGCGTCGATCCCGACCGCCAGTTCGGGCACGCTGGTGCCCAGCGACACCACCGTGAGACCGATCATCATCGGGCGGATGCCGAGCCAGGACGCCAGGCCGGTGCCCGCCCGGACGAGCGCCTCCGCACCCACGATCAACGCCGCGAGTCCCCCGGCGATCAGCAGCCCGCCGTTCATCGAGGATCCTTCAGATGTGCAGGGGCGTGCGGATGAAGGCCCGGGTCATCGGTGGTGGTCGGGACCGGCGTCGATCCGGTGACCTTCCGCTTTTCAGGCGGACGCTCTGCCAACTGAGCTACCCGACCGCATTGGTCTTCGCCCCGCCGGGCGAAGTGGCGGTCCCGACGGGATTTGAACCCGCAGCCTCCGGCTTGACAGGCCGGCGTGCACTCCAAACTGCACCACGGGACCGAGATCTCGCTGCCGCACCCCCAACGGGATTCGAACCCGTGTTACCGCCTTGAAAGGGCGGCGTCCTAGGCCACTGGACGATGGGGGCTCGACTCCGCCGGCGGAGCGTCGGATCACACTAGCAGCCGGTCCATCCGCCCCAAACCCGAGAACCCGTCCCGGACTTTGAAGAAAAAACGGGGCCTGACCCCGGAAAATCTTCAAAGACGGGTGGTGTCGGCCGACGGCGGCGGGAGGTCCGAACCCAGGGCGTCGACCACCTGTGACAGGAGCCACCCCAGGTACTCGTAGACCGCGTACGCGGGCGCCTGGGGGTCGTCCGGGTCGAGGTCGGGCAGCTCCTCGTCGACGTCGAGCCGGGTGCCGAGCACGAGCCGCAGCGAGTTGAGCGTGCCCATCCACGCGGTCATCTCGGCGATGTCGAGGTCGCCACCGTCGAGCGTGCGCTCCACCACGTCGAGTGCCGCCAGGCGCTGCTCGAGCAGCTCGTCGCGCGTCAGCACCTGGTACCCGGCGTCGCGCTCCGCGTCGTTGGGATAGGCCGGCGGGAACAGCCGGCGCACCGACGGGTCGTCCGTCGACGCCACGAGCTGTTCCCGGAGCTGCCCGACCAGGTCCTCGACCAGCGCCCGCTCGTTCGGGCGCAGCCGCACCTGGTACCGACCCTCGCCCCGGCGCCTCACCCGGTCGCGCGCGAACAGCACGATCAGTCCTGCTGCATCGTGGCCCAGAGGCCGTGCTCGTGGAGGCGGAACACGTCGAGCTCGGCCTTCTCACGGGGCCCGTTGGACACGACCGCGCGGCCCTCGTAGTGCACCTGGAGCATCAGCTTCTCGGCGACCTCGAACGGGTACCCGAACAGCTTCTGCAGCACGTAGGTGACGTATGACATCAGGTTGATCGGGTCGTTCCAGACGATCACGACCCACGGACGGTCGGGATCGACGTCGGTGTCGCCGACCGGCTGGTCGGTCTCCACGGGTGCCACCTGCAACGGCGGGCCGGCAATCGGCATCAGGTCCATTCTCGCGCGCCCGTCCGCAGGGTATCGACGCCCCGCCCGGCACCACCGTCTGCGGTTTCCGGGCGCGACGCATCGGCAGGCCGGACGCCTGCGACCGGCGCCCCGACCGGCTCCGTCGCCCCCTCGGTGGCCCCCTCGGTGGCCGGCTCCGACAGCGAGAACCACACCCGCAGCACGGAGATCCACACCAGCGCCGCGCCGAAGACGTGGAAGCCGACCAGCACCGCCGGCACGTCGGTGAAGTACTGCCAGTAGCCGATGCCCGCCTGCGCCACCAACACGACGAGGAGCACGCGGAGGCGCTGCACGACCCGCGGCCCGGCGTCACCGTCGTGGGCCATCCACAGCACGGCCAGGGTGACCCCGAGGAACAGGATCATCGCGGCACCGTGGATCCGCACGATGTCGTCGACCGCCAGGTCGAGCCGGTCGGCTCGCTCGTCACCGGCGTGCGGGCCGCTGCCCGTCACCAGGGTGCCGGTCATGATCACCAGGCCGGCCGCAACCAGCAGCAGGCGGCAGGCGGTCACCACGGCGGGGGTGGCGAGCAGGCGGCGGGCGCCGTCGGGGGCCGGCTCCTCGCTCGCGTGCTCGTAGAGCACCACGGCGTTCCACACCGCGGCCAGCGACAGCACGAAGTGGCCGATCACCGAGACCGGTGAGAGGTGGAGCCACACCACGAGGGCGCCGACGAGGGCGTTGGCGAACACCCAGGCCGGCAGGCCCAGCGACCAGCGGAACAGGTCGTCGCGGTAGGGCCGCCGGGCCCGGGCACCGACCACCGCCGCGAGCGTGAACAGGCCCACCGCCCCCGTGATGAGGCGGTTGACCCACTCCACCATGCCGTGGATGTCGGACGCCGAGCGGGGCGTGAAGCTGTCGGGCTCGCACGACGGCCAGGTCGAGCACCCCAGCCCCGAGTCGGTCAGGCGGACTGCGGCACCCGTGACCATGATGAACACCAGCGACGCCAGGGTGGCCGCCACGATGTACCGGTACGCCCGGGGGGACAGCTCGGGAAGCCGCACGCCCGCCCAGGCTAGGAGCGAACGATTCCTGCCGCGGAATCGGGGGCCAGGGCAACCGATCCCGCGGCAGGAATCCGGGGTGGGCCGGCGTTGGCTCCGGTCACGGGCGCGGTCGTAGAGTCGCCCGGGTGTTGACGTCCCCCGAGGCATCCGCGGTCAGGCCGCGCCGGTTGCTCGACACCGTGGGGGACTACGTGGCCCTGACCAAGCCGCGGATCATCGAGCTGCTGCTGGTCACCACCGTGCCCACCATGATCGTCGCGGAGCGGGGCCTGCCGTCCCTGTGGCTGGTGGCCGCCACCGTCATCGGCGGGACGCTGGCGGCCGGTGGCGCCAACGCCATGAACATGGTGGTCGACCGCGACATCGACCGGGTGATGCTGCGCACCCGGAACCGGCCCCTCGCCAGCGGCAGGCTCACGGCCAGGGCGGCCCTCACGTTCGCCGTCGCCATCGAGGTTGCGGCCTTCGCGTTCCTCTGGGCCACCGTCAACCTGCTGTCGGCGGCGCTGGCGGTCGCCGCCTGCCTGTTCTACGTGTTCGTCTACACGCTGTGGCTGAAGCGCTCCTCGGCCAGCAACATCGTCATCGGCGGTGCGGCCGGCGCCGTGCCGGTGCTGGTGGGGTGGACGGCCGTGACCAACTCGCTCGACTGGCCGCCGGTGGTGCTGTTCGCGGTGATCTTCTACTGGACGCCACCGCATTTCTGGGCGCTGGCCATCCGCTACCGCGACGACTACGCCCGGGCGCACGTGCCGATGCTGCCGGTCGTCGCCAGCCTGCACACCACCGCGCTGAGGATCGTCCTCTACACCCTGCTGCTGTGGGCGCTCACGCTGGTGTTCGCGCCGGTCGCCGGCATGGGCGCCATCTACGTCGCCGCCGCGCTGGTGCTCGGGGCGGTGTTCACGTGGCTGGCCGTCCGCCTCCTCCGCGACAGCTCACCGCAGGCCGCGATGCGGGTGTTCACGTGGTCGATCACGTACATCACGCTCCTGTTCGCCGCCATCGCCCTCGACCAGCTGGTGCGGTCGGGTCTCTAGGTGGGACGGAGGGGGCTCGATGCGTGACCTGCCATTTCGCGGGCCAACATCGCATGTGACTAGATTCCCGAGCTGGATCCGTTCCCCGCTCAGGACGCTCTCATGACCGTGACCGAAGCTCCTCGCGACGTCGTCGACGCGCCGGCCGGCCCGGCTCCGTCGGCGCCGCCGACGGGCCTCGCGGCGGTCGTCGGCTCGGGCGATCCCCGGACCATCGGCAGGCTGTTCATCGGCACGTCGCTGCTGTTCCTGCTCATGGCCGGCGTGCTCGCCATCCTGGTCGGCTTCGAGCGGGTCGACCTCTCGGGCTTCGAGGTCCTGGACAGCGACATCGTGCGCCAGCTGTTCACCCTGCAGTCGATCGCGGCCGTGTTCCTCGGCGTCCTGCCGTTGCTGATCGGACTTGCGACCGCGGTGGTGCCGCTGCAGGTCGGTGCCTCGACCGTTGCGTTCCCCCGCGCCAGCGCCGCCGCCTACTGGACCTTCCTGGCCTCCGGCGGCGTCCTCCTGGCGGCCTACGCCCTCGACGGCGGCCCGTTCGGCGGCGACGCCGAGGCAGTGTCCCTGTTCGTGGCGGCCTTCATCGCCCTGCTGGTGGCGCTCGCGGTCGCGACCGTCTCGGTCGTCACCACGGTGCTCACGCTGCGGGCGCCGGGCATGAGCCTGCGCCGCACGCCCCTGTTCTCGTGGTCGATCGTCGTGGGCGGCACGGTGTGGCTGCTCACGCTGCCGGTGCTCGCCGCCGTGCTGCTGCTGGTCTACGTCGACCTGCAGTACGGCCAGCAGTTCCTGGGCGGGTCCGACGGCGTGTACGACCGCATCGCCTGGGTGTTCTGGCAGCCGACGCTGTACGTCGTCGCCGTGCCGGCGCTGGGGATCATCGCCGACATCGTCCCGGTGTTCGCCCGCCGGCGCCACCACCGCCACGCCGTGGCCATGGGCCTGGTCGGCCTGTTCGGTGCCCTGTCGTTCGGCGCCTGGGCGCAGATCGGCTTCAGCGTCGACGGCCAGAGCAACCCGACCGACTGGCTCTACGACGGCGTCTGGATCGCGGTCGGCTTCCTGGCCATCGTCCCCGTGGTGGGCCTGCTGGGGCTGTGGGCGGCGACGCTCGCCGGGGGCCGGGTACGGATGGGGACGCCGCTGATCCTCGCACTCTTCGCCGGGCTCCTGATCGGCGGGGGCGTTGCGGCCGGCGCCGTCACGGTGATCGAGGAGGTCGACGTCGTCACCACCACGTGGGCGAGCGGCCAGGAGCTCCTGGTGGTGGCCGGCGCGCTGGTGGCCGCGGCGGCGGGCCTCGCCTTCTGGGCGCCCAAGATCTACGGGAAGCTGCTGCCCGACGGCCCCGTGCGGCTGGGCGGCACGTTGCTGACCCTGGGCGCAGGCGTCGCCGCCCTGGCGTACGGCGTCGCCGGGCTGTACGACCAGCCCCGCGCCATCGCAGCATCGCTCGACGGGGTGAGCGAGGTCGACACCGTGGAGACGCTGAACCTCGTCGCCGCCGTCGGGCTGGTGGTGGCGGTCGTGGGCGGCCTGGCGATCGTCGCCGCGCTGGCGGCGCCGGCACGCAGGCGCACGGTCGCGGACGACCCCTGGGGCGGCCACACGCTGGAGTGGACCACCACGTCGCCGCCGCCCGTCGGCAACTTCGCCGCCCTTCCGGAGGTCACGTCCGAGGCGCCGCTGTACGACGCCCGCTACGCCGCCGCCTCGGCGGGCCCGGCGGAGCGCACGGAGGCGACCGCCTGATGGCCGCCGGCTCCACCGACATCGAGGTCTTCGCCGGGGCGCCGGCGGCCGAGCCACCCCGCCCCCGGGTGCTGCTGGTGGGCTCCGCCCTGGCGTCGGGGGCCGCGGCCATGGTGGTGCTCTCCCTGGTCGCCGTCTACACGCACATGCGGGCCGAGGTCATCGCCGGGGGCGAGCGCTGGCTGCCCGAGGACCTCACCGTGCAGCTCTCGCCCGGCAACATGGGGATGGTCACGCTGTTGATGTCGGCCGTCACGGTGGCCTGGGCGGTGTACTCGCTGCGCAACGACGACCGCGTCCACGCCTACCTGGCGTTCGGGCTCAGCATCCTGCTCGGCATCGCCTACATCCCCACGGTGGCCTACGGCTGGCAGCAGATGGGCGTGGGCATCACCAGCTCGACCCAGGCGCTGCTGATCTTCACGATCACCGGGCTGCACGTGGCCATGACCGGCGTGGGCCTGGCGTTCCTGGCGGTCATGGGGTTCCGCGCGCTCGGCGGCCAGCTGACCGGCCGCGCCGCAGAGGGCGCGTACGCCGCCGCCGTGTACTGGTACGTGACCGTCGCCGTCTACGGCGTGGTCTGGTACGGGATCACGATCACGAAGTGAAGGTGCGGCAGTGATCACCACCGGCGCCAAGTGGTTCTTCGGCCTGGGCTTCGTCTCGCTCGTGCTGGCCGTCGCCTACGGCTGGACCACGGGCGGCAACGGCGTCGGCCCCCTCACCATGGGGTACAAGGGCGGCGTCGGCGATCACTTCGGCTACGGCGTGCTCGTCACCGCCGGGTTCGTCAGCTGGTTCCTGGGTGCCGTGTCCCTGGCCGTGCGCGACGCCGAGGCCCTGGCGGAGACGCAGGTGGCGGGCACCGAGACCGTGCCGGCCGTCCTGCCCGCCGGGCCGAGCTACTGGCCGGCGGTCTCGGCGTTCGGCGTGGCGCTCGTGGTCACGGGGCTGGTCGCGTCGCCGGTCCTGTTCGTCATCGGGCTGGTGGCGCTCGGCGTGGTGCTCATCGAGTGGACGGTGCAGGCCTGGGCCGACCATGCGACCGGCGATCCGGCCACCAACCGCCAGATCCGCAACCGCCTGATGAACCCGATCGAGTTCCCCGCCGCCGGGCTGCTGGCGATCGGCGTGGTGGTGGCCGCCTTCTCGCGGCTGTTCCTGTCGCTGTCGGCCGACGACGCCGTCTGGGTCGGCATCAGCATCGCCGTGGTCATCATCGGGCTCGGCTTCTTCATCGCCTCCCGGCCCCGGATCACCGCCAACGTCGTCGTCGCGGTGTTGCTGGTCGCCGCCGTGGCGGTGATCGGGCTGGGGATCGCCGGAGCCGTCTCGGGCCAGCGCGAGTTCCACGACCCCGGTGCCGAGGGTACGACCGCCGAGGAGGGCGGATGAGAACCCGCCTACGGTCCCGCCGGGCGCTGGCCCTGCTGGTGCCCCTGCTCCTGCTGCTGAGCGCCTGCGCGTCCGACGCCCCCCAGGACACGCTCGAGCCCGAGGGCCCGATCGCCCGCAAGATCGACAACCTCGTCAACCCGGTGTTCATCATCGCCGCCGTCGTGTTCGTGCTTGTGGAGTTCGGCGTCCTCTACCTGGTGCTCAGGTTTCGCCAGCGCAAGGACGACGACCCCGACGAGCTGCCGGGCCAGACCCACGGCAACACCAAGCTCGAGATCGGCTGGACGGTCCTTCCGGCCCTGCTGCTGGGCTTCGTCGCCTTCGCCACCCTGGCGACGCTGTTCGACATCACCAACACCAAGGACGACGGCCTCACCGTGCAGGTGACCGGGCAGCAGTGGTGGTGGGAGTTCACGTACGACACCGACGGCGACGGCAAGTTCACCGATGAGGACGTGCTGACCGCCAACGACCTCGTCATCCCGGCCGGCGAGAACGTGGGCCTGGAGATCACGTCGCGTGACGTCATCCACTCGTTCTGGATCCCCAAGCTCAACGGCAAGAAGGACGCCGTGCCCGGGCGCCGGCACCCCTTGACCATCAACGCCGACGAGCCCGGCACGTACGTCGGCCAGTGCACCGAGTTCTGCGGCCTGTCGCACGCCTACATGCGCCAGCGCGTCGTCGCACTGGCCCCCGACGAGTTCGACGCCTGGCTCGAGCGCCAGCAGGACGCCGCGGACGAGCCCACCGACGCGGATGCGGAGGCGGGGGCCGAGCTGTTCGCGAGCCAGTGCTCCGTCTGCCACCTCGCCCGCGGGATCAACGACGACCAGTTCGAGGAGGCGGGGCAGGGCACGTCGGAGCTGGTGTCCGAGAACGCGCCCGACCTCACCCACTTCGCCAGCCGAGGGGCCTTCGCCGGGGCCACGTTCGACCTCTGGGAGGACCTGGACGGCGACCACATCGTCGAGGCCGACGAGATCGGCACCGCCAACGGCGGCCGGCTCAACCGCGGCGACCTCGAGGCCTGGCTCCGGGATCCGCCCGGCCAGAAGCCGATGGACCCGGTCACCCCCGACCAGGTCGAGGCCGGTGAGCGGGGGCGCGGCATGCCCAACCTGAACCTGTCCGAGGAACAGATCGATCAGCTCGTGGCCTTCCTCCAGACGCTCGACTAGGTGTAGGTGTAAAGAACACATGGCGATCGTCGAACGACCGACAGCGCTCCCCGAGCTCCCGCCCGGGGCCGCCGTGACCCCTCGCCCGCTCGGGGTCTTCACCCGGCCTCAGTCGACGACCGGGTGGCGCAGCTGGCTCACCACCATCGACCACAAGCGCATCGGCATCATGTATGGCGCCGCGGCGATGTTCTTCTTCCTGCTGGGGGGCGTCGAGGCGCTGTTCATCCGGGCGCAGCTCGCGGCGCCGGGGCAGGCCCTCTACTCGGCCGACCTCTACAACCAGCTGTTCACCATGCACGGCGTGACGATGATCTTCCTCGTCGTCATCCCGCTGGGCGCGGCGTTCATGAACTACCTCATGCCGCTCCAGATCGGCGCCCGCGACGTCGCGTTCCCCCGGCTCAACGCGTTCAGCTTGTGGCTGTTCCTGGGCGGCGGGCTGTTCCTCAACTCGTCATGGTTCCTGGGCGGCGGCGCCAACGGCGGGTGGTTCGCGTACGCGCCCAACACCGGTGTCGTGTTCTCGCCCGGCCACGGGATGGACTTCTACGCCCTCGGCCTCCAGATGACCGGCATCGCCTCGCTGGCCGGCGCCATCAACCTGGTCGTGACCGTGCTCAACATGCGGGCGCCGGGCATGACGCTCATGAAGATGCCGGTGTTCACCTGGATGGGCCTCGTCACCCAGCTGTTGCTGGTGTTCGCGCTGCCGGTCATCTCGGTGGCCCTGTTCCTGCTCACCTTCGACCGGCTCTTCGACGCCAACTTCTTCAACGTCTCGGCCGGCGCCGATCCGCTCTTGTGGGAGCACCTGTTCTGGATCTTCGGCCACCCCGAGGTCTACATCCTCATCCTTCCCGCGTTCGGGATCGTGTCCGAGATCATCCCGGTGTTCTCGCGCAAGCCGATCTTCGGCTACCCGTTCATGGTGTTCTCGGGGATCGCCATCGGGTTCATGGGCTGGGGCGTGTGGGCGCACCACATGTTCGCGTCGGGCATGGGGCCCATCTCGGTGGCGGCGTTCTCGCTGTCGACGATGTTCATCGCCGTGCCCACGGGCGTGAAGATCCTCAACTGGATGGCCACCATGTGGGGCGGCAAGCTGAGCTTCACCACGCCGATGCTGTTCGCCATCGGGCTGGTCACGATGTTCACCATCGGCGGGCTGTCGGGGGTCACCCACGCGGTCGCCCCGGCCGACACCCAGCAGACCGACACCTATTACATCGTCGCCCACTTCCACTACGTGCTCTTCGGCGGCGCCCTCATGGGCTTCCTCGGGGGCATGTACTTCTGGTGGCCCAAGGTGTTCGGCTTCAAGCTCAGCGACAAGATCGGGAAGTGGCACTTCTGGCTGATCCTGATCGGGTTCAACCTGACGTTCGGCCCGATGCACATACTCGGCCTCCAGGGCATGCCGCGCCGCATGCACACCTACATCGCCGACTACGGCTTCGAGCTCTGGAACATGGTGGCGACGATCGGGTCCTTCCTCATCGCCGCGGCGATGCTGGTGTTCGTCGCGAACATCCTCGTGAGCTGGCGGGCGCACCGCCTCAATCCCGTCAGCCCCGGGCCCGATCCCTGGGACGCGCGCAGCCTCGAGTGGATGGTGCAGTCGCCGCCGCCGGCGTACAACTTCGACCCCGTTCCCACCGTGTCGCACCTCGACGAGTTCTGGCACCGCAAGTACCAGGAGAACGCGGACGGCAAGGTCGTGCGGGTCGCCACGGGCGCCGAGGCCGCCCAGCCGGGCGACTCCACGGACGTGCACCTCCCGTCGCCGTCCTACTGGCCCCTGGTGCTGGCGATCGCACTGCCGATCATCGCCTACGGGCTCATCTTCAACCTCGGGATCGCCGCCGCCGGGGGCCTGCTCGTGATCGCGGCCGGGTTCGGCTTCGGTTACGAGCCGTCCGACGACCCCGAGTCGCACCACGGGCCGCACGGCAACGGCCACGGGGACGGGCATGCGCAGCTGGGCGACGGCCACGAGGCCGGGGCCGGGTCGGAGGGCGAGCCCGAGGCCGGGACGGCCGGGGCGGCCGGCGGCGAGACCGAGCCCGTCGGCGTCGCCAGCACGGCGTCCGCGACGGACGAGCCGGCGACCGACGCGGAGGGCAGCACCGATGGCTGACACCGCCCTTCACGGGCCGGTCGCCGGCGAGGCCGAGCACGACATGGCCAGCCACGCCACCAGCACGGGCATCTCCAACGAGAAGCTGGCGATGTGGGTGTTCCTGGGGTCGGACTGCCTGCTGTTCGGCGCGCTGATCTCGACATACCTGCTGCTGCGGCACCGCAGCATCAGCGGTCCGGTCGAGCTTCGGGATCCCGCGCACATCTTCGACATCCCGTTCACGTCGGTGTCGAGCTTCGTCCTGCTGTTCAGCTCGCTGACCATGGCGCTGGCCGTCGGTGCGATCCACCGCGGCGACGTGCGCCGGTGTCGGACGTTCCTCATGACCACCGCCCTTCTGGGCTCGGTGTTCATCGGTGGCCAGGTCTACGAGTTCACCAGCTTCGTGAAGGAAGGGCTGGGCTACACCACAAACATCCTCGGGTCGGCCTTCTACACCCTCACCGGCTTCCACGGCGTCCACGTCAGCGTCGGGATCATGTTCCTGATGGCGATGTTCGTCATGTCGCTGCGGGGCAAGCTGGGGCCCGACCGGGCCGAGACCGTCGAGATCTTCGGCCTCTACTGGCACTTCGTCGACATCGTGTGGATCCTGATCTTCACGATCGTCTACCTCATCCCGTGACGGAGGCGGGTCACATGAGCGTCGCCGAGACCGAGCACAAGGGAGCCCAGCCGGAGCCCCATCACGAGGCGCACCAGAAGACGCATCCGAGCGACTGGCTCTACATCAAGGTCGCCCTCCTTCTCGGCGTCCTGACCGCGGTCGAGGTGTCGACGTACTACTGGGAGAACGCCAGCACGGGGACGCTCGTGGCGGTGCTGTTCCCGCTGATGATCGTCAAGTTCGGCGTCGTCGTCGCGTACTTCATGCACCTGCGCTACGACAACCCGTTGTTCCGCCGGGTGTTCGTGTTCGGCCTCATGCTCGCGGTCGTCGTCTACCTGGTCGCCCTCACCGCGATGCAGTTCTGGTCCGACAGCTGGTCCTTGATATGACCCTCCTCGCCGCCGCCGGGGGGACCGACTTCTGGCGGTGGCAGCCACACCCGGAGGTCTGGGTGCTGGTGGGGAGCGTCATCGTGCTGGCGATCTACGCCCTGCGGGTGGTGGGGCCCAAGGTGGTTCCCCCCGGCACGCCGGCCATCAGCCGGAGCCAGCTCGCCTGGCTGGTTCTGGGCGTGGCGCTGCTGTGGTTCGCCTCGGACTGGCCGATGCACGACATCGCCGAGGAGTACCTGTTCTCGGTGCACATGACCCAGCACATGCTGCTGACGTTCGCGGTGCCGCCGGCGTTCCTCCTGGCCACGCCCGAGTGGCTGGCGCGGTTGGTGCTGGGTCACGGCCGGCTCAAGCGCGCGTTCTTCACGATCGCCCGCCCCGTGCCGGCGGCGGTGGCCTTCAGCGCCCTCCAGCTGCTCACCCACTGGCCGGGCGTCGTCAACACCTCGGTGGAGAACGCGCTCGTCCACTACGTCGTGCATGCCGCGCTGGTGTCGACTGCATTCCTGCTCTGGATCCCGGTCTGCGGGCCGCTTCCCGAGCTGCGCATCTCCTACCCGGCGCAGATGCTCTACCTGTTCGTGATCTCGATCGTGCCCACCGTGCCGTCGGCGTGGCTCATCTTCGCCGAGGGATCCGTCTACTCGGTGTACGACATCCCCCAACGATTGTGGGGTATCTCGGTGACGACCGACCAGCAGGTGGCGGGCCTCATCATGAAGCTGGTAGCCGGCGGCTTCCTTTGGCTGATCATCACGATCCGGTTCTTCCAGTGGGCCTCGAAGTTCTCGGACACGGACAGGGCGATCGACCAGGCCGGGCCGGCCCACGACCTCACGTGGGCCGACGTCGAGCGCGAGTTCGACGAGCACCCGCCGCCGCCCGAACCCAGCGTCCGCGGCTAGCTGAACGCGTACTTGACGCCCGTCAGCTCCTCCGAGAGCTGCCAGAGGCGTCGGGCGGCCTCGTCGTCGCGCGCCGCCGCCGACGAGCCGACCCGCGTGGGGTGGCCGCGGATCTGGAAGAACCGGTCGGGCCCGAAGTACTCGCCCGGGACCACGTCCGGCATGGTGGCGGCGTAGAGCTGGGGGAGGGCACCGGCGGTGTCCGGCTGGGCGATCAGCCGGTTGCCCCAGTTCATCATCTGGCCGACCACGCGCCGGCCCGAGGCGTCCGTGCTCGTCGCCAGCAGGTGGGTGGTGGAGTTGCCCGGGTGGGCGGCGACGGCAACCAGGGACGAGCCCGCCTCGTTGGCCCGGCGCGCGAGCTGGCGGGTGAACAGCAGGTTGGCCAGCTTGGACTGCCCGTAGGCCGGCCACTTGAGGTAGCGGCGGCGCTCCCAGTTGGGATCGGACCACTCGTTGCGGCCCATGCGGTGTGCGTTGGACGACACGGTCACGACACGCGGGCCCTCCGCGCGCAGCAGCACCGGCAGGAGCAGCCCCGTCAGGGCGAAGTGGCCCAGGTGGTTGGTGGCGAACTGCAGCTCGAAGCCGTCGACCGTCCGCCGCAGCGGCAGCGCCATCACGCCGGCGTTGTTGACGAGCACGTCGAGCCGGTCGACGGCCCCCGCGACCGCACCGGCCGCCTCCCGCACCGCGGCGAGATCGGCGAGGTCGAGGGGGAGCAGCTCCGGCGCCGACCCGGTGGCTGATGCCGCCACGGCCGACCGGGCGGCATCCCCGCGGCCCGGGTCGCGGCAGCCCAGCAGCACGTGGGCGCCGTGGGCGGCGAGGGCCTCGGCGGTGCGAAGGCCGAGCCCGCTGTTGGCCCCGGTCACGAGGACGGTCCGCCCGCTCTGGTCGGGGATGTCGGCGGCGGTCCAGCGGCTCATGGCCGACAGCGTGTCAGCGCCGGGGGCCTCGGCACCACTGCGACGCGCCGTCACTCCGAGGGCTCCCAGCGGAACAGGGCCACCGCCAGCGCCATGGCGCCCGCCGCCCACAGGACCAGGACCGGCCACACCCGCCCCGGGATCCCCACCCCCTCGGTGAGCGCGCCGCGGGCGGCGTCGGCGAGGGCGGTGGACGGCAGCGCCCGGGCGATCCCACGCAGCGTCGACGGCAGCTCGTCGAGCGGGAACACCATCCCCGACAGGAGCAGCAGGACGACGAAGATCGCGTTGGCGGCGGCCAGCGCCACGAGCGCCCGCGTCCGACCCGCGAGCACGAGGGCCATGCCGGTGAAGGCCGCCACCGCCAGCACCAGCGCGGCGACGAGGGGCAAGGCATCGACGTCGGGGCGCCAGCCGAGGGCCAGGGCCGCCGCCGCCAGCATGGCCACCTGCACGGCGATGACCGCCAGCATGGCCAGCGCCTTGGCCGCCACCAGCCGCGGCCGGCCCAGCGGCGTGGTTCCGAGGCGCTTGAGCACCCCGTACGACCGGTCGAACCCGGTGGCGATGGCCAGGTTCGCGAACGCGGTGGCGAGGACCGCCAGGGCCAGCGTGCCGGGGGCCAGGAAGTCGACGTCGTCGCCGTCGATCGGCAGCACGTCGACCACCGAGAAGAACACCAGGATCACGATGGGGATGCCGAGGGTGAGCAGCAACGACTCGGCGTTGCGGAACGTCAACGCCAGCTCGAGGCGCAGCTGCGCCAGGAGCGCCCTCATTGCCCCGGCTCCGGCGTCTCGGACGGCCCGGCGTCGGGCGCACCCGAGGTCAGGCGCAGGAACACGTCCTCCAGCCGCTGGCGGCCGGCCCGGAGGTCGCCGAGGGGGAGGTCGCGCTCGGCCAGCCAGGCGGTGATGGCGGCCACCGCCGCCGGCGTGGGCGCCGCCGCCACCGCGTACTCGCCCGGCTCCGTCTCGACCACGGCGACTCCCTCGAGCCGCTCGGAGAGCGCCGCGGCGTCGATGCCGGGCGGCGCCGCGAACCGCACGCTCTCGCCGGCCGCCGGGCCCCGCATGATCTCCTCCAGGGGGCCCTCGGCGACGAGGCGGGCGCGATCGATGATGACCACACGGTCGGCGACCCGCTCGGCCTCGTCGAGGTCGTGGGTGGTCAGCAGGACCGTGGCGCCCTCGGACCGCAGGTCGGCGATCACCTGGCGGACGATGCGGCGCCCCGCGGGGTCGACGCCGGTGGTGGGCTCGTCGAGGAACGCCACCTGGGGCCGGCCCACCAACGCGAGCGCGAGCGCCAGCCGGCGCTGCTCGCCCCCGGAGAGCTGGCGGTAGGTCCGGCGCTCGAGGCCACCCAGCCCCAGCCGCTCCAGCAGCTCGCCGGGATCGAGCGACTCGGCGTACAGCGCCGCCGCATGCCGCAGGGCCTCGAGCGTGCGCACGCCGGGATGCACCCCGCCCTCCTGCAGCATGACGCCGATTCGCTCCACCAGCGAGCGGTGGTCGCGGCGGGGGTCGAGCCCGATCACCGACAGGCGCCCGAGGGCCGGCCGCCGGATCCCCTCGAGCGACTCGATCGTCGAGGTCTTGCCGGCGCCGTTGGGGCCGAGCACGCAGGTGACCTCGCCGGCCTCCGCCCGGAACGACAGGTCGTCGACGGCGACGACCTCGCGATAGGCGACCGTCAGTCCCTCGACCTCGATGGCGGACATGGCGCTGGGACGCTACCGCCGCCCCGGACCCAGTCACCCAGTCCGAACTGGTTGTAGCCATGCGGTCATATGCCGCACAGCTACAACCAGTTCGTCAGTCCTTCCGGCCGGTGGTGGCCAGGCGGACGCCGAGCCCGATCATCGTCAGGCCGCCCACGCCGCCCAGCGCCTCGAGGCGCCGCGGCGAGCGGGCGAGCCAGCTGCGGGCCGTGCCGGCCGCCATCCCCCAGGTGCTGTCGGACACGACCGCGATCGCCACCGCGATGGCGCCGAGCGTGACCATCTGCAGCGGCACCGGGGCGCCGGCGGGGTCGATGAACTGCGGCAGGATCGCGGTGAAGAACACGATCCACTTGGGGTTGCTGACGCCCACCACGAAGCCCTCGAGCGCCAGGCTGCGGCGTTCGGGGG
>DATFVX010000336.1:0-7336 GCA_035259985.1 Acidimicrobiales bacterium | reverse complement strand
CCGAGCCCGCCTCCCCGAGCCCGAAGACGCAGACCCGTGTCACGCCCGTCACCCGACGTACTCCACACCCAGCGCCGCCAGCGTGGCCCGCAGGCCGTAGATGTCGACGCCGAGCTCGCCCGCGACGAGGCGGGCGCGCGTGCCGTCCTCCTTCTCGGCGCGGGCGCGCGCACGATCGAGCGCCCAGCCCGCCTCCTCACGGGCCACCACCACGACCCCGTCGTCGTCGCAGCACACCACGTCGCCCGGGCTCACCTCGACCTGGCCGCCGAGGACCACGGGGATGTTCACGGAGCCGGGGCTCGCCTTCACGGTCCCCTGGCACGACACGTACCGCGACCACACGGCGAAGCCCATCTCGCGCAGCTCCGCCGTGTCCCGGACGCCGGCGTCGGTGACCAGCGCCCGAACCCCGCGCGCCATGAGCGACGACGCCAGCAGCTCGCCGAACGCGCCGTGGGTCGAGGGGGCTGTGTTGGTCACCACCAGGACGTCGCCCTCCCGGCAGACCTCGACCGCGGCGTGGATCATCAGGTTGTCGCCGGGGTGGCAGGAGACGGTGACGGCCGTGCCGGCGAGGCGCGTGCCCTGCTGGATCGGTCGGAGCTGGGGGCCGGGGAAGCCGCGGCGGCCGATGGCCTCGTGCACCGTGGCCGTGCCGAACCCCGCCAGGCCGTCGACGGTGCCGGGGTCGGCGCGCGCGATCGTGCGGACGACGACGTTGCGGGCAGTCATGCGGCGACCCCCTCCAGGCGCGGGTACACGCGGCGCGCGTTGGTCTCGAAGATCTTGGTCCGGTCGGCATCGTCGATCGACATCGAGGCGTCGAGGTAGCGGCGCGTGTCGTCGAAGTGGTGGCCGGTCTGGGGGTCGATGCCGCGCACCGCCCCGACCATCTCCGAGGCGAACAGGACGTTGTCGGCGGGGATCACGGCCAGCAGGCAGTCGATGCCGGCCTGGTGGTACACGCAGGTGTCGAAGAACACGTTGCCGAGCAGCAACTCGTCGAGCGGCGGCTTGCCCATGTCCTGCGCCAGGCCGCGGAACCGACCCCAGTGGTAGGGGACGGCGCCGCCGCCGTGGGGGATCACGATCCGCAGGTCGGGGAAGTCCGCCAACACGTCGGCGGTGAGCAGCTGCATGAACGCCGTCGTGTCGGCGCCGAGGTAGTGCGACCCGGTGGTGTGGAACTGCGGGTTGCAGGCGGCGCTCACGTGCACCATGGCGGGGACGTCGAGGTCGCACAGCGCCTCGTACAGCGGGTACCAGTAGCGGTCGCCCAGCGCCGGGCCGTTCCAGTAGCCGCCGGACGGGTCCGGGTTGACGTTCGCACCCACGAAGCCCATCTCGTCGACGCACCGCCGAAGCTCGTGCACCGCGGGCTCGACCGCTGCGCCCGGCGACTGCGGCAGCTGGCACACCGGCGCGAAGTTCTGCGGGTACAGGTCGCACACGCGCCGGATCAGCTCGTTGCAGTGCTCGGCCCAGAACCGGCTGGTGTCGACGTTGCCGATGTGGTGGCCCATCCACGACGCGCGGGGCGAGAACAGCGTCAGGTCAGTGCCGCGCTCACGCTGGAACCGCAGCTGGGCGCCCTCCAGGCTCTCCCGGATCTCGTCGTCGCCGATCGCGACCACGCCCTTCTCGCCGACATGATCGGGGTCGGTGGCCAGGGCCGCCTTCTGGGCCTCGCGGAACTCGCCGAGGGGAGCCGGGGCCGTGGTGTAGTGCCCGTGGCAATCGATGATCATGCCGTCCCCGATCACATTGTGAACAATCCTGTCAACAGCTGGATGCTACCCTGGCCAGCGGCCACCGAGGAGGGAGCGGTTCGGTGCCGGAGACGCGCGATTACGACGACATCCCCGGGACGATCGTGTTCGACGGGCGCCGCAGCCGGAGGGGCTACGCGCTCAACAAGTTCCTCATGTCGCTGAACCAACCGGCCAACCGCGAGGCGTTCCGGGCCGGCGAGGGCGCCTACCTCGACCAGTTCGCCCTGGATGGCGAACAGCGGGATGCCGTGCTGCGGCGCGAGTGGCTGCGGCTCATCGAGCTCGGCGGCAACGTGTACTACACCTACAAGCTGGCCGCCTGCGACGGCATGACCTTCCAGGACCTCGCCGGCGAGCAGACGGGCATGTCCGCCGAGGGCTTCGCGCAGATGATGGCCGACGGCGGACGGTCCCCCGAGGGCAACCGTCGCCGCGCCGACTGGGAGGGCCGCTGATGGCCCGGCTCGTGGGCGGCGTCGCGTGCTCGCACGTGCCCGCGGTCGGCGCCGCGATCGACAAGGGCCGCACCGGCGAGCCCTACTGGGCGCCCTACTTCGCCAAGCTCGAGCCGGCCCGCGCCTGGATCGCCGAGGCACGCCCCGACGTGTGCATCGTCGTCTACAACGACCACGCCAACGCCTTCTCGCTCGAGGTCATCCCCACCTTCGCGCTGGGGCTGGCGGACGAGTTCCCGCCCGCCGACGAGGGCTACGGCCCCCGCCCGGTCCCGATCGTGCGGGGCCATCCGGAGCTCGCCTGGCACCTGGCCGAGTCGCTCATCATGGACGAGTTCGACCTGACGCTGGTCAACGAGATGAACGTCGACCACGGGCTCACCGTGCCGCTGTCGGTGATGTTCGGGCAGCCGGCGGCGTGGCCGACGCGGGTCATCCCCCTGTGCGTCAACGTGGTCCAGTACCCGCCGCCGACCGGGCAGCGCTGCCACCGGCTGGGCCAGGCGATCCGCCGGGCGATCGACGCCTTCGAGGGCGACGAGCGGGTGGTCGTGTTCGGCACCGGCGGCATGTCGCACCAGCTCCAGGGCGAGCGCGCGGGCCTCATCAACGTCGACTTCGACACCAGGTTCCTCGACGGGCTGGTGGCCGACCCCGAGGCCATCGCAGCGATCCCCCACGTCGAGTACCTCCGGGAGGCGGGCTCGGAGGGGATCGAGCTCGTGATGTGGCTCGTGATGCGCGGTGCGCTCGGCGCCGGCGTGCGCGAGGTGTACCGGGCGACGCACGTCCCCACGTCGAACACCCACAACGGCCTGCTCGTCCTCGAGGACGCCTAGTGGGCGCTCGCGCTTACCAGGCGCCGCTGCGGGCGGCGGCCATGAGGCCCACGATGCTGGCCGCATCGGTGGCGACGTCGGCGCCCATCTCCCGGTAGAGCGCGGCGACGTTGGCGACGAGGCGCTCGGGTTCCCGCAGGTCGCGGTACGGGCCCAGGTCGATGTCGGCCGCCGCCTCCAGCGGGCTCATCCCGGCATCGCACCGCGCCCGCGCCTCGCCGGCGAGGTGCTCGAAGTAGCCCTTCAGGCGCTCAACCGTCTCGAGGGTGGTGACGGGGCCGTGGCCCGGCACGACGGTGGTCACCCCGTCGAGGGCGAGGATCCGGTCGCAGGCCGCGACCCAGTTCGCGATCGGGCCGGCCCAGACGATCGGGTGCCCACCGTGGAACACGATGTCGCCGGTGAACACCACGCCCGCATCGGCCACGTGCACGATCACGTCGCCATCGGTGTGCGCGGGGCCGACCTCGATGAGCCGCACGGGCCGATCGCCGATCGTGAGCCCGAGCTCGCCGGTGAAGGTTCGGCTGGGCGCGGCGAGCTCGATGCCGTCGAAGCTGTAGTCCCCGAAGATGTCGAGCAGGAAGGCGCCCGGTTCGCCCATGTCGGGCGCGGCGCGCATGAGGCCGGCGAGCGCCGCGGGCGGCAGCTCGGCCATCTCGGCGGCGCACGCCTCCGAGGCGACGATCTCGGCGCCGGCGAGGAGCGCGTTGCCGTAGCAGTGGTCGCCGTTGGCGTGCGTGTTGACCACGGTGGCGATCCGATCGGCGGCGGGCGTCGCCGCGCGCAGGGCGGCGAGCATCTCGCGGGTCAGGTCGAGGTCGAACAGCGTGTCCACCAGCAACGAGGCGGCGCCGTCGCCGGCGGCGACCAGCCCGGCGTTCGACCGCCCCCACCCACCGTCGGGTTGGACGTACGCCCAGACCCCGTCAGCGATCTCGTGGGCTCCCCTGGTGAAGGGCACGTCGGCCGGCGAAGACATGGCCGCCATGTTGCTTGGCCGCGCCGCCGGCCACCAGTGCCGCCGCCCGCTTGCCTTGCCGCCGCCGCAACGGTGGCCACGAGTATCATCCAGCGCCGAGGGAGCCGACGCGCAGGAGCATCGGCGGCGGAGCGCCCGGCCTGCGCACGGCGGCCCCCATGGAGGCGGACATGAGCATGCGCATCACGCGATCGGTGCAAGCCACCGGACGATTGGAGGTGGAGCCCGCGAGGCCCTGGAAGTGGCTCACGGCCACCGGCCGGTTCTCGGCGACGAACGAGCCGGGCAAGACCGCGCACTTCGTCGTCGAGCAGATCAGCGACAAGGACTTCCGCGTTCCCGAGGGCCTCGGGTTCCAGTACAACCCCCGGGGCAGGGAACCGATCGCGGTCACCCACGACTCCCTGCCGTCCACGGACTTCGCATCGATCCCCCGCTACATGTCGTGGTTCGTGAGCCGCTACGGCCGCCACACCCCGGCGGCCCTCGTGCACGACGAGCTCGTCAGCGACGGGATGGAGTTCGAGGCGCGCAAGCGCGCCGACCGCCTGTTCCTGGAGATGCTCGACGACCTCGACGTGCCACCGGTGCAGAGCCGGGTCATGTGGACGGCCGTCACCCTCGCGACCCGGTTCCACGGGCCCCTCGCGGCGAAGGCGGGGGTCGTGCTCTGGGGTGCGCTCGCCGCCGCCGGCGTCGGGGCGCTGGTCTGGGGTCTGGTGACGCTCACGCTCTGGCTGATCGTCGCTGCGCTCGTGGCCCCCGCCGTCGCCGCCCTGGTCTGGGGCGGCCAGCGCTCGGCCGGCCTCATCGCCGGCTACGCACTGCCGGTCGTCGCCGTGCCGGCGCTCGTCTCGCTCCTGGGCTACTGGGTCTACTGGGTGATCGAGAAGGGCGTGAAGGTCGTCAGGCAACGCAAGCCCGAGAACCGCGGAGAGCCGCTGCCGGAGCCGACGAGCTACCAGGGCCGGTAACCCGGCGGCGTCGCGCCCGCCGGCGGGGGGTGGGGCGCGTCCGTGCGGCACCTAGGCTCCGGGGATGGCCACGCACCGGGTGTTCGACGACGGCACCGGGGCCGAGGCCGTGGGGCACTTCGGGCGGCACGGCTGGGTCCACCTCCGGCCGGTCGACGGCGACGCGTGGGCCCGCCGCCTGCAGGCGTGGGCCGACGAGGTGGCAGCGTGGCCCGACGGTGGCGGGTGGCTGCACCACCGCGAGCTCACCGACGCCGGCCCGGCACTGTGTCGCACGGAGAACCTGGTGCCCCACCACGAGGGCCTGCGGTCGATGCTGTGCTCGGGCGCGCTGGTCGACGTCGCGGGTGCGCTGCTGGGCGAGCCCGCGGTGCTCTACAAGGACAAGCTCAACTACAAGCTTCCGGGCGGCGCCGGCTACGCCCCCCACCAGGACGCGCCTGCGTACCGGTTCGTCGACGTCCACGTCTCCTGCATGGTCGCCATCGACGACGCCGGCGAGGCCAACGGCTGCCTCGAGGTGGTGTCGGGCGCCCATGACCGGCTCTGGCCCACCGACGATGCCGGATGCATCCGGGCCGACGTCGTGGAGTCGATGGCGTGGGGATCCGTGCCGGTGCGGGCCGGCGACGCCCTGTGGTTCCACTCCCGCACGCCGCACCGCAGCGGTCCGAACCGCTCCACGCGGCCCCGGCGGGCCCTGTACCCGACCTACAACGCCCTGTCCGAGGGCGACCTGCGGGAGGACTACTACCGGCAGAAGGCGGCCGAGCTGGCCGCCGCCTCCCCGGGCGGCGACCGGGTGGCGGTGTCGCTGATCGGCGACTTCCAGGGACGGCCGGTCCGGTGACCACCGTCGACGCGGTGCTCGACCTCTACGACCGCTGGGGGGCGGAGCACTATGACGAGGAGGTCGGCCAGCTCGACCACGCGCTCCAGACGGCGGCGCTGGCCGCCGCCGACGGCGCCGCCGGACACCTGGTCGCCGCCGCACTGCTCCACGACGTCGGGCACCTCCTGGAGATGAGCGGCGGGCCGGCGGGTCCCCACGAACGCACGGCACCGGCATTCCTGGCGCCGCTGTTCCCGGCGTCGGTGACCGCCCCGATCGCCCTGCACGTGGCGGCCAAGCGCTACCTGTGCGCGGTCGAGCACGGGTACCACGCCGCGCTGTCTGCCGGCTCGCAGCGCAGCCTTCGGCGCCAGGGCGGACCGCTCGGCGCCGGCGACGTCGCGGCATTCGAGGCGAAGCCGGGCTGGGCCGACGCCGTCTCGCTGCGGCGCTGGGACGACGGCGCCAAGGTCGTCGGCGCGTCGGTACCCGGCCTGGCCGGCTACGAGCCGCTGCTGCGGTCACTCTCACTGGCGTGCTCCGGGTCCTGACGCTCAACATCTGGAACCTCTCCGGCGACTGGCGATCGAGGCGGCAGGCCATCCTCGGCGTGCTGCGCCGCTGGGCGCCCGACGTGGTGTGCCTGCAGGAGGTGGTGGCCAACGCGCGGGGCAACCAGGCCGAGTGGTTGGCCTCCGAGCTCGGCGGCTGGTCGGTCGCCTACGGAGGCGAACCGCCGTCCGCAGGGCCCGCCCGCTTCGGCAACGCCGTGCTGAGCCGGTGGCCGATCGAGGCCAGCGCCACCGCCCGCCTGCCCTACGTGCCGGACGAGCTGGAGGTGCAGCGGCTGGTCGTGCACGCCCGCACCGGCGGTGTCGACGTGTTCTCGACGCACCTGGCGTGGCAGCTCCACGACGCCGCCCTCCGGGAGCGCCAGGTTCAGGCCCTGGCCCGGTTCCTGTCCGAGCGCACGGACGGGGCGGCCCGGCTGGGGCCGGTGGTGGCCGGCGACTTCAACGCCGAGCCCGAGTCGAGCGCGATCCGCTACCTCGCCGGGCTCGCATCGCTCGACGGCGCCAGCGTCTACCTCCAGGACGCCTGGCGGCTGGCCGGCGACGGCGGCCCCGGGATCACCTGGTCGAACGGCAATCCCCATGCCGCCCTCGACCAGGAGCCCGACCGGCGCATCGACTACATCTTCAGCGGCTTCCACGGTCGGGACGGTGCGGGGCGCCCGGTCGAGTGCCGGGTGGTGGCCGACGAGGCCACGGACGGCGTGTGGCCCTCGGACCACTTCGGGGTCCTCGCCGTCCTGCGGTCCTGAGGCGACCAGTGGGTCGCTAGTGGGCCCTCGCGGAAGTCATCGTGGCGTCTCGCCGGCCAGATTCGCCGCTGGACGTCGTCCTCGTCGTCGCCGCAGCCGCTGGCTGCGCCTTCCTCCTGCGTCCTCGCCAGCGACGAATCTGACACGGCGATACA
>DATFVX010000335.1:0-5002 GCA_035259985.1 Acidimicrobiales bacterium | reverse complement strand
GCCGACCCGGATGTTGTCCCGCACGGTCAGCGACGTGAACAGCTCCAGCCGCTGGAACGTCCGCGCCAGCCCCTGCCGGGCCCGGCGGTGCGGCGGCGCCGAGGTGACGTCGGCCCCGTCGAGGAGGACGCGGCCCGCCTGCGGCGCCTGCAGCCCGCACACGACGTTGAACAGCGTGGTCTTGCCGGCGCCGTTGGGCCCGATCAGGCCGGTGATGGTGCCGCGCTCGACGTCGATCGACGTCCGGTCGAGCGCCGCCTTGCCCCCGAAGCGGACGGTGACGTCCCTGGCCTCGAGCATGGCCACGGTCAGCGACCCACCACCGGCAGGCCCAGCTCGCGGTCGAGCCTGTCGCGGTCCGACGGCTGGAAGGGCCGCGAGACGCCCACCAGCTCCAGCGGGACGCCGTCGCCGTCGGCGGAGGCGGCGGCGGGAGCCGCGGGTGGCGCCAGGCGCTTGGCCGCCAGCGGCATCGCGACGATCACCAGCCCGACGAGCACCACGAACCACCAGTTGCTGATGGTGTCGTTGCGCGCCAGCACGTAGAACACCGCCACGGCGGCGCACCCCGCGACCACCACGGGCTTCGCCCGGCGCAGCGCGCCGAACTCCACGACGATCTGTTCGACCGCGCCCGTGGGGTTGCGGCCGATGCTCACGCCCATCAGCGCCGGCAGCACCGTGGTGAACCGCGCCAGGAAGTCGAAGAACCCCTCGAAGTCGGGATAGTCGACCCCGAGCTTGTCGAAGGTGTTCTGCAGGGCGACGAACGCCACCCCGAACAGGATCCCGCCGAACAGCGCCCCGCTCACGTAGCCGATGCCGCCGACGACGGTCAGGACGAGCAGCGACAGGCTGAGGAAGATGTCGTAGCGGTCGAGGTTCGCCGACCCGAGCTGCGACGTCATGAGCGCGCCGCCGACGCCGGCGATGGCGGCCGACAGCATGAACACCGAAAGCTTCAGCGCCACCGGGCTCTGCCCCAGCGTGGCGGAGGCCGCCGGGCTGTCCTTCAACGCGGTGAGCCGGCGGCCGTAGCTGCTGTGGCGCAGCGCGACCAGCGCGACGCCGATCACGGCGAACAGCACGGTCACGGCCATGAGGAACGTAGGCATGGCTGCGAGGTCGAGCGGGCCGATCTTGGGGCGCGGCACGGTGAGGTTGCCGCTCGGGAAGATGCTGAACCTGGTGTGCAGCAGCGGCAGCCTCCGGTCGGTGATCTCGCGCAACACCATGTTGGACACGAACACGCCGAACGCCAGGGTCGACAGCGCCAGGTAGAGCCCGCGCAGGCGCAGCGACGGCAGGGCCACCAGCGCCCCGACCACGGCACACACGCCGGCCGCGAGCAGGTAGCCCCAGAGCGTGGTCCTGGCGTCGCTGCCGCTGCCCGACACGCCGTAGTGATGGACGACGATCGCCCCGATCGCCCCGAACGACAGGACCGCCAGGTTGATCTCGCCGGCATACCCCGTGAGCAGCACCAACGACAGCGCGACGACGGCCGCCGTCATCGAGAACGCCACGTGGTTGATCGCGGTGGGGGCCAGGATCTCGCGCAGCAGGAACATGACGCCCACGAGCGCGAGGCCGGCGATGACCGCGCTGC
This sequence comes from Acidimicrobiales bacterium, assembly GCA_035259985.1. Taxonomy (GTDB): domain Bacteria; phylum Actinomycetota; class Acidimicrobiia; order Acidimicrobiales; family VFJN01; genus DASQUK01. Next base: position 3,393 of record DATFVX010000335.1, on the reverse strand, counting down.
GCACGCTCGGCATGCGGAAGCGCTCGCGGGTTCGGAGGATGGTGGTCCCCCGCAGGCGATCCTGCGGCAGGAACAGCAGCACGACGAACAGGGCGATCATCGGCAGCGAGACGCGGAAGTTGCCCGTCCACGTCCAGCGGTCGGCCGGGAAGTAACCGATGACGTAGCTGCCGGCGAGCCCCAGGACCAGGGCACCGAGGAACGTCCGGGGCAGGCTGCGCAGCCGGCCGAACATGGCCGCGGCGAAGGCGTCGATCACGAGGAGCGTGAGGGCGGTGGCGCTCATCGCCGTTCCCTGGATCGGCGTGATGAGGACGCCGGCCAGCGCCGCGAGGAAGGCCCCCAGCGCCCACGACAGCATGGCCAGCCGCTCGGGACGCCCGGCGTTGAGCTCCAGCAGGTCGGGGTCGTCGACGACCGCCCGCATGGCCACACCGTTGCGGGTGCGGAAGAAGAAGAAGCGCAGCGCCAGGGCGATGACGGCCGCCAGCACCAGGGCCAGCAGCTCGTGCCACGTGAGGTTGACCCCGCCGATGCTCACGGTCTTGTCGGCGCCGAAGAACAGCAGGAACAGCCGGGGCGACCGCGGGGTCGGGTCCCAGATCCAGGTGGCCAGTGCGAGGAAGCCGAGCATCACGCTGACCGGCACGACGATCCGGGTGACCTCCGACGTCCCCCGCAATCCCCGCATGATCACGCCGTAGATCAGCGCCCCCAGGACCGGGGCGGCGACGCCGAGCACGGCGAGGAGGGCCAGCGGGGCCGGCCAACCCCAGTCGAAGCGCACCTGCCAATAGGCGAAGGCGGCCAGCATGGCGACCGCGCCGTGGGCGAAGTTGAAGATGCCCGACGTGGTGTACGTGACGACCAGGCCGGACGCCGCGATGCCGTACACGCCACCGGTCACCAACCCGAGGATCGTGTACTGCAGGAACGTGTGCACCGGTATTCGACCGCTCCTACTGCTGCGGCTGGAACTTGGTGGAGACGCGGTTCTCGTCGAGCTCGGCCTGGTCGACCACGCGTCCCGTCAACTCGATGGCTCCGTCGGGGTTGCAGTCGAACTCGCCCTTCTCCTCGGGGGCCGCCTGCACCCACGTCGTGCCGTCGAGCTTGAGGAGCATCGCGCACTCGGGGGGCATGTTCCCCCCCGGGTTCGACTCCGCGTGCAGCCCGCCGCCGGTCCAGCTGGTGACCTTGGACAGCTCGTCCAGCACGCACTGCCGCGTCAGGTCGGCGCCGCACTCCTTCGCGGCCGTCGCCCACAGCAGGAAGGACGACGTGGCCTGCTCGCCCAGCTGGCTGACGTCGCCGCCGTGCTCGGTCACGATGTCGAGGTACTGCTGGGTGGCCGGGTTCGAGTCGGCCTGCTCGAACGGCGTGAACGCGGTGCGGACGTACACGCGGTCGCCGTTGCCCGAGGCGTTCCAGTCGGCGAACGACTGGAGGTAGGCGTTGGAGTCGGTGAGCCAGATCGGGTCGTAGCCAACCTGCGCGGCGTCGTCGAGCAGGTTCTGCATGTTCGGATAGGGCTGGCCGGAGTAGTAGACGACCTCGGCCCCGCAGTCGGACATCCGCTGGGCGAAGGGCTTCCAGTCGGGTTCGCCGGCGATGTTGTACTCGATCGGACAGTCGAGGAACTTGAAGCCGAAGTCGTCGAACGTCTGCAGGACCTTGTCCTTGGTGTCGATCGTGGCGGCGAAGTTGCCGAACATCACCGTGGCGTTCTTGACCTCGTCGGGGAACAGCTTGGCGACCTGGTCCGCCCAGCCCGCCGGGTAGACGTCGGCCGGGTTGGGCACGGACTGGTACATGAGCGGCGCGTTGGCGAACTCGGGGCTCACCGAATAGGTGGGCACCGAGGGCAGCCCGCAGCCCAGCCGGGTCTCCTCCTGGGCAGAGTCGAGCGCCCATGCGTTGCCCACGAGCATGAAGACCTCGCCGCACGCCTGCGTCATGGCGTTGACGACGTCGGTGATGGCCGCGTCGTAGTAGTTGCCGACGATCTCGCGGCCGTTGATGCCGCCCTGGTCGTTGCACCAGTCGATCATCGCCTCGATGGCGTCGGACGTCTCGTGGCTCAGCCCGGGCGACACCGGGTAGCCGGCGTCGTCGCCGTAGCCGATGACCACCTGGGACGCAGTCACGCCCTGCTCCGTGGCGCTGCCGGCGTCGGCCCCCTCCTCGGCCTCCCCGCAGGGCGACTCGAGGTCCCCGAACTTCACGGTGTCCCCGCTACCGCTGTCGGCCGTGGTTGTGTCCCCGCCGCCGCTCTCGTCGGCCGTCGCCGTCGGCTCGTCGCCGCGGTCGGAGCTGCACGCCGCGGCGGCGACGACCGCCAGCGCGGCGAGTGCGGCGGAGGTGCGCAACCAGGTGTGACGCACGGCGTGTCCCCCCTTGTGTCGACGCTCGACGCTGGCAGGTCGACGGAGCGCCATCGGCGATTGAGAACGTGTTTCAGTTATGAGGCGGCGTCAGATTAGCGGCAGGTGAACGGCCGCGCCGATCGGCTCGTGGTCCTGCGTGGCCCTCGCGGGGGTCTGTAAGGTGGTGCACCGTATGTCCGCGTACGACCACGTTGCGTGTTCGGCGCGGCCCCGCACCGCCGCCGTCATCCCCGCATGGAACGAGGCCGCGACCGTGGGTGCCGTGGTGTACGCAGCGCTCGACGCACGGCTCACCGACGAGGTGATCGTGGTCGACAACGCCTCGTCCGACGGCACCGCCAACGTCGCGGCCGCCCACGGCGCCCGCGTCGTCCACGAGCCGACAACGGGCAAGGGCCAGGCGATGCGAACGGGCGTCGCCGCGGCGGGCGGCGCGGATGTCATCGTGTTCCTCGACGCGGACCTGGTCGGCCTCCGCCCCCAGCACGTCGACGGCCTGGTCGCGAGCGTGATCGACGGGGACGCCGACATGGCCTGCGGCCTCTTCGACCGTGGGCCGGTCGCCAACGCCATCTTCCTCGAGGGCCTGCCCGTGCTGACCGGCCAGCGGGCGCTCCGTCGCGAGCTGTTCGAGCACCTCGACCTGCGGGACGTGCGGGGCTACCGGGTCGAGGCGGCGCTCAACAGCCTGGTCGCCCAGCTCGACCTGCGCCGCCGCGACCGGGTGCTGCCCGGGCTGTGGCACCGCACCAAGGAGGAGAAGCTGTCGAACCCGGTGGTCGGCTTCGTGACCAAGCTGGGCATGCTCGGCAGCGCCTGCTGGAGCTACACCCGCTTCGCCCTCGCCCGTCGGGTCCAACCGGCGTCCTAGTGGGCCCTCGCGGAAGTCATCGTGGCGTCTCGCCGGCCAGATTCGCCGCTGGACGTCGTCCTCGTCGTCGCCGCAGCCGCTGGCTGCGCCTTCCTCCTGCGTCCTCGCCAGCGACGAATCTGACACGGCGATACA
>DATFVX010000334.1:0-16987 GCA_035259985.1 Acidimicrobiales bacterium | reverse complement strand
CCGGTCGGGTCCGTTGGTACCCGTAGGTGGCCAGGATCGAGACGGCGTGGGTGACCTGGTCTCCCGACACGAGCAGATCGAGGTCGGTGAACGGCCGCAGCAGCGGGTCTGGATAGGCAGCATGGGCGAGGACCGCCCCCTTCAGGACCACGGCCCCCAGGTGTTCGAGCGCGCCTTCCAGCCGGACGAGCTCGCCCTCCAACTGCACGGCGCGAATCGCCTCCGCGTCGAGCTGCCGCTGGAGGCGGGTGGCGATGTCCACGTCGATGTCGACCATCCCGGCCGCGGCGCAGGCGGAGAACAGGCCGGCCAGGCCCTGGGCCATGACGGCATCGAGGTGCTCGTGCCAGCCGTCGCGGGGGAGCGGCGCCGCGCCGGGCAGGCCCGCGCTGGCGATCGCGAGCATCACTGGGTCGATCTGTGTCACGTGGCCCGCTCGGCCAGGCCGGTGCGGACGAGCGCCTCCGCGAACTCCAGGACGTGCGGCTCCACGGTGGCAACGGCGGCACCGGTGCGCTCGGCCAGCCGGGCGGCGGCTCCGCCGACCGTCAGCCCCGCGGCAAAGCAGGCCCACAGCTCGGGCCCGCTGCCCGTCAGTCGTTCCACGGGGCGTGTGGCCCCACCGGCGCTCACCAGCAGGTCAGGCCCCAGGCGCCGCGTGGCGCTCGGCGCCAACCGGAGCCGGTCCGTCGGCTCGAGGGCCTGCGGCCCCTCCACGGCCGGACCTAGCCCTTCCGGTCGACCACGGCGACGCCGAACGGGGTCGCCCCGGCCATCTCCAACTTCGCCGCCGCCTCGTTGGCCTGCTGCTGGGTGACCTCGCCGGTCTCCACGACCCAGAGGACGCTGCGGGTGCTCCAGGCCAGGATCGTGGCGGCGGGGTCTTCGAGGATCGACGGCGCCGCGATGACGGTGACGTCCACGCCACCGTCGGCGAAGGACCGCAGCAGCGGGGGCAGGCCGTCGATCAGCGCGTCGGCCTCGGTGTCGCTGTGCGGGACGATGCGCAGGTTCTCCACCGGCGTGGGCTGCAGCTGGTGCGGGACCTCGCCGTTGATCCGCCCGGTGTAGGCCAGGGTCAGGAAGTCCGGGAGGGTGAGCGCGCCCTCGGGGGCCTCGGCGTACCAGCGCTGGCGGGCATCGGTCGGCACGAGCACCACCCGGAGCCCGAGGTCGGCCAGGGCCGCGGCGAAGTTCGCCGCCACGGTGTCCTGCATCCGGCCGGTCGGCGCGGTCACCACGATGGCGCGTGGCAGCTGGTCGGTGGCGACGCTGGCGGTGGCGAGCGTGCGGTAGGCGTGCCCGGCGGGGGACCCGGGTCGGGCCAGCGTCTCCAAGCGGGACGCCGGCACGGGCGGGATGGTCGACAGAAGTGGTGCGGCCAGCGCCGTGCTGGCAGCCCGGCTGTCACGGATCGAGTGATCGATCCGGTCGAGCAGCACGGGGACGCCCAGCGCAAACAGTAGGGCCAAGCCGACCGCAGCGCCGATCGGGATCAGCGGGCTCAGCGGCTCCCGCGTGATGTCCTCGGGGATGACCCGCTCGACGGTCTGGGCGAACGACTGCGGCACGATGGCGTCGGTGGTGCCCTGCGCGTAGGTCCGGCGGGCGGACTCGATCTTCCGGAGCAGGTCCTGGCGCTCGTACGCGGCCAGCTGGATCTCGATCGGGGTCGACGCGGGCAGGTTGAGTGTGCGGAGTTGCTCGTCGGTCGGCGCGTCCTCCTCGGCGGGCTGCGCGCTGTCGCTGGGCTGGGCGCCGTCGGTGGGCGGGGCGCTGTCCGGCAGCCGGTCCAACAGCGCTGGGTCGAGTCGCCGCAGGGCGGCCTCCACATCGGCGAAGCGCTTCTGGAGGAGACCGAGGGAGACCTGGGCGGCCTGGCTGGCGCCCTCGGATGCCTGGGCGACCAGTGCGCGACGCGCCTTGATGTACGCCCCTGCGTAGCCGTCCGCCAAGGTCTGGGCGTCCTTGTTGGAGGGTGCCGTCACGGTCAGGGTGTAGACGTCACCGCGGCCGTTCGTCTCGAAGTCGAAGGTCACTTCGTCCTCGCTGATCCCGGCGGCTTTCAGTGCCTCGCCCGTGACCGCCGGCCCGAGTGCGATCGCCTCCTGGCCCTGCAACAGCATCGCGGGCACACCTGGGGGTAGGTTGCCGTCCTGGTCGCGGCTCGGCACCAGCACCTGCACCGCACCCTGCCAGCGCTCCGGGGGGCGGGTCTGGTCGCTGAAGAACAGGAAGAGCCCCAGCCCCACGCCGATGAGCACGACCGAGCCCACCGCTGCGCGCCAGTGGCGCCGGAACGAGGTGATGACGTCGGCAAGCTCCACGAGTGTCCTCTACGGATCTTCTCAGGCGCGCCGTGGGTGGGCTCCCAGCCCGGACTCCCCCGGACCCGCGTGCTCCTAGCTCCTGTGCGTAGCGCCGGATACCATACCCGCCGCTGGTGGTCCTGTCCCAAGCGTCCTCCGCTCAGGCGCGCACGTCGCCCGGTCCGCGTCCCGATGCGGACCGGCCCACCCGCGTCCTGTGGCTGACGACCGGCCTGGGCGCCGGGGGGGCCGAACGGCTCCTGGTCACGAGCGCCCGGCGGCGCGACCGCGGACGTGTCGCCGTGCGGGTTCTGTACGTGCTGCCATACAAGGACGCGCTCGTCGGCGACCTGGAGGCGGCCGGGGTCCCGGTCGCCTGCCTCGGGCGCGGTGACGTCCTCGATGCGCGCTGGCTCGGCGGCCTGCGGCGGTCGCTGATCCGCGAGCCCGTCGACATCGTGCACGCCCACAACCCGGTGATGGCCGTGGGTGCGAAGGTCGTGGCGCGTTCGCTCCCCCGGCGCCTACGCCCCCGTGTGGTCGTCACCGACCACAACGTGTGGCACAGCTACCGGCCGATGAGCCGCGTCGCCGACGGCCTGACCAGCCGCTTCGACGACGCCCGCCTCACCGTGTCCGAGGCCGTCCGGGCGTCGTTGCCGGGTCCGATCAAGCGGCGCGCCCAGGTCGTCCTCCAGGGCATCGAGGTCGACGACGTGCGGGCGCAGCGCGCCGAGCGGGCCGCGGTGCGGGCCGAGCTGGGGCTCGATCAGGACACGCTGGTGGTGGGCACGGCGGCGAACCTGCGGGCCCAGAAGGCGTACCCCGACCTCCTTGCGGCCGCGCTAGACGTGGTGGAGCGGCTGCCCAATGTCCGCTTCGTCGCCGTGGGCCAGGGGCCGCTGGAGGCCGAGATCCGTGCCCTCCACGCGCGGTTGGGCCTGGGCGACCGCGTCATGCTCCTCGGTTACCGTCCCGATGCCGTGCGCGTCATGGCGGCCTGCGACGTCTTCGTGCTGGCGTCCCACTACGAAGGCCTCGGCGTGGCGGTCATGGAGGCGCTCGCGCTCGGGCTTCCGGTGGTCGCCACCGCCGTCGGTGGGGTCCCCGAGGTGGTCGACCACGGTGTGGAGGGGCTGCTGGTCCCCCCGCAGCGCCCGCGGGAGCTCGCGGATGCCCTCGTGTCCGTCCTGACCGACGACGAGAGCCGCCAGCGGATGGCGGAGGCGGCGTCACGCCGCGGCGCGACGCTGTCGATCGACATCGCGGTGCGGCGAACGGAGGCCACCTACCACGAGCTCGCGACCGCGGCGCCCGGCGGCCGCTGATCGCGGGTGGGGGCGTCAGCCCGGGGCCGCTTCGGCCCGCCACGCGGGCCGCCGGCTCACCGCACGGGCCTTCCGCCACCAGACCAGCAGATTCCACGAGTAACCCACCGCCGTGCCCACCGCCGCCCCGCGCGGCCCGGCGGTGATGCCCCCGATCAGCAGCCCGCTGACGACGCCGATACCCCCGGTCACGCGCGTGCGCACCAGGTCCAGGGGTGCGCCGACGACCTTGATGAGGTCGATGGCGGGGAAGGTGGGGAGCCGTATGACCTCGGCGAGCGCGACGATGCCGACGATCGCGGCCGCATCGGCCCACGAGTCCCCGAAGAGCTCCGATCCCACCCGGTCGGGCAGGAGGACGAGCACGATGCCGTAGAGGGCGGCCGCACCGGCCAGCCCCAACGCGAACTGGACGGCTCGCCGGCGCGCCCGCTGGGGCCGGGCCCGCAGTCCCGCCAGGTGGGCGAGCGTCATCGAACGGATGCCGGCCAGGAGGTTGGCCAGCGGGCTCACGGCCACGATGGCGACGCGGAGCGTGCCCAGCTCCTCCAGCGATATGAGCACGCCGAGCAGCAGGAAGGCGCTCTGCCACATGCCGTTGGAGACGAGGAAGTCGGCGACGAACCCGCCCGCGCGGGCCCGTTCCTGCGCCCACCACTGGCGCGCCGCCCGCGGCCGGGGCCAGAGGCGGCGCCGCACGATCGGGGCCACGGCGCCGACGCAGGCGCCCGCCACCCAGGCCAGCACGAGCCGGGTCGGGGTCGCCTCCCCGCTGGCCAGCAGGGCGGCCGACAAGGCCACCTGGACGCCGAGCCAGATGCCGTCGATGAGGACCGCCTGATCCACGCGTCCTGATCCATATGCGACGTAGCGGAGGAGGTCCTGCGCGTAGACCAGCGGCGCCGCGATGGCCATGAGCTGGAGGAAGTGGCCCACGTTGCCGCCGATCAACGCACCGATGATGACCAGCCCGAGGCCGACGGCTACCCCGGCGAGCAGCCCGAAGAACAACGCACGGCGCGCCTCGAGCCGCGTCGCCGACCGGTCGGCGCGACAGCGGAGCAGCACCGGCTCCCCGATACCGGCGCGCACGACCCCCAGCAGGAAGCCGTGAGCGAGCATGGCGACGCTGACGGCGCCGAGTGTGGTGGTGTCGGCCTGGCGGGCGACGAGGACGAAGAGAAGGAGCTGGCTGCCGCTGGAGAGGACCTGGTCGACCAGGGCGCCGCTGGCCCGACCGAAGAGGCGGCGGCGCCTGCCCGCGGCTGGAGCCCGGTCACCCCGGGCGGTCGACGGGGCGAGGGCGGTGTGGGGTGCGGAGGCGGCCAGTCGGTACCCCTGCCGTCAGGTCTCGGGCTCGGGGTCGGCGGGCTGCGGGGCCGCGGACCTGGATTCCAATTCGGCGCTCCAGAGCACGAGCGCGGCGCCGCTCGCCGTGGCGGTCAGGCCGGCGGCGACCAAGCGGTCGAGGCCGTTGCCGGTGCGGGGCAGCTCTGTGCGCCGGGACGCCTGGCGTTCGCGCCCGGAGCCGGGCGGCTCCGGTGGCGGGCTGTTCAGCGCCTGGGCGCCCGCCGGGTCGACGGTGATGATCATCGGCAGCGCGAACGCGGCGGTCCCCGCGGCGGCCTTCTGCAGGAAGGCCCGCCGCGCGCGCGGGCTCCCCGCCGTACCTGGTTCCGTGCCCCCATGCTTGCTCCCCATGAGACGCGCAATGTACCGGCCCGCGGGGACGAGGGCACGCGACCGAGCATGCGCCCGGGGTCGATCGGGTTGTACCCTCGCCGATCCGACCGGGAGGACCAGGTGGACGACAACGCGGTCGTGAAGACGCTCGACCGGATGAACGACGGGTTGGCCGGCTTCTTCTGGGATGCCCTGACGGCGGTCAGCGTCAACGGCGTATCGGGCGACTACGTCGAGTTCGGGTCGTGGGGCTGCAACACGCTGCGCCATGCCTACGAGTCCTGCCGGCAGTTCCAGGCCAAGCGTCACCTGTGGGCGTTCGACTCCTTCCAGGCCTTGCCCGCATCCGACGAGCCCCGGGACCGGCATCCGGGGCTGGGGTTGGCTCTCGGGCAGGGCGGCGTGGACGCCTTTCACTCCAGCTGCGCCGGCTTCGGCGTTCCCCGCGAGGCCTACACGGCCGTCGAGGGTTACTACGTGGACACACTCCCGCCGCTGGGCCGCGAGGGCGATCCCCGGGACATCGCCATCGTCTACATCGACTGCAACCTGTACTCGAGCACGGTCACGGTCCTCGAGTTCCTGGCGCCGCGGCTGAAGCCGGGGATGATCGTCGGGTTCGACGACTACTTCCTGTGGAACCCCGACACGGGCGTGTCGGGCGAGCGCGAGGCCCTGAGCGAGTTCCTCGCCGCCCACCCGGAGTGGCACTTCCACCGCTTCAAGGACATCCACTGGGGTGGCGTGGCCTTCGTGGTGGAGCGCGCGGAGTCCGGCGCGCACCGCCGCCCGCTGTAGAGGGTCCGCGTCACGACGCCGCGCCGGCGGTCGTTGCGACGCCCGCGGGCGCAGCACCGGAAGGGCGCTGCGGCACGCCGTCCTGCGCCCCCGCCGCGCGCACCAGGCCCACCATCGCAATGGCTGCGAACACCAGGGCCGAGGTCGCCGTCGCGTACGTCACGAGCACAGGCCACGGGCTCCAGCGCACGAGCGCATCGAGCGAGCGCCCCACCGACGCGTCCGGTTCCGCCCACCAGGCCCGGAGTCCGACACGAGCCGCATCGAGCTGCATGACGAGCGCGGCGCCGAGCATGGCGACCGGCGACCAGCGGTGGAGCACGCGCACGGCCCCGACCGCGACGATCACGGCGAACGGAACCACGGCCCCGAACAGGTAGCGACCCTGCATGAAGGGCGTCCGGCCGCCCGTGGCGCGCTGATCCCAGGCCACGTAGGCGACGAACGCCAGCAGCAGCGGGAGCAATGCTCCGAATGCCGCCAGCTGGCCCCGGGTCGGACGCGTCGTGTCGGGTCGCCGCCGCGGCGTGGGCGCGAATGCCAGCACGATCGCAACCGCCACGGTCACGGTTGCGACGATGACGAGGGCCTGTGTGATCGGCGCCTCGAAGTACCCGAAGTCACCCCAGAATCGCTGGACCATGTTGGACACGAACTGGCGCCACCAGTGGATCGAACCGTCCGCCGCGCCGGCCGGAGGCTCGACGGTCGGTGCGAGGATGCTCGGGAACGGACCGTCGCCCCGCCACACGTTGCGTGCCGGCCACCACCCGCCCACTGCGATCATCACCGAGCCGGCGATCAGGAGGCAGCGGGTGGACTGCTTCCAGCGGTCGCGTACGCGCCACACCTGATGGCCGTAGGCGAGCGCGATCCACGGCAGCAGCGCGAGGGCGAGCGACTTCGTCGCCAGCGCCAGGCCGGCGACGCCGCCCAGGAGCGCCGCCCGTGGGGGGCGCCGGTCGCCGGCCAGAACATCCGCCACCAGCACCGCGGTGCCCGCGGACAGCAGGATGAGCAGGTTGTCGTTGTTGATCGAGGCACCGACGTGGAGGAGCTGCGGGACCGCGAGCGGGACGATCGCAGCCGTCGTCGCGACGGTGGCGCTCGCCCGCAGGCGGCGCGCGGCGATCCACGTCAGGAGCGGCAGCGGCAGCACCAGCGCCGCGTTCATCAGCCTGACGACGTTCCACTCGCGGTCGAGCGGTGGATGCGAGTCCGGTGACACGGCGCGCTCGAGGCGCAGCGCGGTCCCGAAGGTCCAGTAGTACAGCGGCGGATGCTGCGGCATCTGGTTGGCGAACCCGCTCGGTGCGGCGCCGCCGTACTCCTCGAACGTCATGCGGCCGGCGCGCGGCGGCGCCGACTCGGGCGTGAGTCGGAAGCCGTTCAGGCCCGGCGCATGGTCCGCGAACGCCGCGATCATCGCCGTGCTCGTCTGTCGCCCGTCGAAGTCCGGGTACGACCCACCGCGGGCGATGTGGTCCACGAGATCGGCGTGCGCCGGTTCGTCCGGGGCCCGCCCCAGCGGCGCGAAGATCGACCACAAGGCGAGCAGCGACCCGAACAGTGCGGTGACCCACCACACGGCGGGGGGAACGCGCCGGAGCGCCCGGATGCGGCGCCACACGTGCCCAGCCATGGCGCGCGCACGCTAACGCACGAGACGGCGATCGGGGGCGGGCCGGGGGCCGCCATCGATAGCCTGTCCCGGCGTGTGGGGAGGCCGGGGTCCTCAGCTCGTGAAGGCGGGCGGCGGTGGGCACGCCACGCTCGGCGGCACCGCGCCGGACCGGCGCAGCCTCGCCGCCCTCGACGCCGTGCGCGCGCTGGCCGCCATCGGCGTGGTGCTGACCCACGTGGCGGCCGTGCTCGTGTTCCGAGGCATGCCGCTTCGGTGGGCGGCCATCGGCGACGCCGGCGTGCTGGTCTTCTTCGTGCTGAGCGGCTACCTCATCGCCTCGTCGGTGCTCCGCCCGGCCCGCTTCGACGTGCGGGGCTACATGGTCCGCCGGGCGCTGCGGATCCTGCCGCTCTATTACGCCTCGATGCTCGTCGCGCTGGTCCTGATCGACCCGACGCCGCTGCTGTCGGGCCCGGGGCGGGCCGACGTCGCGGCGCACGTCGTGCTGCTGCACGGCCTGGCGCGCGGCATGCGGTACTCCATCGCCGGCATCTGGTGGACGCTGACGGTCGAGTGGCTGTTCTACGTGTTCATGGCGGTCGTGGCCGGGGTGTTCCGCCGGTCGCCGTACGGATGGCTGGTCGCGATCGGCATGATCGTGCTCGGCGTTGCGTGGCGGCTCGTGGTCTTCGAGACCTCGACAGCCCCGACCGATTCCGTCTACCTCGTCCAGCAGCTTCCCGGCGCCGCCGACCTGTTCGGCATCGGGATGCTGGTCGCCCTGGCGGCGCGCACCGGGGCCGTGCCGCGGTTGTGGCGGCATGCGACGCTCCGTGGTGCGCTGCTGGTGCTGTCGGCCGGGCTGGTCGCCGGCGCCATGTACGTGTACTACGACAGGAAGCCGGGCTACTGGCAGGACGGGTCGATGGTCGTGCTGTGGCCCCTCGTGCTGGCCGTGGGTGTCGCGGGGATGCTGGTCTGCCTCAGCCGTGGCACCAGCCCCTGGCATGCCGTCACGCGGTGGACCGGCCTGGCGTACCTCGGCGTGATCAGCTTTGGCATCTATCTGTTCCACCCGTTCGTCATCGAGGCGCTCGACCGGGCGTGGTTCGCGAACGGCCGCACCGTCTCGGCGCTGCCGTTCCTCGTCGCGGCGCTCGCCGCCACCGTGCTCGTCTCGATGATGTTCCACTACGCCGTCGAACGACCGGCGATGCGGTGGGGTCGCCGTCTGGCCGGCGCGTCGCCGGACTCACGCAGGCGCGCCGTCCTGTCGGCGCTCGGCTGGGCCCGGGCCGGCGACGGGGCACGAGTCGTTGGCGGCGAGGAATCGGTGCCCGCCCGGGACGCGGAGGGCGCCCCGCGCGCCATCCCGGGCCGATCGGACGATCCGGCTCTGGACGCCGCGCGGTCGCGCTGAGCGGCGCCCGCGGGCCCGCCTGTACGATCCTCGGGTGTCGGTCGCTGGGGTGAGGACGCGAGCTGGCGACACGGCGTCTCGGCAGCGCCGAGTCGTCGTCGTCGGGCTGGTTGGCGCACTCGCCTTCGTCGCGGCGGTGGGCGGGTACCTGGCGATGATCGCCGGGCCCTACCAGCAGGACGAGTCCTCACATGTGGGGTACGCGCTCAGCCTGCGGCACGCGGAGCTGCCGTCGATCTGGACACCGGTGCCGACCGAGGGCGGCGGCGAGCACCTGCGGATCGCGTTGACGCGCCCCTGGCCCTTCAGCGACCCCGACGTCCACGTCGCCAACAACCCCCCGTTCGTGTACCTCGCCAGCCTTCCGTTCGTCGAGCTGGGGATCAGAACGCATGTCACCGACGCACCGTTGCTGGCGCTCCGCCTGGTCGATCTCGCGGGCGCGGTCGCGGCCGTCGCCGTGTCGTACCTGCTCGGACGGGAGCTCAGCGGGGGAAATCGCTTCGTCGGGTGCGTGACGGCCGGGCTCTTGTCGAGCGTCATTGCGATCGGCGTCCTCTCGTCGGTCGCCAACCTCGACGGCCCGGCGCTGGCCGCCACCACCGGCGTCACCTGGATGACCGCCCGATTCGCTCGGACGCGCGCACTGCGCGATGCGACGCTGCTCGGCCTGTGGTGCGCGGGCGCGGCGGCCGTCCGCCCGATGTCGCTCGTGTTCGCGGCGGTGGCCGGGGCGATGGCGTTGCTCCTGGGCGTGCGTGCGCGGGGCACGTCGGCCGTCGTGCCGCTCCTGATCCGTCTGGCCGGGCCCACCGCCCTGCTGACCGGCTGGTTCTACGCGCTGAACTGGCACCGCTACGGCGACGTGACCGGGTCGGACGCGCTGGCCGACAAGTTCGGCCTCGGGTCGGGGCGGAGCCTGTTCGACCTGCTCACGAGCTCCGACGTGTCGGTGCACCCGTTCTCCTACCTGGTCACCGAGGTGTACGGACGAAGCCCGTGGTGGGAGTACCGCGGTCCGCGGCCCTACCTCATCGCCGCCGTGGCCGTCGGTGTGGTGAGCGCCGCCATCGCCCTGGCAGCCCGATCGTCGCGTTCGCCGCGCCCGCAGCGCGACGGAGCGCACCCGTCGCTGGCAGCCTGGATCTGCAGCTCAGTCCTCGCGCTGGTGCCGATCGTCGTGACGGCGCAGCACGCGGCCGGCGGTGGTGCCGCCCATGCCCGGTACCTCCTCCCGATCCTGCCGGTCGTCGCCGCCGCGACCGCCCTCGTCGCGACGCGGATCAACCGGTGGTTCGCCGTGGTCCTGGTCGGGGCGTTCGCGATCGCGCAGCTGACCCGCATCCGGGCGGCCGGCAACATCCACGACGCCGCGCTCACGCTGCCGCAACTGCGCGACCCGCTCGTGGGTCAACCGTTCCTGGCGCTGACCGTCGCGGTCGCCATCGCCGGTGCGGCGGTGCTGCTCGGTTCGCTGGTCCGTGCGGCGAGGGAGCCAGCAGCCGGCGAACGGTGACGGTCGGCCGGGGCGCGTCGGGCTCTCGGGCGCAAGGCGGGGCGGGCCGGTGCCCCACCCCCCGGGGATAGGGTCCAGGCCCATGCCCGGCGATGTCCCGAGGAACCTGGCGATGCTGCACGCCGCATTCGGCTCGGGCCCCCTCTTCGCGCCGACCGACGATGACCTGATCACGTACGAGGGCGTCGAGCTGATCAGCGGCTACGAGCACGCGTCGACCCCCGAGCGCTTCGTCATCGTCAAGCAACCTCCACACCGCGACGCCTTCATCGAGCTGTGCCGCCGCGTCCGCGGCGGGCGGATCGTCGAGTTGGGCATCGCCGAGGGCGGGAGCACCGTCCTCGCCGCCCTCGCCGCCGAACCGTCCGCCCTGCTCGCGGTCGACATCGAGCCCGAGCCGCTCGAGGCCCTCGAGGAGTTCATCGCCGCCAGGGCCCTCGGGGCGCGGGTCCACACCCGCTACGGGATCGACCAGGGCGACCGCGATCGACTCGCCCGCACCGTCGACGAGGCGATCGGGACCGGTCCCCTCGACCTCGTCGTCGACGACGCGTCCCACGTGCTCGACCTCACCCGCACCTCGTTCGAGGTGCTCTTCCCCCGGCTGGCCCCCGGCGGGCTCTATGCCATCGAGGACTGGAACGCCGACCACGTCTTCCAGGAGGCGATGATCGAGCACTTTCGCACCGCCTCGACCGAGAAGCGCGCCGAGCTGGCCCGCTCCCTGCGCGAGGCGGCCACGAGCTCGCCGACGCCCGACCCGCCGGCCCGTCGTCCCCTCCTCGACCTCGCCGTCGAGCTCACGCTGGCTCGGGCCTGCGACGCCGAGGAGGCGATCGCCGAGGTGGTGATCACCCGGTACTGGCTGCTGGTGCGGCGCGGACCGGGAGCACTCGACGGCACGACCTTCCGGCTCGCGGACGTGGCCCACGACCACTTCGGCTACCTCCGCTGAGTCGACTCACTCACTCCTTCCGGAAGTAGACCCCGACGCGGTCGATGTCGTGCAGCGGTGGGGCGATCCCCCGATCGGCGAGGAAGTCGCCCACCGCCTCCCGGCACGCGGCCATCAGGTGGTAGTCGTCGACGATCACCCAGCCGCCCGGCGCCACGCGGTCGTACAGGTGGGCCAGGGGGACCATCGTGGACTCGTACATGTCGCCGTCGAGGCGGAGCACCGCCAGGGATTCGGCCTCGACGCGGGGCATGGTGTCCCGGAACCAGCCCTCGAGGAAGACGACCTGGTCGTCGAGCAGGCCGAAGCGGCGGAAGTGGGCCTGGACCTGCTGGAGCGACACCGCCAGCTCGGGATGGGTGTGGAAGTCGGCCCCGGCGTCGGCGGGGAACTGCGCGCTGGGCGGTGGGAGCCCGGCGAACGAGTCGGCCACGATGACCCGCCGGCCGGTCACCCCCCGCGACGCCAGCACCGCCCGGGCCAGGATTGACGCCCCGCCGCGCCACACGCCCGCCTCGAGGATGTCGCCCGGGACCCCGTCGTCGAGGGCGCGCTCGATGAGCGTGCGGAAGTTGTGCAGCCGCCGTCGGCCCACCATGGTGAGCGCGGTGGAGGGCCAGTCGAACCCCTCGTCGCGGTACGCCGGATTGAACTCGAACATGGGGACCGGGGACCCGGGCAGGGGCGGGTCGGCGGCGCTGAACCCCGTGAGGACGTCCTCCAGCTCATCCAGGTAGCGAGCCCATTCATCGGCCGGGGCGCGCGGAACCGGCTGGACGGGCGACGACTGTCGTGGTGACGCTGCGGGACTCCCCACCTGGTCCTGAGACCTCTCCCCACTCGGACCTGAGGACCGCCAGACGCTAGCAGTCGCAGGGGGTCTCCTCGGCGGGCGCCTTGGTGGGCGCGGCCGGCGCGTGGTTAGCATCGAACCAGGTCACTGGGGAGGGTGGCGGTTGTGGAATACGTGATGGTGCCCGTTCCCGAGGAGCTGGCGGCCAAGGTCCAGACGTTCGTGAGCTGGAAGGATGCGCAGGCGAACGCCGAGCCGCCCTCGGGGGAGGGGCAGCCGACTGTGGACGACGCCATCGCTCGCGCCTTCGCCCGGCTGGACGACGCCGGCCGGGCCCTCGTGGGCGTGGTGGCCGACGCGACCCTGGAGGCGGAGGAGCTCAGGGTCCCGGAGGCCGCCAGGCGAGCCGGGGTCACGACGCGCGAGGCGCTCGGCATCCTGCTCGAGGTGAACAGCATCATCGCCGCCGAGGGTGGCCCGCCGCTCGCCTTCGGCGGCAAGCCCGGCGAAGGGTCGCCGGGCGAGTTCACATGGGACTCCTACGTCATCGCCGCGCCGGAGGCGCTGGTGCGTCAGCTGGCCGAGGTGGCCCGGGCGCACGGGTCCGGGACCGCAGCGCGGCCAGGAACGCGTCGATGACCTGCTCGGCCTCGGCGTCCGTGATGTCGGTGTAGAACGGGAGGCGCAGCAGCCGCGCGCCGATCCGCTCGCTGACCGGACAGGGGAGGTCGCGGGCCGCGAAGCGGCGCCCCCCGGGCGAGTCGTGCAACGGCACGAAGTGGAACGTCGCCAGCACTCCCCGAGCGTGCATGCCCGCCAGCACCCGGTCCCGGGTCTCGCCGTCGGGCAGCAGGACGTAGAACATGTGGTACGCCTGCTCCCGGTCCGGGGGGATCGTGGGCAGGGTGTAGCCGTGACGCTCGGCGTGCGGCTCGAGCAGCCGGCGGTAGCGCTCGAAGGCCGCCCGCCGCTTGGCGAGGATGTTGTCCCGCTCTTCGAGCTGGCCGTACAGGTAGGCCGCCAGGACGTCGGCGAGCCCGAACGACGATCCCATGTCGTGCCAGGTGTACTTGTCGACCTGCCCCAGCAGGAACTCGCGGCGGTTGGTGCCCTTGTGGTACACGACGTGCGCTCTCCGGACGTCGTCCGCGCGGTTGACCACCAGCGCGCCGCCCTCGCCACAGATGAAGTTCTTGGTCTCGTGGAAGCTCAGCGTGGCGAAGCGGCCCAGGCTCCCCAGCGGGCGGCCCCGGTAGCGGCCGTAGAGGCCGTGCGCGTTGTCCTCCACCAGCTCGGCCCGGGGCCAGCCGTCCAGCACCCGCTGGATGCCCTCGACGTCGCATCCCACCCCGGCATAGTGGATGGGCACGACCGCCCGGACGGAGTCGTCCACGATCTCCGCCAGGCGTTCCGGGTCGAGCCCCAGCGTGCGCTCCTCGATGTCGCAGAACAGGATGCGGGCGCCCGCGCGCGCGTACGCCAGCGCCGTGGTGACGAAGCCGAACGACGGCACCACGACGGAGTCGCCGGGGCCCACGCCGAGCAGGAGAGCGCTCATCTCCAACGCCGCCGTACACGACGTGGTGAGCAGGATGTCGTGTGCACCGAGCTCCTCCTGCAGCAGGCCCGCGGCCCGCGCGGAGAACGGTCCCTCGGCGGAGGTGTGGCCCCGCTCGACCGCCGCCCGGATGTACTCGATCTCCCGGCCTTGGAGGCTCGGCCGGTTGAACGGGATGCGCATCGTGCCTTCGACCGCGCCGTCGGTGGGGGTGGTCACGCTTCTGCCGCCCCGCCGGGCGCCTCGTCGAGCCAGCGGTGGAACAGGTACCGGGTGCGGCCGATCCGGAACCCGCAGCGCTCCAGGTACCGCAGGGGGGCGATGTTCCGCGCCGCGCAGGGCCCGGCCTCCGTGGCTCCGCCGCCGGCCCAATCGAACAGGGCGACCATCAGCGCGTCGGCGGCGCCGGTTCCCAGCTTGGTCACCCCCTTGGTGTCGACCCGCGGCACCGGCGACCGGACGAAGGTGGCCACGCCCGTGATCCCATCGTCGTCGTAGGCGATGTAGAGGGCGCGCTCGTCGCTGTCGTCGCGGGCGGCCCGCGCCATCCACGCCTCGTGCATGCGGTGGGCGGCATCGATCCCGAATCGGGGGTCCGCCGCGAAGCGGCTCCACGGCGCCAGCGTCTCGATGGCCGGCTCGAGGGCCGGCAGGTCGTCCGGCGTCCCGCGCCTGACCTGCGTCGGGCTCGCGCGGGGCGTGAACGGCAGGTCCGGCCGCTCGAAGGTGAGCGCCACCTCCACCAGCCGGTGGCCGAACGTCTGGACGAGGTGCGCGGTGGCCCCGTCGCTGGGGTCGAGGCTCCCGTAGAGG
This sequence comes from Acidimicrobiales bacterium, assembly GCA_035259985.1. GTDB lineage: Bacteria > Actinomycetota > Acidimicrobiia > Acidimicrobiales > VFJN01 > DASQUK01. The sequence continues at coordinate 2,190 of DATFVX010000334.1, read as the reverse complement.
CAGGCGATGCCCTCGGAGCGGGCCTCGGCGTCCATGGCTCGGAGCACGTCGTCGGTGGCGCCGGTGAGGTCGGTGCGGGCGACGGGCACGCCGAAGAACTCGCTGTCCCAGGCGAGCGGCTCGATGAGCTCGGCCATCAGGTTGCCGTCCCCACTGGCCGCGCGACGCAGCCCCGGTACCGCTCGACCAGGTCGACGATCTCGTCGGTGACGAAGCGGAGCCGGTGCTCCAGCGCCGCATCGAGGCCGGGCGGCAGCTCGGGGCGCAGCGTCCCCTCGATGCTGCTCCGCAGCAGGGCGGCGGTGTAGCGGGTGACCGCCAGTCGGGGCTCCATGCCGTGGTAGACGGCCCACGACGGCGTCTCGAGCTCGCCACCCTGCGCCGAGTCGGGCGGCGACAGGAAGTGCGACATGCCCCCGATGTGGATCAGCTCGTCGGGGTCGACGTGCCGCAACGCCCGGCCGTCGAGCTGGAGCAGGATGTTGACGATCTTGCCGGTGTCGTACACCCGGTAGAGGTGCCCGGCGTCCGCCAATTGCGCGCGGGTCGCGTCGCCGAGCTCGGGGCCCGCCGAGCCCAGGCCGACGCCCCACCGGGCGCAGGTCTCGTCGAGGTGTGCTCGCCGGTACATGGCGAAGTGCGGGCAGCCGTAGACGAAGCCGTCGGGGTGGAAGAAGTGGCGGCCGTCGAGGCCGAGTCCGAGGTGGGTGTCCGGGACCACGTGGTCCTCCACCCACACCTGGCGGCCCGACGTGACCGCCGAGCAGGTGCGCAGCAGCTCGAGGTACGACGCGAGGTACGGTCCCCGGGCCTTGATGTCGGGGTCGACCAGGCAGAACAGCTCGCCGTCGTCGCGCTGCCGCCGGACAGCGTCCAGCGCCACGCCGTGGGCCACCATCGCGTCGGGCGACACGTCCATGACCTCGACCACCTGTCCGGGATGGGCGGTGGCGTAGTCGTCGAGGAGCGCCAGCGTCTCGGGTGCGCAACCGTTGCCCACCAACCGGAACCGCGCGTCGCTGTTGTGGAGCAGGCTGCACACGAAGTACCGCAGGTGCCAGAAGACCCGGCCCGTCACCACGATGTTGAAGACGGGCTGTTCCTCCGACATTCGATTCCCCATCCCAGTTCATCGTCGGGGCTCGTGCCTGTCGGCGGCAGCCGCCCCTGCTCGCGGTTCCCGCAGCAGCGCGGCAGGGTAGCAGCCGCGCTCCGCGCCCGACGATAGGGGGTCGGCGCCCCCGCCACCCGAGCCGCGTTCCGCGCTGGACGGCTACGGTGCCTGCCCGTCAGATGGGACAACCGGCCGGGGTGGTCATGCGATTCACGGCGCGCAGCGACGACGGGGGGCTCATCGAGTTCGAGTGCCCCGACTCGGTCGCCTCGCGGTGGACCAACGAGCCGATCCTCGAGGGGCGGACGTATCCCTTCCTGCCCTACGTCGACGACGTCGGCGTCGTGCTCGATGTCGGTGCCAACTGCGGCGCGGCCAGCGTCCACTTCGCCCGCCACCATCCGGCCGCCACCGTGCACGCCTTCGAGCCGGGCAGCGAGGCACGCGCCTACCTCGAGCGCAACGTGGCGGCGCTCCCCAACGTCCGCGTCCACCCCTTCGGGTTGTACTCGTCCAACCGGCAGGCCCGCCTCTACCGGGGCGACGCCGACCTGGGGAAGGCGTCGGTGCTCCGTCGCGGCGTCAACCTCGGCGAGAGCGAGCCGGTCGACCTGCGGGCCGGCGGGGCGTGGGCGGCGGAGCAGGAGATCGACCGGATCGACATCCTCAAGGTCGACGTCGAGGGCTGCGAGGTCGAGGTCCTGGAGGGACTGGCGGACCTGTTGCCGACGGTCAAGGTGTTGTTCGTCGAGTACGACTCGCGCCACGCCCGCAGGGCGCTGGGGCGCCTGCTCGACGCGACCCACGAGCTCTACATCGGCAACATGTTCCTCGACCAGGGCGAGTGCACGTACCTGCGGGCCGACGTCGCCGAGCTCGACGCTGCCACCGAGCATCTCCGCCGGGCATTCGCCGCCGCCCTCGCGCAACCGACCCCCTAGTGGGCCCTCGCGGAAGTCATCGTGGCGTCTCGCCGGCCAGATTCGCCGCTGGACGTCGTCCTCGTCGTCGCCGCAGCCGCTGGCTGCGCCTTCCTCCTGCGTCCTCGCCAGCGACGAATCTGACACGGCGATACA
>DATFVX010000333.1:0-20065 GCA_035259985.1 Acidimicrobiales bacterium | reverse complement strand
TGGCGCGAGTGCACCAGCGACCAGGTCGGCAGGAGCACGACCGTCGGCGTCCCGGAGCCGTGACGCTCGTAACGGACGGTGACGCCGTCCCGGGCGACCGATCCCTCAGCGTCGGCGGCGACGGCCCGCATTCCGCCTGCGTTCCTTCTCTTGCTGTTCGTCGTCGCCCTCTTCGAGCGTCCGCAGGAGGTCGCCGATCCTGCGAAGCGCCGAGCGCGCGGGAATCGCGGAGTCGTCCAGACCGAGCAGGATCACGACCTCGGCGCCCAGGAAGGGAAGCCCGGCGAGGGCCGCCACCTCCTCGGGCGTGAACGGGCCCAACGTCCCGAAGCGTTCGTGGGCGCGGCGCGCGACGCCGGTCAGCAGGTCGAACCAGCCGCGTATGTCCCGGCCGACCGACCCGGCGATCTCGGCGTCGGACCAGCCCGCCGCGACCATCTCCTGCAGCACGCGGACATAGCCCGACTCGAGGTCGTCATCGAGGAAGTCGCACGCCTGCTCCCACTGCTTCCACAGCGGAATGTCCGAGCCGAACATCTCGGCCTGCCGGCCGAGGAGCCGACGGTTCTCCTGGTCGAGCAGCTCCAGGACGAGCTTCTGCTTGGACCCGAAGTGGTAGTGGATCTGGCTGAGCGGGACGCCGGCGGTCTCCGCGATCACCCGTGTCGACAGCCTGGCATAGCCCACCTGGAGCAGGCTGGTCTTGGCAGCCGCCAGGATCCGTGTCCTCGTCTCGGGCTCACCGGCCACCGATCGCCACCCTCCGCCTGAGCACTCGTTCGGTCGATCGACCGAACGGGAGGAGCTTGCGCCGGTCCGGGTCGGTTGTCAAGACCCCGCGGGTAGCCGGTCCCGGCCGGGGGCGTTGCGGCCGCGTCGGCGGGATCCGAGGCCGGCGGCGGTCGCGTCGACCTCGAGGTGGTTCAGGCTGTCGGCGGCGGCGTCGAGGAACGCTGCCGCCGGGGCGGTCCGGTGCATGTCCTCGTGCCAGACCGCGACCAGGTGGCGGGGCTGGACCGGCGGGATCACCGAGATCAGCCGGGTCCCGGGGTGGTCGGGGTCGAGGGTGAGCCAGGGCAGCAGGGCGTGGGCCAGGCCGGCGGCGACGCAGCCCTGGAGGGTCGGGTTGTCGTCGAACCGGTAGGGGAACCGGGGCCGGTGCGGCAGGCCGGTGAAGAGGTCGACGATGTGGGCGTGGTCGGCATCGGCCCGCCAGCCGATCAACGGCAGCCGGGCGATGTCCTCCAGGCTCACGTGGTCGCGGCCGGCCAGCTCCGACGACGTCGACGTCACGAAGACGTAGGGGTCGTGGAAGAGGTGCCGCGTCAAGAACGGGCCCGGCGGCAGCGGCAGGTTGACGAACGCCAGGTCCAGCTCCCCACGCTCGACCCCAACCAGCAGGTGGCGGGGCTCGAGCGCCGGGGTGATGTGGACCTCGACCCCGGGCCACGTTTCGAGGAACCGACTCAGCAGGCGGGGCAGCACCCGGGCTCCCACACTCTGGAGGACCCCAACGCGGAGGCTGCCGACCTGTCCCGTGGACAGCGCCGCCACGTCGGACTCGGCCGCGTGGAGCCGGGCGATGACGGCGTCGGCGTGGGGCAGGAACGCGTCGCCGATGTCGGTCAGGCGAACGGGACGGGGACCGCCGGGTCGATCGAACAGCGAGGCGCCGACCAGCCGCTCGAGGGCGGCCACCTGCTGGCTGACGCCCGATTGCGTGTAGCCGAGCTCGCGTGCCGCGGCGCTGAAGGAGCCCGTCGAGATCACGGCCCGGAACGCGAGGAGGTGGCGCAGCTCGATGCCCTGCCATCTCGTGGCCGCCGGATACGGACCCGCTGGCGGTGGCGGGCCGTCGATGCCATCAGGGGTTCCATCCAGGCCGACACCAGTAGCTGTAGTAGTAGTAGTGATGGAAATACACCCTAACCCGAACTTTACTAATGATCGGACATGGGTCAGGGTTGGACCGTTCCGGATCCCGACTCCCGGCGATCCGGACGGGTGCAGGTCCGGTCACCCAGGCAGCCTCCGCCCTCCCCCGGAGGCGTGGCCGGGCCCACCCGCGCTTGCTCTCCCCCGATACTGGCCCCCAGCCGCAGGCCGGGGGCCAGCATCGTGTGGCGGGAGGGACGCCCGGGGACGGGGCCGAGCGGCCCTCGACCGGTCAGGGCTGGAGGATGACCTTCCCCGGGACGCTCCGCGTCGACTTGGCCATGAAGGCCTCCCGGGCGTCGGAGAGCGGGTACACCGCACCGACCTGCGGCCGGAGCTCACCGGCGTCGACCAGGCGGGCGAGCTCCAGGAGCTGGGCGCGGCTGGGCTCGCGGACGAAGTGGAGCGCCCGGATGTCGTCGCGGTCGCTGGGCGGAGGGGCGCAGACCGAGACGAGGGCGCCACCCGGCTTGACCACCGCCGGTGAACGGGCGAGCACGTCGCCGCCGATCGCGTCGAACACGACGTCGGCCTTGCCGACGGCGTCCTCCCAGCCGTCCTGCTCGACGTCGACGAAGCTGTCGGCACCCAGGTCCAGGGCCAGCGATCGCGCGCCGGCCCGGCCGGTGCCGATCACCCGGGCACCCGCCGAGCGCGCGAGCTGTACCGCGACGGACCCGACGGCGCCACCGGCACCGTGGATGACCACCGTTTGCCCGGCGGCCAGCTGGCCGTGGTCGAAGAGCGCCTGCCAGGACGTGAGCCCGGCCTGGGGGATGGCGGCGGCGTGCACGTGGTCGACGGTCGTCGGCTTCGGCGCGACGTCGCGGGCCTCGATGGCGATGAGCTCGGCGGCCGCACCGTTGCGGTACCCGTCGATGAGGCCGTACACCTCGTCGCCCACCGCCACGCCGGCGGTGCCGTACCCCAGGGCGGCGACGACGCCCGAGAACTCGTGGGCCGGGATGATGGGGGCGCGATCGCGGCCTGCGCGGTCGGTCCAGAGCGGCCACTGCAGCTCGGTGGGGGTGAAGCCGGCGGCGTGGACCTTGACGAGGACGTCGCCGACCGCGGGCACCGGGTCGGGTGCGTCCTCGTAGACGAGCCCGTCGATGCCTTCCCGGCCGACGGGCTCGTGGGCTCGGGCCGCCTTCATCGGAATGTCTCCATTGCTCTGCTCCTCTGTCACATCGGCGGGGTTCCGCCGGTCACTGCTATGACACGGCGTGACGACGGAATGTGACCCGATGGACGAGCACGACTGGCTGACCGAGCGCTTCGAGGACTACCGGTCGCACCTCCGCGCCGTCGCCTACCGCATGCTCGGTTCGCTGAGCGAGGCGGACGATGCCGTCCAGGAGACCTGGCTGAGGCTCAATGGCGCCGACACGAACGACGTCGAGAACCTGGGTGGATGGCTCACGACGGTCGTCTCCCGCGTGTGCCTGAACCGCCTGCGCTCGCGCTCGACGCGGCGCGAGGAGTCGCTGAACGTGCGCGTGCCCGATCCGATCGTGCGCCGCGAGGACGAGTTCGACCCGGAGCACGAGGCCGAGCTCGTCGACTCGGTCGGCCTCGCGCTGCTGGTGGTGCTCGAGGCGCTCGCCCCCGCGGAGCGGCTGGCGTTCGTCCTGCACGACATGTTCGCGGTGCCCTTCGACGAGATCGCCACCATCGTGGACCGCTCCCCGGCCGCGGCGCGCCAGCTCGCGAGCCGGGCGCGGCGGCGGGTGCGGGGGGCGGCCACCCCCGACGTCGACCTGGCGCGGCAGCGGGAGGTCGTGGACGCGTTCTTCGCCGCGGCCCGAGGCGGTGACTTCGAGGCGCTGGTCGCAGTGCTCGACCCCGACGTGGTGCTGCGCTCGGATGGCGGTGTCGCGCGCCCGAGCGCGTCGGTGGTGGTCCGGGGTGCCACGGCGGTCGCCGGCCGTGCGTCCGGCTACGCGCGGCTGTCGCCGTTCGTCCGGCCGGCGATCGTGAACGGCGCCGCCGGGGTCGTCGTGGCGCGCGGTGGACAACCGTTCTCGGTCATGGCGTTCACGGTCAGCGGCGGCAGGATCGTCGAGATCGACGCGATCGCGGACCCCGAGCGGCTCCGACGCCTGGCGCTGCCGGTGTTCGACGACTGATCGGTCAGCCGTCGAAGACCCGCAGGAACGTCGACGTGGTCCGTCGCAAATGGTCCGAGTCGAGCGTGTAGCGCCGCTCGCGACCGGCCTTTTCGACGTGCACCAGGCCGGCGGCCTCGAGCCGCTGGAGATGCCGGGTGGTGGTGGACCACGAGTGGCTGAACCGCTCGGCAAGCTCGCCGGCGGTCATCGCGCCGCCGCGGGCGTGCAGCGTGACCAGGATGTGGCGCCGGTGCCCGTTGGCGAGCGCCCCGAAGACAGCCTCGAGCTCGTCGAGCTCGCGCAGCCCCCGGGGCCGCCGGCTCAGAGCGTCTCCTTCACGGCGAAGTGTGGGAAGGCCATCCCCGGGCCCATCGGGCGGTCCTCGACGAGGGTCGCCATCCGTTCCCACAGTGCGCCGATCCTCGGGTGCTGGTGGGCGCGCCGCGGCGCCTCTGCGTCGACCCACTGGAAGATCGCGACGATGAGTGGCCCGGCGCCATCCTGGTCCTGGCCGATGTACACCTCCTCGGGACGGCCGGTCGCCAGGCCGAGCTCCGTGTATGTCGAGCGGTGCTCGCGGATCAGGCCCATGAGCTCGTCGACCCTGTCGGCCCGCGGCCGGTACTGGCAGATGACGGTGTTGTCGATGCGCTCGCTCATGGCACGATAATTTCCTAATTTAGCCAAATATGCAATCGTCGGCGCCGGCACGGCTACGTGACCAGGACGGCGGCGCCGGTCAGCCGGTCGTTGGCGAGGTCGGCCAGGGCCCGGTCCGCCGCATCGAGCGGGTAGGGCGTGGCCGTCACGCGCACGCCCAGGCGCTCGGCGAGCGACAGGAACTCCTCCCCGTCGGCCCGGGTGTTGGCCGTGACGCTGCGCACCTGGCGCTCCCGGAACAGGTGTCGCTCGTAGTCGAGCGGCGGCACGTCGCTCAGGTGGATGCCGGCGATCGCCAGCGTGCCGCCCCGGTCGAGCGCGGCCAGCGCCGGAGGGACCAGCCCGCCGGCGGGGGCGAACAGGATGGCGGCGTCGAGGGGCTCGGGGGGAGCGGCATCGGCGGTGCCGGCGGAGTGGGCGCCCAGGTCGAGCGCGAGCTGGCGCGCCGCCGCCGCGCGCGTCATGACGTGCACGGTTGCACCCTGGGCCAGCGCCACCTGCGTGGCAAGGTGCGCCGAGGCCCCGAACCCGTAGATGCCAAGCCGGCCTCCCGGGGGGAGGCGGGCCCGACGCAGCGCCCGGTAGCCGATGATGCCGGCGCACAGCAGCGGCGCCGCGTGCACGTCATCGAAGCTGTCGGGCAGCTCGTACGCATACGCCTCGTCCACCACCGCCCATTCGGCGTACCCACCGTCCGCGTCCCAGCCCGTGAAGCGCGGGTCGATGCAGAGGTTCTCCTGGCCCCGCCGGCACCAGCGGCACCGGCCGTCCGTATGGCGCAGCCAGGCGATGCCGGCCCGCTGACCCAGCTCGAACCGGCGGGCACCGGCGCCGAGGGCATCGACGGTCCCCACGACCTCGTGGCCAGGAATCGTCGCCGGCCGACGGGGCGGCAGGTCGCCCTCGGCCAGGTGGAGGTCGGTCCTGCACACGCCGCACGCGCTGACCCGCACCCGGATCTCGTCGGGGCCCGGCTCGGGGACCGGTCGCTCGACGCGGACGAGCGGGCCGGTGGCGATCGGCCCGGGCGTGTCGACGACCCACGCCTGCATGGCGCCTCCAGGGATAGAGGGCTTCGTTCTCTCGATCCCGTCTAACAATGGGAGCCGGCTGTGTCCATCGCCGGCCTGCGCATCTCGATGGACGCAGGCACGCCGGGGCGGTAGGCACGGGCCCGATGGTGACGATCGAACAGGTGCGGGAGCTGGCGAGCACGCTGCCCCGGACTCACGAGGCGCTGGTCCGGGACCGGGTCAAGTTCCGGGTCGGCCAGATCGTCTACTTGGCGTTCTCCAGGGACGAGACGCTCATGGGGTTCGCTTTCCCCAAGGAGGAGCGCCAGGCGCTGATCGACTCCGAGCCCCACAAGTTCGTGATGCCCGAGCGCTCCGACCAGCGGTACAACTGGGTGGTCGTCCGGCTCGAGGCCCTCGACGAGGTGGAGATGCGCGAGATCGTGCTCGACGCCTGGCGCATGGTCGTGCCCAAGCGGGTGGCCGTGGAGCACCTTGGCTACTGAGCCCGACCGAACGGGAGGGCCGGCCCGAGCGGCCGTGGGAGCGGACGGAGCACGCCGAAGCCCGAGCGGCCCGGCGCGAAGCGCCAAGAGCGGGGAGCAACTGAGTCGCGGCGCCCGCCGGCCGATAAGCGGGTCGTGGCCGGCGCGCGATCCGGGCACAATCCTCGGGTGATGGATGCTCAGGTCCTGAGCGACGCGGGCGTATCGACCCGCGAAGCCGACGTGCTCTCCGGTGTCGCCGACCACCTCACCAACGCCGAGATCGCCGCCCGCCTGTACATCTCGGTCCGGACCGTCGAGAGCCACGTGTCGTCGTTGCTCCGCAAGCTCGGGGTCGCCGACCGCCGCGCGCTCGCCAGCTATGCCGCCACGCTCGCCGCCGATCGGCACACGGGCCCCGAGGGCGCGGGACCGCCGGCGGCCGTCGTCGTCCCCGTCGCCAGGCCCCTGGTCCCGGCGATTCCGACGCCGCTCACCTCGTTCGTGGGCCGGGCGGCGGAGCGCGACGCGCTAGGCGCGGCCATCGCCGGGCACCGACTCGTCACCGCCGTCGGTCCCGGGGGCGTCGGCAAGACCAGGCTGGCCATAGCCGTCGCCGCGGAGTCCGTCGAGTCGGCCGACGCGGTCTGGTTCGTCGATCTCGTCCCGATCTCCGACCCCGGCATGGTGGCGGCGGCCGTGGCCGCCGTCCTCGGCGTGGCCGAGCGGCCGGGGGGCACCATCGACGACGCGGTCCTTGCCCGCCTCGGCCGGTCCGAGGCCCTGATCGTGCTCGACAACTGCGAGCACCTCGTCGACGGCGTCGCTGTCTTCGTGGAGCGACTCCTGGCTACCTGCCCGCGGACCAAGGTGCTGGCCACGAGCCGGACGCGCCTCATGCTGCCGTTCGAGCACGTCTTCCCTGTGCCCGGGCTGTCGTTGCAGCCGGACGAGGGCGAGGACTCCGACGCCGTTGCCCTGTTCCTCGAGCGGGCCGCCGCCGCCGCCGGATTCGAGCCCGGCCCGGGGGACATCGCCCGCATCGCGCGGGTCTGCCGGTCGCTCGACGGCATGGCCCTCGCGATCGAGTTGGCCGCAGCCCGCCTGGCCACGCTGGGGCTCGACGGCGTCGAGTCGGGGCTTGCCGACGCGCTGCGGATGCTGTCGGGCGGCTCACGGCTCGACGAGCGGCACAGCTCCCTGCGCTCCACGATCGACTGGAGCTACGCGTTGCTGGAGCCCGCCGAGCAGGCGTTGCTCCGGCGGGTGTCGGTCTTCGCGGCGCCGTTCACGGCCGATGCCGCCGCCCAGGTGGCCGGCTTTCCGCCGATCGATCCGGGGCTGGCCGACGGGCTCGCCCGGCTCGCCGACAACAGTCTCGCCATCGCCCGCCCGGGCCCCGAGACGCGCTACCGGGTGCTGGAGACGATCCGCCAGTATGGCGTCGACCGGTTGGAACAGGCCGGCGAGCTCGAGGAGGTGCGGGCCCGGCAGGTGCGCTGGTGCGTGGCGACGGCAGCGGGCCTCGCCGAGCGGGCGGACGAAGACGTCGAGTGCTTCGTCGAGGGTCGCGGTGGCGACGGCGCCTGGCGCGGCGCGTTCGACCTGGTTTCAGACGACCTGCGGGCCGGGCTCGCCTGGGCTACGGGGCGGCCCGAGCTCCGGGACGATGCCCATCGCCTGGCGGTGCTGCTGGGCTCGCTGACGTTCCTGCGGGGCCTGCCCGCCGAGGCGCAGCGCCGGTTCGAGGAGGCGGCGCTGCTCACGGATGACCCCGCAGCCCGGGTCACGGCGCTCAACGACGCCGCCGGCGCCGCGATGAGCCGCCACGTCGGCAACGACACCTTCAGACTCTGGCGGCGGGCCGCAGACCTCGCCGCCGCGACCGGCGACGGGGTGACCGCCGCGCACAACCTCGCGCTCGCGGCGACGCTGATCAACCGGGGACCCGGCATCATGGCCGACGTTCCGCCCGCGTCGGTGGTCGACGACCTGATCCAGGAGGCGGTGGCCGTGGCCGGCGGCTCGCTGCGCGCCGAGCCGTCGATCCTGACCGCGCAGGCGTTCAACGGCGACGACCAGGACCCCGTCACGCGGGAGCTGGCCGAGCGGGCGGTGACGCTGGCCCAGCGCGTGGGCGATGCGTACGACGAGTGCGCGGCGCTCGACGAGCTGTCGGCGGTCCACCTGGCGGTGGGCGACGTCCCGGCCGCGGTCTCCACGGTTCGTGCCCGAATCGAGGTGCTGAAGCGTGTCCCGCTCGGGCCGGCCACCGGCATGGAGTACTCCGACTGCTACGCCATGGCGTCGGAGGTCAGCCTGACCGCCGGAGACTTCGTCAACGCTCGGGCGTACGCGGACCGGTTGGCGGCGCTCCCGTTCGTCACGGAGCTCGACCACATCGCCAGCGCCCGCCGCATCAAGGTCGACGCCATGGCGGGAGAGCTCGACGCCGTGGTGGCCGCCGCCGAGCGCTTCCGCCGTGGCTGGGAACAGGCGGGGCGCCCGGTCGCGAGCAACCTGGCGAACGCCGCCCTGGCGGTGGCGATGGTCCACGGCCTGCGGGGCGACGAGCGCCAGCGCGCCGAGTGGCGGGAGCGCTCGATCGCGATCGGCGTGACCGTCGAACGCCTCGACAGCCCATTTGGCGGCTACGGCCCCACCTTCGATGCGATCGTCGACCTCCACGTCGGCGATGTCGATGCCGCGGTCGCCCGGCTGTCAGTCGATCCCGACCGCCTGCGGACCTGGTTCGCTGGCGAGTGGCGCCCGTGGTACGCCGCGCTGTGGGCGGAGGCGGCGGTGCTCGCCGGCCGGGCCGACGCCGCTGAGCGCATCGAGCGGGCCCGGCTGTCCGTCGCCGCCAACCCGGTGGCGACGGCGATGGTCGACCGCGCCGCGGCGTTCGCCGCCGGCGACACCGACGGGATCGCGGCGGCCGCCGCCGCCATCGAGCCCACCGGGTGCCGCTACCAGTGGGCCCGGACCCTGGTGATGGCTGGCGGTGGGCATCGCCAGGCCGGGGTGGCCGCCCTGGCCGGCATGGGCGCCACCCCGACGGGCATGGCGCAGGAGTGAACCGCTCGAATGCGTGGCGTGCGGCACGCGGCGCGGGCCTGGGCGCGCTGGTGCTGTTCGGGGCGATCCAGCTCGTGCCGTACGGCTGGGGCCACTCCAATCCGCCGGTCACCCTGGACGCACCGTGGCCGGACGCCGAGGCCGAGCGGATCGCGCGCTCGTCCTGCTACGACTGCCACAGCAACGAGACCGACTGGCCGGTGTACGCGTACGTCGCGCCGATGTCGTGGCTGGTCCGCCGCGACGTCGAGTCGGGGCGCGACAAGCTGAACTTCTCGGAGTGGGACCGCGACGATGGCCACGTCGACAAGGCGATCGACACGATCCGCGAGGGATCGATGCCCCCCGGCCAGTACACCCTGATCCACCGCAACGCCCGGTTGACCGACGCGGAGGCCGACCGCCTCGTCGCCGCGCTCGAGGTGATGGAGGGCGAGCGGGGTGCCGGCAATGGTGGTGGGGACGGTGGGGGCGATGACGGGCGGGGGAGCGGCGGGAAGGATGGCGACGACTGAATGAGCGAGCCGCTGGAGCTGGGCCCGGTCCTGCACATCGACGACGCCGAGGTGCGCGTCGGCACCTGCTCGTGGACCGACAGGACGCTGATCAAGGACACCGACTGGTACCCGAAGCGCTCGATGAGTGCGGCCGAGAGGCTGGCCTACTACAGCGCCCGCTTCGCCGTGGTCGAGGCCGACAGCACCTACTACGGGCCGCCCTCCCGCCAGCTGGCCGAGGGCTGGGCCGAGCGCACGCCCGACGGCTTTCGCATGAACGTCAAGGCCTACTCGCTCATGACCGGCCACCCGACCAAGCCCGACAGCCTGTGGCGCGACATCGCCGACGCACTGGAGCCGGAGGCGGCCGGCAAGCGCAACGTCTATCCCCAGCATCTCCCCGCCGAGGCCGTCGAGGAGGTGTGGGCCCGCTTCGCCGACGCCCTCGAGCCGCTGCGGGCGACCGGCAGGCTGGGGTCGATCCTGCTGCAGTATCCGCCGTGGTTCACGCCCAAGCGTGCCAACCGCGACGAGCTGGCCCGGGCGCGTGAGCGGCTGGACGGCCTGCCCGCGTGCGTCGAGTTTCGGTCGCCGTTGTGGTTCGGCGAGGACGACATCGACCGGACCATCGGTTGGCTGGCTGACCACGACCTGGCGCTGGTGAACGTCGACGCCCCCAAGGTCAGCAAGCTGCCGCGCCTGGCGGCGGCGACAGCGGATCTCTCGGTGGTGCGGTTCCATGGCCGGGCCGACGACACCTGGAAGGGGCGGACGACGTCGGCCGCGGAGCGCTTCCGCTACCTCTACGACAAGCGAGAGCTGCGGCCCTGGGTGAAGCGCGTGCGGGAGATGGCGGGCGCGACCCGCGAGGTCCACGTCCTCATGAACAACTGCTACGAGGACTACGGCGTCCGCAACGCCGCCGACATGACCGACCTCCTGGCGGCGGCCGCGGACTGACCTTCCGGTCGTTTGGTTGTCATTAGAGTTCTCGTGGCCGGCGCTCAGGAAGGGAACCGTGGTCGACGAGGTGAGAACGACGGCGACGAGGCCGGCTCCGAGGCGACCACCCCGCCGGGCGGGCGAGCGCGGGCGTAGCGCGCGGAATCACGAGGACCGCTGGACCGACATCGTCGAGCGCGCCGGGGCCATCTTCTACCGGAAGGGCTACGAGGCGACGAGCCTCCAGGACATCGCCGACTCCGTCGGCATGCTCAAGGGCAGCATCTACTACTACATCAAGACCAAGGAGGACCTCCTCTACGAGCTGGTGTCCCGGGCGCAGGACATGTTCGAGGCGACGCTCGAGGAGGACGGCGAGACTGCCCGGTCGCCGGCCCCGGTGCGGCTGCGCGCGTTCATCGGCCGGTGGATGGCGCTGACCTCGCGGGAGCGGGAGTGGGGACTGGTCGCCGAGCGTGAGTTCATGCGGCTGAGCCGGCGCCGCCTCCGGCGGGTGATCGAGCGGCGCGACGAGCTCAGCGGCTACGTGAAGGACATCATCCGCCAGGGCATCGACGAGGGGGCGTTCGACCCCACGACCGACGAGTCGGTGGGGGCGGCGGCGATCTTCGAGCTGATGAAGACCAGCCACCTGTGGCACCGGCCGTCCGGTCCTCTGTCGATGGCCGAGCTCGGTGACTGGTACGCCACGTTCGCCATCCGCGGCCTCGGCGGGCCCCGCTGGCACGACCGCGGCCCAGGCTGACCCGGCCCGATGGACGGCTCGCCCACCGACAGCCGGGACCTCCGCAGCCGCCTGCTCGAGGCGGGCAACGCCGTGTTCGGCGAGGTCGGCTACACGGGAGCGACCGTCGACGACCTGATCGCCCGTGCGTCGACGTCGCGGGCCACCTTCTACCGCTACTTCCACAACAAGGACGACCTGTTCGACGAGCTGAGCCGCGCCTGCTTCCGGGACATGAGGGCGATCGTCGATGACCTGGCCCGCATGCGGGCGGGGGAGGTCGACACGGCGGAGATCGAGCAGGTGCTGAGCCAGTACCGCGACCTCCACGCCCGCCACGCGGGTGTGTTCCGGGCCTGGTGGGAGCGCGTGGCCCGGCTGGACCCGGAGGTGCCGGCCGAGGAGGGCCACGTCTTCAACCGGCTCGTCGAGAGCCTCACCCGGTTCGTGAGCGACGCCCGCGTGGAGTCGCTGGTCGCCCCCGAGGTGCAGGCGGCGCTGCTCTACCTGCTCGTCGAGGGCTCGTATGCGGCGGTCACGTCCCGCTGGTCGCGCATCGACCCCGACGCGCTGGCGCCGACGCTGGCCCGGATGGTGCACCGCACCTACCTGGGTGGCGACGTGCCGCGACGCGCCAGCCGCCTGCGGCTCGCCTGAGGCAGTGCGCGTCGCCATCGCCGCTCCGCGCGGAATGGCGGCGATCAGGTCACCTAGCCCGATCCGAAGACGGACCGATGGACGAGCTCGGTCAGCCCGTCGACCAGCTCGTCGAACGAGACGACGAGCTGCCCGCGGTGCGTCGACCGCGTGGCGCGATCGATCAGGTTGTAGATGCACACCGCCGCCAGGTAGGGGTCGATGCCGGTGGCGCCCGCGGCCCCGATGCGGTCCGCCAGTGCGGTGGTCCAGCGCTGCTGCGCCCGCAGGCCCTGCTTGGTGATCCGGGGATCGGCGTCCTCGACGATCGCATCGAGCAGCGCGGCATGGATGGCGGAGTGCTCGAGGAACCGGCGGCACACGTCGGACAGCCAGGCGCGCAGCGACGCGAAGCCCGCCGGGCCGGGCTCGAAGTCGGGCATCTTGGCGAGCAGGTCGTCCATCGCGGCCGTGATCTCGTCCTGCATGGCCAGCAACAGGTCGTCCTTGCCGTCGAAGTAGACGTAGAAGGTGCCGTGCGACGTGCGGGCACGCTTGGCGACCCGCGCCACGCGGGCGCCGTGGTAGCTGTGCGCCGAGAACTCCGCCTCGGCGGCGTCGAGCAGTCGGGTCAGCGTGCGGCGGCCGCGCTCGCGGCTCGTGCGGGCGTCGAGCAGCCCGCGCCATCGCTCCGGCGACCCCCCGACGCTGTGCGACACGGGTGTCAAGTTAGCCCTCGGGGCGCCGAGCGCCGGGCGGCCACTCGTGACCCACGGAGCTAGGACCCGCGGAACGTGGGCTTGCGCTTGGCGACGAACGCGGCCGCGGCCTCGCGGTGGTCGTCGCTGACGAAGGTGGCGCCCTCGAGCAGCAGCCCGGAGTCCATGACCAGGTTCATGCGGTCGCGCACGATGCGGTTCAGCGTCGCCTTGGTGCCCTGGACCGCCAGCGGTGCCCCGTCGGCCAGGCGCCGGGCCAGGGCGGTGGCCTCCTCCAGGAGCTGCTCGGCCGGCACGGCCTTGAGGACCATGCCGAGGCGGGCGGCCTCGGCGCCGCTGATCGGGTCGCCGGTCAGCAGGTACCACTTGGCGGCGCCGAACGGCATGATCAGCGGCCACATCACCGCCCCGCCGTCGCCGGCCACCAGCGCCACGCTGACGTGGGTGTCGGCGAACCGCGCGTCCTCGGCCGCCACCACGACGTCGCTGAAAAGGGCGATCGTCGCGCCCAGGCCCATCGCGTAGCCGTGGACGGCGGCGACGATCGGCTGGGGTACCCCCAGGATGGCGTCGAGGAGCTCGGTGGCGTTGAGCGTGTGCAGCACCGTGTGGGCCGGACGCGCCGGCTTGGCCCCGGAGGCACGCTCGTCGAACCCCTTGACGTCGCCGCCCACACAGAACGCCCGGCCCTCGCCCCGCAGCAGGACGGCACCCACCGAGTCGTCGTCCCCGGCGCGGCCCAGGATCTCGACGAACTCCTCGTGGAACCCGCCGCCGATGGCGTTCAGCCGATCCGGGCGGTTGAACGAGACCGTCAGCAGCCGCCCGTCCTGGTGCACGAGCATCGTCGTGTACTCGCCCCAGTCCTGCGCGCGAGCGGTCATGGAGCCGGCTACCGGGTGATGCCGAAACGCTCGAGCCCGAAGGCGCGGATGGCGTTGCCGCGCAGCAGCTTGTACGTCTCGTCCGCGTCCAACCCGGCGTTGCGGCAGATCTCCTCGGCGACCGCCTCGGAGCGGGGGAACGTGCTGTCGGCGTGCGGGTAATCGGTCTCGAAGCAGATCGTGTCCATGCCGATGCGGTCGCGGTTCGCCAGCCCCGTCTCGTCGTCGAAGATGCAGCCGTAGACCCGTCCGCGGATGTAGCTGGTCGGCGGCTCGGGGAGGTTGGTGCCGAAGGAGTTGTCCGATCGCTCCTCCCACAGCTTGTCCATCCGCTCCAGCAGGTAGGGCATCCAGCCGACCTGTCCCTCGGAGTAGGCGACGACCAGCTCGGGGAACCGCGCCAGGGTGCCGGAGAAGACGAAGTCGAGCAGCGAGCCCATGGCGTTCTGGAACGTCAGCGTCGAGCTGACGATGAACGGCGCGTCGGGCGTCGTCCCCGGCATCTTCGAGGACGAGCCGATGTGCATGCACAGCACCGTGTCGGTCTCCTCGCAGGCGGCGAACAGCGGGTCCCACTCGCCCGAATGGATCGAGGGCAGCCCCAGCGGATGCGGGTTCTCGGAGAAGGTGATGGCGTGGCACCCACGGGCCGCGCAGCGGCGGACCTCCTCGGCCGCCAGCTGCGGATCCCAAAGCGGCACCATGGCGAGCGGGATCAGCCGCCCGCTGGCGTCGCCGGCGCACCACTCGTCGATCATCCAGTCGTTGTAGGCCCGGACGCACAGCAGCGCGAGGTCCTTGTCGTCGCGCTCGGCGAAGGTCTGCCCGCAGAAGCGGGGGAGCGTGTTGGGGAAGCAGATGGACGCATCCATGTGGTTCGCGTCCATGTCGGCGAGCCGCTCCTTCTGCCGCCAGCAACCCGGACGGATCTGGTCGAAGGTGACGGCGCCGAACCCCAGCTCGTCGAACCCGGCCGCGGCGGACAGCTTCATCAGCGGTGAGACGAGGCCGTCGTAGTGCCAGACGTCGGCCCAGTCGCCGTCGTCGTGCGCGGTCCACACCAGGCCGGTCTTGGCGACGTCGTACGAACCCCGTTCCCGCACGACGCGGGGGCCGCGCTCGCCGTAGGTGGCGGGGAGGCGGCTCGACCAGAGATCCGGTGGCTCGACGACATGGTCGTCGACGGAGATGATCCGGGGGATCTGCGTCATGCGGTGCCCTCCCTCACGCAATTCTCCCGGTGGTTCACCTCGAATTCCCCGGAAATCCGAGCTCTCGGCCACCCTATCCGTATATGACAACACCGTCTAACAGCGGCCCGTCACCCCCGTGACGCCGCGAGTGTGGCGAGCTCGGTGCGGTTGGTGACGTCGAGCTTGGCGTAGATGTGGGACAGGTGGGTCTTGACGGTGTCGCGACTGATGAAGAGGCGCGCCGCGATCTCGGGATTGGTCAGGCCCTCGGCCGCCAGGCCGACGACCCTGAGCTCGGTCGGCGTCAGGCTCGCCCAGCCCGTGGGCGGTCGGCCCCGGGCGCCGCGGGCCCGGCTGACGTAGGCGACGGCATCGTCCAGCGACAGCGCCGTCCCTTCCGACCAGGCGGCGTCGAAACCGTCGACGCCGAGTGACGCCCGCAGCGCGGCGACGGCGGCATCGTGGGCGGCGCGGTCGATCGCCGGCCGCGGGTACCCCATGAGCTCCCGCGCCGCGTCGCCGGCGGCGTTCAGGCGCGCCGCCTCGGCATCGCTGCCGCTGTCGGCGGCGCGGCGGGCAAGGGCGTCGAGGCTGTCGACGTAGAACGTGCGCAGGCCATGCTCCACCCGAACCGCGAGCGCCTCGTGGTTGAGGCTCTCGGCGCGGTCGGGGTCGTCGGGGGCCACCAGCACCGCGGACTCATCCAGCGCATCGGCCAGGATCCGGGGGAGATCGAGCTCGCGACCGAGCTGCAGCGCCCGCTCCAGGTGTCCCCTGGCCGCCTCCGGGTCACCTAGGTGGCGAACCGCGGCCGCCAGCCCGGGCAGCGCTCGGGCGACGATCATGTTGCCGACGAACGGCTCGGCGTAGCGGGTGGCCTGCTCCAACCACGCCCGCGCGCGGTCGATGTCGCCGTTCCAGAGGTGGAGCTGCCCGAGCGACACCGCCATCGTCGGGACGTGGACCGCGTGGCCGGCGTCCTCGACCGAGCGAACGACCCTGTCCATGAGACGCAGCGCCCCCTCCACGTCGCCGCCCAGGCCCCTGACCCACGCCAGGTTGCTGAGGGTCGTGCCGACGGCGAAGTAGTCGCCCAGCGGCTCCGCCAGCCCGACGGCCTCGGCCGCGAGCGCCTCGGAGAGGCGCACGTCTCCGGTGCGCTGCGCCGCCTCCAGCTGCCCCGTGAGGGCGAATGCGGCGAGGATCCTGTCGCCCCGGCGCCGGCATCCCCGCACCGCCTCCTCGAGGATGGGCGCGGCGTCGCGGTGACGGTCGCAGTTGGTCAGGGCGAGCCCCTCGAGGACCATCGTGAGGTCGGTGCCCCAGGCGTCCCCGGCGGCCTCGGTGTGCCGGCGAGCCTCGACGCAGAGCTCCCGTGCCCGGACGAAGTCGAGGTACACGTTGATGTACGCCTGCAGCGCGAGGCAGCGGCCGCGGTTGCGGTCGTCGCGGTTGGCGGTGGCGATCTCCAGGCCCCGTTCAGTGGAGTCGACGGTGAGCCCGAACTCACCACCGGTGGCGCCGAGCAGGGCGGCGCCCACCAGGAGCCGGGCTTGGAGCGTCGAGCGATCGGCGGGGGCGAGCCCGATCGCGCGCTTCAGGTGCTGGATGCCCTCGTGCGCGTGGCCGTGCAGCAGCCAGAGCCGGGCGAGCGCCGCCGCCAGGCGCCGGCCGCGGGCGGTGTCGGGGGCCGAGAGCCCCCAGTCCAGCGCCGCCCTGAGGTTGTCGTGCTCGGTCTCGAGCGTGGTCAGCCACGCGTCCTGGCCGGTGCCCTCGAGCTCCGGCTCCGCGAGCTCCGCCAGCGCCAGGAAGTGGTCCAGGTGCCGGTCGTACGTGGCCCCCGCCGCCCCGGTGTCGCGGAGCCGATCGTGCGCGTACTGGCGGATCGTGTCCAGCAGCCGGTAGCGGGCCTGGGCGTCGCGTTGGTCGACCAGGACGAGGGACTTGTCGACCAGGCGCCCAACGGTGACGAGCACGTCGTCGGCGCCGCCTGGTCCGGCGCATACCGCCCGGGCGGCGTCGATCGTGAAGCCGCCGGTGAACACGGCCAGCTGGTGCAGGACCGCGCGGTCGGGCTCGTCGAGCAGGTCGTGGCTCCATTCGACCGATGCGGCGAGGGTCTGCTGCCGCGCGATCACGCCCCGTGCGCCGCCCCCGAGCAGCCGGAACCGGTCGTCGAGGCCGGCGACGATCTCGTCCGGCGACAAGGTGCGGAGCCAGGCGGCCGCGAGCTCGACGGCCAGGGGAATGCCGTCGAGCCTCTGGCACACCGTGCGGACGGCAGACTCGTTCTCGTCGTCGACGGCGAAGCCGGGCCGCACGTGGCCGCCCCGATCGGCGAACAGCGAGACGGCCTCGTCCTCGACCATCGACGGCACCCGCCACACCGTCTCGCCCGCCACCCCGAGGGGCTCCCGCGTGGTGGCCAGCACGGACACCTCGGGGCACGACCGCAGCAGTGCGTCCGCCAGCTCGGCGCTGGCGTCCAGCAGGTGCTCGCAGTTGTCGAGGCAGACCAGCAGCCGGCGATCGCGCAGGTGCAGGGCCAGCGCCCGCAGGGGCCCGCCCAGCGGGTCGACCATGACCCGGGTGGCCGCGGCCGTGAGCTCCGCCACCAGCGAGGGATCGGTGACGGGGCCGAGGTCGATCCACCACACGCCGTCGGGCCAGCGGTCGGCCAGCCGCGCCGCCGCCTGGACGGCCAGGCGGGTCTTGCCGCATCCGCCGGAGCCGGTGAGCGTCACCATCCGCTCGGTGCCCAGAAGCCGCTCGACCGCCGCCAGCTCGTCGCTCCGGCCGACGAAGCTCGTGAGCTGGGGCGGCAGGTTGTTGGCCAGCACGTCCAGCGAGCGCAGCGGCGGGAAGTCGTCGGGCAGCTCGGCGTGCCGGAGCTCGAAGATGCGTTCCGGCGCCGAGAGGTCTCGGAGCCGGTGGGCACCCAGGTCGCGGAGCCAGCTCCCGGCAGGAAGCGCGTCGCTGACGATCGAGGCCGTGACCGCGGTCAGCAGCGTCTGGCCGGCGTGGGCGACATCGCGCAGCCGGGCGCCCCGCGGCAGCGCCGGCCCGGCGTAGCCGCGGCCGTCCACGGGGTGGGCCTCCCCGGTATGGACAGCGATCCTGGCCGGCAGCCCCGATACGCCGCCGGCGTCGTCGCCCAGCCCGCGCTGCACGTCAAGGGCCGCTGCCACTGCGTCCGCCGCCGACGCGAACACTGCGACCGTCCCGGCGCCGTTGGGGCCGGCGTCGAGCAGATGGCCACGATGCGTGGCCATCGTGGCCAGGCTCGGCAACGTCGGTGACGTCGGCGAGAGGTCCACGTCGGTGAGGAGGAACGTCACCGTCCCGGCGGGCAGATCCGGTGCCGGCGGCGCGTGGGCCATGGCCAGATCATCGGCCGGTGCGCAGGGCCGCAACATCGTCCACGTGGGCGAAGTTGGCGTCGCTCCCGCCCGCCGCCTCAGGACCTGCCCGGCTTCTCGTACACGGAGACGTGCTTCGCGCTGTCGTCGTCGAACGGCTCGCGGTTCCAGCCTCCCCACCGGTCGCGCAGCCGGAGGCCCGCCAGGCGGGCCATGAGGTCGAGCTCGGAGGGCCACGCGTAGCGGAGCACCACGGGCACGAGGCGCACGCCGGTGGGGGAGAGCATGACGTGCTGGGCGTCGACCCGCTGCTCGACCGGGTGGTGGCGGGACACGTCGAGCCGCACGCGGTCGACGTCCATGCTGATGACGTGCACACGCTGGCCACGATCGAAGCGCGCCACGTCGGGGACGAAGCCCTCCATGGCGAAGCAGCCGCCGGGTTCGAGCCGGCTGGCGACGTTGGTGAAGCACCGCACCTGGTCGTCCTGGGTGACCAGCGCGAAGAACGTGTTGAAGGCGATGAAGATCAGCGAGAACGAGCGGTCGACGGCCACGTCGGCCAAGTGGCCGAACGTCACCTGGATCCCGCCGCCGCCGGGCTTGGCCCGCATGTGCTCGACCATCGCCGGCGACGCATCGATGCCGTGGACCTCGAGCCCCCGCTGGGCCAGCGGGATGGCGATGCGTCCGGTCCCGACGCCAAGCTCGAGCACCGGCCCACCCCCGGCGAGCGAGACCAGCGCCTCCACCGTGTCGGTCGGGTCCATGCCCTCGTGCCACTGGTCGTAGACGTCGGCGATCCGCTCGCCATATGTCTCGGGCCCGAAACGGTCCATGCGCCACCCTCCACCGTCCGTGCCGGGGACTCAAGCGCGTTCACGTGCGGGCGTCGATGGCCGCCTCGATCCGTCCGGAGCTCACCGCGTCCAGCAACTCTGCATGATCCCGCTCGTTCTGGTCGGCGTAGACCTGGGCGAAGCGGGAGATCGCACGGTCGAGCTTGGCGCCCGTCCCCATGTAGCCGCTGATCGTTGCGGCGTCTGACGAGCGGGCGTGGGCCTGCGCAAGGCACGTTCCGCACAGCCCGGCGTATTCGGCGAGCTCGGGCGCGCTCATCGCCTCGACGTCGTAGGCCCCCTTGTTGTCCCAGAGCTGGCGCCAGTAGTACTGCCGGCCCTCGAGGCCGGTCGCCCACCCGAGCAGGGAATCGCTTGCGGCCTGGAGGAGGCGCTGACCGCAGACCACCCGCTCGCCCTGGTGGCCGTCGTGCGCCGGTCCGACGAAGGGCTCGAGGACGGACACCTGTGCCTCTTTTCCCTGCATGAGCAGCGGGTGACCGTTTGCGCCCTGGAGCAGCGCGACGAAGCAGCGGGTGCCGACGCTCCCGGTCCCGACCACCTTGAGGGCGATGTCGACGATCCGGTAGTGCTCCATGAGGAGCCGGTGGTCCGGGCGCAGCGTGGCCATGTAGCTGTCGCGCTGGTGGGCGATGGCCTCGCCGAGGGAGCCGATGTCGCCGGCGGCCACGAGCTCGTCGACCCGGACGATCAGCGGGTGACTGTCCTTGAGCCTCGGGCGCCCGTCGACGATCTCCGTCAGCTTGGAATAGGCGTGGATGTGGTCCCGGCTCGCGGCTCGGATCGAGGCTTGCCTGGTCGCCCGTCGCAGCGTGCGATTCCGCGCTGCGGCTGCGGCCTCGATGCTGAGGTACCAGCCGTCGAGCACGCTCATCGCAGCGAGCCGCGCCATCGTCTCCCGGTAGCGGCGCGCACCCTCCTCCGCCGCCAGCCCGGCGGCTGCACGAC
>DATFVX010000332.1:0-21530 GCA_035259985.1 Acidimicrobiales bacterium | reverse complement strand
AGCTACGGCTGCGCCTTCCTCCTGCGTCCTCGCCAGCGACGAATCTGCCACGGCGATACATCCACGGAACTTCCGCGAGCGCCCACTAGTGGGCGCCGACCGGCCCCCGGCAGGGGGAACCGTGCGCGGGGGCCGGTGGCTCCAGGCCTCGTACCCGGGGCAAACCCCGGCGATACCGGTGACGACGCGCTGCCGCCCCCCGGCCGAAGCGCGGGGGGCGGCCCGCTCCAGCCCCCGGACGGGCAGGCCAAAGGGCTGTCGCCCCGAATTGATACCCGATCGGTCGCCGGACGAGACGCCTCAGGCGTGCGGCGCCGCCGAGCCGCGTGCCGCCAGCCGCCACACCTGCCGCCCAGGCCCGCTCAGCGCCAGCGTGACCATGACTCCCGGTCGGCGTCCTGGCCCTCGGCATCGCGACGTTGTCGCAGCTGCTCGATGATGAACGCGCTGTGCCGGGCGAGCGCCTCGTCGAACTCGTCGGGCGTGATGATGCCCTTCGCGACCAGCAGGTCCCGCAGGGCGAGCACGGCGGCGGTCGACGCGACGATCCCACCCTCGGCCGGGTCGAGCGGCTCGTCCGCCGTCACGCCCGATAGCTTGCCACCCCTACGCCGGGTCACGACGCCGTGAGCTGGTCGACTTCTCGTCCTGGCTGCGGTCCGGCGACCTCTGGTGATCACCGGTCCCGGACCCACGCGACGTCGTCGCCGGCAGGCTCGGCGACGAGGTGAACCTCGAGAAGTTCGAGGCCCAGGGCGTGAATTCGGGCGATCAAGCCGTGGAGCCCGGCCTGATCGGGAACACCACTACGAACGGTAGTCACACCATGACCGAACGCGATGTCGCATCCCGCGAAAGCGGCGGTCAACGTGTGACTGGCGTTGCCCTTGAACGAGAGTTCGTAAACCAGCTCAGCCATGCCTTGCCCCTGGATGGTCGACGGGAGACGACAGGCACCGTGGCCGAGCCACCGGTGAGGGGTCACCACCCACTTGTGGGTGAATTCCCACCGGCCGCCCGGCCGGTCGGGCGTCGCCGCCTCGGGCGTCGCCGCCTCGGACCTGGCCGACTCCCACCCGGCATCGCCGTGGTGCCCGGTGGCTACGCTGCCACGAGGCAGGAGGACGGCAGCCAGGTCGGGCCGAAGGCGGGAGCTCGATGAGCGTTGAAGAGATGGTGGTGGCTCGGGCGAAGTTCGGGGTCCCGCGCGTCCCCAACGCCACGGTGCGCCGCGACGCCCTGGTCGACCGGCTCGACGCCGCAGACTGTCCGCTCACGCTCGTCGTCGCAGCCCCCGGGTCCGGCAAGACAGCGCTGCTCGCCCAGTGGGTGGGCTCGGCCGACCGCTCGATCAGCTGGATGTCGTGCGACGCGACCGACGCCCAACCCCTCTGCTTCTGGCGGAGCCTGATCACCAGCGTCGCCCAGACGTGCCACGACCTCGGCATCGCCGCGGCGGAGCTCGTCGAGGAGCCCAGCACCGAACGGCTCGCAATCGGGCTGGCGAACGAGCTCGCGGCGTTGGACGAGCGGTGTGTGATCGTCGTCGACGACTTCCACCTCGCCCGGCCGGAACCGGCGGTGATGGCCGCGTTCATTGCCGCCCTACCACGATCGGCGCGGCTCGTGATCGCGACCCGGGCGGACCCGCCGTTCCCGCTCGGACGGTTGCGGGTGCAGGGGAAGCTGCTGGAGCTTCGCCAACCCGAGCTCGCACTCACCAACGACGAGGCACACCGGGTGCTGGCCGACCTGGGCGTCGTTCTCGGCGACGACGAGCTCCGCCAACTCGTCACGCTCACCGAGGGTTGGCCAGCCGGTGTACACCTCGCGGGCCTGTGGGCACGGGCACACGCCGATCCGGCGGGGCTCCTGCGAACGATGGGGGCAACGGACCGCAGCCTCGTCGACTTCCTCATGACCGAGGTGATCGAGCTTCAGCCTCCGGACATCGTCGACTTCCTCATGGTCAGCGCTGAGCTCGAGTGGTTCGACGCCGAACTCTGCGACGAGGTCCGGTCACGCAGCGACAGCGCCGAGATGTTGGCGAGGGTGCGGGCCGCCAACCTGTTCCTGATCGAGCCGAACCGGGAGGGCGCGAAGTATCGCTATCAGCATCTGTTCGGCCAGTTCCTCCGCGCCCATCTGCGCGCCGTCGCGCCCGAGCGCCTCCCGGCGATCCATCGCGCCGCGGCCTCCGCCAGCCTCTCGCGTCGCGACCCCATGAGTGCGGTGGGCCACAGCCTGCGGGCACGCGACCCGGTTTCCGCGATGGCGCAGCTCCAGGGCCATGTGACGAGCGCCTGGTCGGTCGAGAATCCCGCGCTCGCCGGAGCCACCGTCCGGGCGTGGCTCGACGAACACGAGTACCCCGATGCCGAGCGGACACCCGAGGGTGTGCTGGTGTGCGCGGTGGTGTTCGGCCTGCTCGGCGATCACGACGAGGCGGCATCGTGGCTGCGGTGGGTCGAGGCCCGCGAGGCCGACCTCGACGCCCCGGATCGGTTCCTGCTGCACGGGGTGTGGACCCACCACCTCGTCCAGGTCGGCGACCCCGGCGCCGCACTGGAGCGGGCCGGCCGCGCTCGCGCCGTGGCCCACGAGCATGCCATGGACACCGTGTGGGCGGACGCTCTGACCCTGGTCGAAGTGCAGGCGCAGCTGTGGCTCGGTGACCTCGTAGGGGCGGAGGCGACGCTCGAGCCGGATCGCATGCGCCCGGATCTCTCGCCCGTGATCCGGCGGGTCAGGCGGCCCGGCTGCGCCTCGCTCATCGCGCTGCAGCGGGGCGAGCTGGTCGAGGCCGAGGGGTTGGCCAACGCAGCGATTGCGGCCGCCGACGAGCTCGGCCTGGACGACGGCAACTTCGGGCGTGCCGAGCCCGAGTTCGCCCTCGCCCAGTTGGCCCTGGAGCGCAACCGGCTCGACGATGCCGACTGCCGCCTCGAACGGGTCATGCGGATCGTCGAGGAGGGACGGCGTCCGCCGATCGAGATGGTGGCCCACGTGCGGCGCGCACAGGTCGCGTCGGCCCGTGGGGAGTACGAGGCCGCCGCCGACGCGATCGAACGGGCGCGAGCTGCCATCCCCCACGCCACGCCTCCCGTCGTCGCGTGGATCGACCGTGCCGAGCTGCGCTTGGCGCTCGACCGGCGTGACCGAGTCACCGCCGACCTGGTCCAGCCGCGCCTGCCGCCGTCGCCGGAGACCGAGCTGCTCACCGCCCGGCTGCGTCTGCTCGCCGACGACCCCCCTGGGGCGCTCAGCGCCCTCGAAACGGTCGCCGACGGCACCTCGACCCGGCGCCTGAGGGTCGAGCAGCAGCTCCTCACAGCGATCGCCCTCGCTCGCTCGGACCCGCCGCGGGCGCACAAGGCGCTCGACAGCGCGCTCACGCTGGCCGAGCCCGTCGGCCTCCACCGTACGGTTCTGGCCGAGGGCCCCGTCGTGTGGAGCCTCCTCGAAGCCCACCCGGCCCACGGACGCACCGCCGACTACATCGCGCGCATCCTCGAGAACACGCATCGCGTCAGGCATCCGCCTCCGACGACGAGCCAGCCGGGCCTCGTCGACCCGCTCAGCGAGCGCGAGCGCACGGTCCTCCGCCTCCTCGCCAGCCGGCTCACCTCCACCGAGATCGCCCGGGAGCTGTACCTGTCCGTGAACACCGTGCGTTCCCACGTCAAGGCCATCTATCGCAAGCTCGGTGTCAACGCGCGCGTCGATGCCGTCAAGCGGGGCCACGCCCTCGGGATTGCCTGAGGGCTGCACGCCACCGCCCTGACGTCGGCGCCCCAGCGGGCCTCCAGCGCCGTGCGGCGATGTGGGGCCGGGCTGTGGCGCTGCGTTCGGCACAGGGGGGAGGCCCGTCCGCCATCGCCGCGACGCCCGCCAACAGCCCGACGCTGGACAGACCACCACCCACCCGGGTGACCGGACATCACCCGTCACTGGGTGAACGGTGCGGAGTCAGCGCACTCGCCGCCTCGATGCCTTGCGCTAGCTTGGCCCGGCCTCGTCGGCATCGACGTCGCGGCTCGTGAGGTGGGCACCGTGCTGCAGCGCATCGACATGGTGGCGATGTACGTCCGCGACTGGCCGGCCGCGCTCGCCTGGTATCGGGACAAGCTCGGCTTCATCGACGCGTACGTCGAGGACGACCATCGCTTCGCCGTGCTGGCTCTTGCGGGGGGAGGTCCGGTCCTCCACCTCGTCGGGGACGCGAGCCGCGAGCTGGGCCCCCGGAACCGGTGCGTCCCCAACATTGCGGTCGACGACTTCGACGCCACGCTCGAGGACCTGGGGGCGCGTGGCGTGGCGATCCTCGACGTCGTCGGCGACCCCGACGACGGGTACCGCCTGGCGCGGCTCGCGGACCTCGAGGGCAACGAGCTGAACCTCTACACGACGGTGCCCCGCGGGATGCCTCCGGAGCCGTGACGCCGGCGGCGCGTCCAGGTGCGCCTCGCACCTCCCGGCCATGCGTAGCCTGCTGGAATGAGCCTTTCCGAGCGTGACCTCGACTTCCTCGCCACCCACCACTCGGCGGCGATGATCACGGTCGGACGCGATGGCACGCCGAAGGTGGCGCGCGTCGGCGTGGGACTCGTCGACGGCAGGATCTGGAGCAGCGGCACGAGCGACCGCGTGCGCACGCGCCGGTTGCGGCGAGACCCTCGCTGCACGTTGTACGTCCACGAGGACGGCTTCGCGTGGCTGGCGCTCGAGTCCTCGGTGACGATTCTCGACGGGCCGGATGCCGCAGGCCAGAACCTGCGCCTGTTCCGCGGGATGCAGGACCGCCCGACCGGCCCGTTGACCTGGTACGGCACCGAGCTCCCCGAGGACGAGTTCCTCCAACGGATGGTCGACGAGGAGCGGGTCGTCTACGAGTTCGAGGTGCACCACGCCTACGGGCTGCGCTGATCACGCACGGCCGGGACCGATGAGGTCCCAGCGGTTGCCGGCGATGTCGAGGAACACGGCGACCCGGCCGTAGGGCTCGCTGCGCGGCGCGGAGACGAACTCGACGCCGCGGGCCCGCATGCGGTCGTACGAGGCGGCGAAGTCGTCGACCTGGAGGAAGAACCCGACCCGGCCGGCGACCTGCCGACCCACCACGGCCGCCTGTTCGTCGCCGTCGGCCCTGGCGAGCAGGATGCCCGTCTGGGCTCCCGGCGGCCGCACGACGACCCACCGTTTGGCCCGCCCGTCCGTCGTCAACGCCGGCGAGTCCTCGACGAGCTCGAAGCCGAGCCCGTCGACGAAGAACGCGATCGCAGGGTCGTACTCGGCGACCACGATGGCTACCAGCGTGAGGCGGCTCATGGCTTCGGAGGTTCAACCGACCCGGGCGTGCGCCTCGGCGAGGAGCTCGGCCTGGCGCATCCAGTCACCTGCGGCGAGGGTGACGACGACACGCTCGGCGCCCGCTTCGCCGTAGGCGGCGATCCGCTCGGCCACCTCTGCGGGGCCGCCGAGCGTCAGAGTCTCGGGCACGGCGTCGACGGGCATCCCGAAGATGCCGTCGGGATCGGTCAGCACGCGGACCAGGCCGTCGCGGCCGGGCAGCGCCGGGTCCCCGGTCATCGCCACGACCATGCTGGCGGTGACGGACGGGGTCGGCCGGCCCCGGGTGCCCGCCAGCTCGGCCAGGTCCTCCCGGCCCTCCGCCATGGCGGCGGGGGGGACGGGGAGCACGAACCAGCCGTCGCCGTGGTCGACGGCGCGGAGCATCGCCGGCTCGGACATCCCGCCGACGAGGATGGGTGGCACGGTCGCGGCGGGCGCCAGCCGGATCGGCGGGGAGTCCGGCGCCCCGTCCAGCCGCGTGGGCAGGCCGGACACGAGCCCCGGCAGGACCCTCAGCGCCGCGTCCGTCCGGCGGCCGCGCTCGCGCCGGGGCACGCCGGCGGCCACCCAGGAGAGGTCGTGGCGGTCGCCGCCCGCGCCGACACCGAGGATGAGCCGATCGTGCGACACGTGCTGGAGCGAGGCCACCTGCTTGGCCACCCACACGACCGGACGCAGCGGCAGGATGACGACGCCGAGGCCGAGGCGGATCCGTGTGGTCGCGCCGGCCGCGGCGGCGAGGGACACCACGCTCTCGATGAACGGCGTGCCGGTGCCCGCGACCAGCTGGTCGACCACCCAGGCCGACTCCAGGCCGAGGTCCTCCGCATGCCGGGCCGTGGCGGCCATGTCGCCCGGTTGGTCCTTGGGCCCGCTCATGCTGGGCAGGAAGACACCGATGTCGGGGGCGGACGCGGCAGGCATGGTCCCAGTGTGCCGGGGCGGTGCCGGTCCCCACCGCGTCGACCTCCGTCGGTTCTTCAGCTAGGCGGCGGCGAAGCCCGTGACGCGGAGCTCGGGCGCCGACTTGGCGGCCTCCTCCAGCGGCCTGCCGCAGTCGGGGACCGGGAGGATCCGGGCAACCTCGACGGTCGCCTCGAACGTCAGGTGCCCGCCGCCGGGCGCCTCGGCGTCGATCCGGACCAGCGACCGCCCGCCGGCGGATTCGAGGACCTCGCCCCGCCGCCGGTGGTCGAACCACGGCCAGCCGATCGATCGCAGCGCCTCGCGCTCGGCCGCCTGGACCTCGGGACCGTCGAGGCCGGTGCAGCCGCGATACAGCGCCGCCGCCTCGTCGATGCCGAGCGTGCGGTCGGAGATGCCGACGAGTCGCTCGACGTCGAGGTACGCCCACATGGTCCCCTCGGGCAGCAGCAGGGCGGTGGGCGCGAAGCGGTGCCCACCCGTGTGGCTGGTCCGCCACACGCTGACGGTGGCGCCCAGCCCCGGGAGCGCCGAGGCGAGGCGGGTGCCGAAGGTCCCGCAGCAGGCGTCGCGCCGGCCGTGGGTGCACACCAGCACGTGGCGGCCGGCGACGGTTGCGTCCGGGCCGGGCCCGGCTCCGGGCCGCGCCACGGCGGGGCCGCCATCGCTCCCACCGCTGCGGGCGATGGCGACGATGGCGTCGCCCACGAGGTCGGCCGCGACGGTCCACGCCCGCCCCCGGTAGCGGTCGAACGCCCCGTCCGGGCGGGTGAAGGCCATCAACCGGCACCGGTGGGGATCGCTGCGCCCGTCGGGCATCAATCCCTGCAGCCGCATCCCGGCGGTCCCGAGGACCCCGGCCGCCGCCGCCAGCGCCGGGTGCTCGGCGATCTCCCGGGGCCACGGCAGGGGGATCTCGGCGATCACGATGCCGCGGTAGCTGCCCGCCGAGCCCACGGGGTCGACGTCCTCGGCGCGGGCGAAGCTGGAGCAGCGGAGCCGCGTGGGACCGGTAGCGGGCGTGGCGTCGGCGGGATCGTCGCGCATGATGAGGCCGAGCGGATAGGCGGGCAGGTGGGCACCGAACAGTACGGAATTTGCCGCGCAAGCCCAAGCCACACAGCTCGGCCTCCGGCAACACTGACCACTCTGAGTCGAGACGGTGTGCCTATCCGGGCACTAGGGATCGCCGGGCGCCACCTCGACGTGCGAACCCGGTCGCACCCCCGTCTCCGCCGTCGGCGGTGCGGCGACGGTCGCGGGCCACAGGCGGCGCGCCGTGGACTCCGCAACGCGGCCCCGCCAGTGCATCGCCCGCCAGACGCCGCGATAGCCGGGAAGGATCCCGAGGGTCACCAGCAGGTGCCCGACGACGAGGCCGGTCAGGACGTACGTGGAGCCGCGATGCACCCGGACCATGGTGGCGAAGGTCTGGCCGCCGGACAGCGTGGTGAGGAACACGCCGCTGACGATCACCGTGCCGAGCGCCCCGAGCAGAGCGACGTTGAGCAGCCGCTGGCCGGGATCGAAGTGGCCGCGGTGCCGGCCGAAGCGGCCGGTGAGGGCCCCCCGAGGCCAGCGCCAGAACCAGGCACCGTCACCGCGGTTGACGCGCAGGGTCTCCCGCAGGAACGTGACCGTGCCACGGATGCCCAGGATCGGTCCGCCGATGGCGACACCCAGCAGGACCCAACCCGCGGTGCGGTGGACCTCGGTGTCGGGTGTGTCGAGCACATCGGCGAGCAGGGTGGGCTGGCCCTCATGGCCCGTCCGCAGCCACCACCCGGTGGCGAGCAACACGAACGTCACCACGTACAGCAGGGCGTGCAGCCAGCGGGTGGCCCGGTTGTTCCTGACGACCGGGCCACCCGGCGGGGCGTCAGTACGCGTAGGGATCGTTTTCCTGCTCGGTTGTGTTGGTGCCACCACCCCCGGCGCCCTCGCCGACCGTCACCGTGATCTCGTCGCTCGCGTCGGTCAGGCTGTGGTCGGCGTTGGCGATGACCGCCTTGACCGTGTGCTCACCGGGGGAGAGGTCGCGATCGACGGTCCAGGGCTCGTCCGCGCTGTAGACGATGTCGTACTCCCCGTCGGCCTCGTTGCCGTCGTAGTAGAGGTGCACGTGGTGCAGCCCGGTGTCGGGCTCGCCGATGTCGACGCTCGGGTCGACGTCCACCTTGAACCCCGGTTCGACCGTGGCCCCATCGGCGGGATCGGCGATCGAGATCGTCATGCCGCCCCCGCCGCCCGAGCCGCCACCGCTGCCCGGATCGCCGGCGACGGTGTCGTCGTCGTCACCGCTGCACGCCGCCGCCAGCAGCGCCAACGCTGCCAAGCCCGCCCCCAGTGCGACGAGCCGACGCCGCGGATGGTGCGGGCCCGTGGCCTCCGTGCCGGGTGAGGTCGCTCGGGGGGAATGCATGATTGCCATACCCCGACTACCTGTCCCAACCCCGCGCGGATTCCTCGCGGGTCTGCCCAAACGCCGGGCGGAGCACTGCCCGGGGTTGCCCCCGCCACGCGGATTGGCTGTGCTGGCGGGGTGGCGCGAGATCCTCTGGCGCTCCGGCGGAGTAGAGCAGGTGTGTGGGAGGTGTCCGACGAGGCGCTCTTCGCGGGCTACGCCTCGGGTGACCCCGAAGCGGCGGCCCAGTTCGTCGACCGGTTCCAGCGCCGCGTGTTCGGCTTGGCCCTCGCCATCGTGCGCGTCCCGGTCGACGCCGAGGAGGTCGCGCAGGAGGCGTTCGTGCGGGCGTGGCGGTTCGCGGCGAGCTTCGACGAACGCCGGGGATCGGTGGCGGCCTGGCTGCTCGGCATCACCCGCAACGTTGCGCTCGACAGCGTACGGGGGCGCGGCCGGCGGCCCGAACCGGTCGGCGACCCGGTCCCCGACCTCGCCGTCGACCCCTTGGACGTCGCTGCCGCCATCGAGCGCCGGGCCGACGCCCGGCGCGTGGCCGAGCTGATGCGCGCGCTGCCGGACCCTCAGCGGCGGGCGTTGGTGGCCGTGACGCTGTGGGGGCTCAGCACGCGCGAGGTGAGCGAGATGGCGGGCATCCCCCAGGGCACCGTCAAGACCCGGGTGCGGCTGGCGCTGCGCAAGCTGCGCGACGAGATGGGGGCCCCGATCCCGTGACGCCGCTCCCCTGCTCCCAGCTGCGCGACGTGGCGCCGGACGTCGCGTTGGGGCTCCTCACCGGGGAGGAGCGCGCAGTCGCGCTCGCGCACCTCGAGGCCTGCGCGGCATGCCGCGCCGAGGTGGCGTCGCTCGCCGGTGTCGCCGACGAGCTGCTGCTCACCGGCCCCGAGGCCACGCCCCCGGAGGGCTTCGATCGCCGGGTGATGGCGCGCCTCACCGAGGTCCGGGCGAGGGAGGCGCCCCGGTCCACCCGGCGCACCGGGCCCGCGCACCTGCGCCGGCGCCGCCGCGCTCGCCGGCCCGACCGGCGTCGGCTCGCGGTCGGGGCGACGCTCGGCGCCGCTGCAGCGGCCGTCGTGCTGGTGGCGGCACTGGTCGCCAACGGCGACGCCACGCCGGCGCCCACCGCCGAACAGGCCGACATGACGACCGGGGTCGGCGAGGTCGTCGGCACCGCCACGGTCCACAGTGGCAACCCGGCCACCGTGGCGGTCGACGTGCCCGGCTGGGAGGACGCGGTGCCCGAGGACGCCACCTACTGGCTGGCCGTGGAGATGGAGGACGGCTCCCGGACCATGACCCACATCGGCACCGACGCCACCTGGTGGAAGGTCCCCCTGCAATCCGGCGCCGGCGACGTGGCCAGCGTCTCGGTGCTCGACGGCGACGGCTGGGTGTGGTGCTCCGCCGACTTCTCGGCGTGACGGTGCGCCGGAGCGACCACAAGGCCCGCGCGCTTCGGTAGTCTCGCGGGCCACCGCGCCAGCCTGGGATGGGCGCGGCGCCCGGCCGGGAGAAGGGCACACCGCTAGATGCATCCGGACTTGCCGCAGGAGCAGGCCTATTTCGATCGCGCCCTCGCGTTGCGCGACCGTCAGCATGCCGTGCTCGAGCGGGCGCCGACGTTGTCGGCACACCCCAAGGCGGTGCTCGAGCTGCGCCGGCGGGTCAGCGGGCTGGGTGTCGTCGACCCCGACGAGGCGGTGGCCTTCGGGCGGATCGACGCCGGCGGCCAGAGCTGGTACATCGGCAAGGGCGCCATCTGGGACGACGACAACGACCTCGTGGTCGTGAACTGGCAGGCCCCGATCGCGGCGCCCTTCTACACGGCGACGCCCCGGGAACCGGAGGGGCTCGACGCCCGGCGCGTCTACCGCTGCCAGGGCAACCAGATCCAGGCCATCGACGAGATCGTGTTCCGCGACCTGGCGGAGGCGATCGCCGAGGGCCGCGAGCCGGGGCCGGTGCTCTCGGACACCCTGCTCGACTCGCTCGGGCGTGACCGCTCGGGTGAGCTCGCCGAGATCGTCGCCACCATCCAGGCCGCGCAGTACGACGTGATCAGCCACGAGGTCGATCAGTTGTTGGTCGTCCAGGGCGGGCCCGGCACCGGCAAGACGGTGGTCGGGCTGCACCGGGTGTCGTGGCTGCTGTTCAACCTCCGCGACCGGCTCGAACCGAACGATGTCCTCATCGTCGGGCCCAACCCTGCGTTCGTCCGCTACATCTCCGCGGTCCTGCCGTCGCTCGGCGACCAGGCGGTGGTGCAGCTGCCGCTGTCGGCCCTCGGGCCCCGGGTGCGCGTCGGCCGCGTGGACCCGCCGGACGTGCGGCGCCTGAAGGGTGATCGGCGGATGGTCCGGCTGCTGGAGCGGGGCCTGCGCAACAGGCAGCGGCTCACGACCGACGACATCGAGCTCCGGGTCGGCGGGCGCCCGGTGACGCTCAACGGGCGGCGGATCGCGACCCGGGGTCGCCAGCTGCTGGGCCGCCCCCACAACGAGGCCCATCGCGAGCTGCGGGCGTTCCTGATCGACGAGGCGCGCCGTCAGCTCACCCGGGCCGGCGTGCGCGACCTCGGCGCTTTCGAGATCAGCGGGCGTGGCGAGTCGGGCCGGGAGATCGACAACCACCTCCAGCGCGTCTGGCCGCAGCTCACCCCCCAGGCGTTTCTCGTGGAGCTGCTGTCCAGCCGCCAGCAGCTGGTGAGCGCGGCGCTGGGCACGCTGCGCGACACCGAGATCGAGCTGCTGGCGCTGCCCTCGGGGACCAGGGTCGGCACGTGGCAGTGGTCCGTGGACGACATCCCGCTGCTCGACGCCGCGGACGCGCTGCTGAACGGTCGCCCGGCCAGCTACGAGCACATCGTCGTCGACGAGGCCCAGGATCTGTCACCCCTGCAGCTCGACTCGATCCGGCGCCGCTCGCGGTCGGGCTCCATGACCATCCTCGGCGACCTGGCCCAGGCGACCAGCCCATGGGCCCACGAATCGTGGGACGAGGTCGTCGAACAGCTCCGCCACAACGGGGTGGCCACCGAGACCGTGGAGCTCGAGCTCGGTTACCGCCTGCCGGCCGAGGTCCACGAGGTCGCCATGCGCCTCCTGCCCGAGGTGGCACCCACCCTGCGCAGCCCGCGGGCGGTCCGGCGCACGGGCCACGACGTCGCCGTGACGACCACCGCCGCGGCTGACCTGGCGACCGCCACGGTGGCGACGATCCGCGACCTGCTGGGCAGTGGGCTCATCGGCGTCGTCTGCCCGGCCGCGGTGCGCGCGGACCTGGCCCGTGGCCTCGACGCCGACGGGCTGGCGTGGTCGCCCGAGCTACGCGCCGCGACCTCGCCGGTGGTCGTGTTGGGGGCCGATGAGGTCAAGGGCCTGGAGTTCGACTGCGTGGTCGTCGTGGAGCCGGCGGCGATCGTCGCCGAGGGCGAGCACGGTCTGCGGTCCCTGTTCGTCGCCCTCACCCGCTGCACCAGCCGGCTGGCGATCGTGCACGCCGAGCCGCTGCCGGAGGTCCTGGGCCTGACGGCGGACGAACCCGAGCCACCGGCGCCCGAGGTCGACGACCAGCGGGAGGTGGACGCGGTCGTCGTGGACCTGGGGGCGCGGGGCGACGACGAACCGACCGCGGTGGTCGTGAACCTGTCGGTCGTCGACGAGGACGAACCCACCGGCGCCGTGGTGGTCGACCTTGCCCAGGCGCTCGGCCAGGCGGCCACCAACGGCGCGGACGAGGCCGGCACCCTCGACCCGATCGACGCCGCCATCGCGCGCGACGCGTTCGAGGGGCTCGAGCGCCAGATCGCGCAGGCGATCGCCGCCACCGTCGCCGAGCGGATCATCGCCACCATCCGCCCCGAACTGGTCGCAACCGTGGCCGAGGAGCTGGCGCGGCTGCTGCGCCCCGAGGGCGAGGGCCCCCAGTAGCGGGCGACGCGCTGCCGGCCACCCCGCTATTTTCATCCCAAGGGAGCGTCCCAGAGGTAGGCAACGGCTCCCGGGCGAGCGGTGCGGGGAGCAAGGATGCGTCTGGGCGACAACCGAGGCACAGCGAGGTTCCGGGCGGAGCTCGAGGCGTGGCTCGACGAGCACCTACCGCCCGGGGCGCGTGCCATCGATCCCTCCCTGTCCAGCGGGCACCTGCCCGATTGGGCCCGTGAGTGGCAGCGAACGCTGTTCGACGCCGGGTGGCTGATGCCCCGGTGGCCGGCCGGCCTCGGAGGCCGCGGCGCAGGGCCCGTGGAGCACCTGATCTACCTGGAGGAGATGTCGCGCCGGCACGTGCCGCGCTCGCTCAACCCACAGGGGCTCGACGTCTGCGCGCCGGTGCTGGTCGAGCACGGCACCGACGCCCAGCGCGAGCGCTGGACGCTGCCCACCTTGTGGGGCGACATCACCTGGTGCCTGGCGGTGAGCCACGAGGGCGCGATGCCCGGCGAGACGGTCCGGCCCGGCTTCCGGCTCACCCAGCGCGACCGCGAGCTCGTGGTGAGCGGACGGGAGCCGGCGCCCCCCGGCGCCCAGCACGCCGATTGGTGCCTGTGCGCGGCCGAGGTGGTCGGTCGCATCCGGGGGGGTCCCCAGGACGTGGCGGTGATCGTGGTGGACCTCAGGGCGACGGGTGTCGTCCGCCCGCTCCGGCCCGAGGTCACCGACGCAGCTCACGACCCCGACGAGCTCATCTTCGACGACGTGGTCGTGGACGCCGACGTCATCGTCAACGCTGCCGGTGGTGCGGCGGTCGTGGACGCAGCCCGGGCCCACGAACGCACGGCGCACTGGACCGCCCGCCTGCTGGATGCCCAGCGGGCCCTCGAGGCGCTGGCGGCGGCAAGCCACGCCCGCGGCCTCGCCCAGGACCCGGTGTTCCGCGACACGGTGGCGGCGCTCCGGGTGGACTGCGACAGCGCGCGAGCGCTCGCCTACCGGGCGCTCGCCAAGGAGGCGTCCGGCCGGCCGGCGCCGGAGCTGGCGATGCTGCCGCTCGTCACCCAGGAGCTGTGCCAGCGGGTCTACCTCGCCGGCACGGATGCGCTGGGGAGCGACGGCCTCGACCTGGGGCACGGCGGGCCCTTCCCGTGGCCGAGTGGCGCGTGGCCTTCGCACTGGCTGGCGGCCCTGGCCGAGACCGCCACCGTCAACGCCCTCACCGAGCAGGAACGGATTGCGTCCCGCGTGCTCGGGCTCCCGCCCGGGAGATAGTGAGCCGCCGCCGGGCGTTCCCTGCACCGGAGGCAACGGGTTCCGGAAACCCACGGGCGAGGCGATGGGTTCCGGTTGCGGAACCTATGACCTCGGGCTCGGCCGGCGGAACCTATGCCCTCGCACTACAGCCCGAGCACCGCCGCCAGGCCGGCGCTGGCCGGCTGGCGCCTCGGCGCCCGGAACAGGTCGTCGGCAACGACGCGCCGGTGGTCGGTGGACGACCCCAGCAACAGCTCGTCCGACTGTGCGCGGCGCACCCAGAGCTGCGCGTCCGCGCGTCGGGGACCCCTCCCGTGGATCTCGAGGCTCGCGGCGACGATCAGCCGCTGGCACGCGCCGGCGGCCGCCTTCGCCTGGGAGGCGGTGACCATCGCACGCTCGTGGCGCTCGGCGACGGCGGCGGTGGCCTGGTAGACGATGGCCCGGGTGCGCTCGAGCGCCCCGGCCATCTCCGCCAGGCTGTGCCGGACCGCCTGCGGCGGGGTCCGCACCGGGAGGGGAGCGGGCGGCACGGGTCGGTCGCCGTTCCGGCCGGCGGACCGCTCCGTCCCTCCGCCGGCGCCGGTGGGGCCGTTCGGCCCCGCCGCGGCGTCGCCGTTGGCCTCGCCGTCGTCGGGCTCGGCCGCGAGCGAGCGGACCGGAAGGTCGAGGGCCGCCTCGAGCGAGGACTGGAACAGTGCGCCGCACACGCCGACGCTGTCGAGCGCCATCCCCACCGTCGCCTCCGCGATGGTGGCCGCGACCGCCGGGGTGGCGTCCACGGTGACGTCGGGCTCGCCCAGCATGCGGGCATCGGGCACCCAGACGCCGTCGAGCTCGAGGTTGCCGAGGGAACGGGTGCCGTCGAGGCCCTCGACGCGGGTGAAGGTGACCTCCGACGCCGGCACGACGAACAGGCCCAGCATGCCGGAGCCGCGGCGGGCTGCGACGACGATCTCGTCGACCTCCGCGCAGCACAGCACCTGCCGCTTGGGGCCGCTCAGCACCCAGCCATCGCCGTCGCGTGCCGCCGTGGCGCCGATGCTGAACGGATCCCAGCGGCCGCCCTCGTGGAGGGCGAGGGTGCCGGTGAGCTGTCCCGCCGCCACCGCCGACAGGAAGCGGTTCACCTGGGCGGCCGAGCCGGCCTCGCGGACGGCGGGCACGAACTGCGTCATCGTGGCGAGGAACGGCCCGGGGGCCAACGCCCGCCCCAGCTCCTCCAGGACGACCGCCAACTCGACGAAGCTCCGCCCGAGGCCTCCGAGGTCGACGTCGATCGTGAGGGCCGGCCAGCCCAGCCAGCTGAGCTGGCTGCGGAAGCCCTCGGCTTCCGCGCCGCTGACCGCTACCTCCCGGACCAGCCGAGCAGGGCACTCACGGGCGAGGATTGCGCGAGCGCTATCGCGGAGCTCCAGCTGCTCGTCGGTGAACTCGAGGTGCATGACGTACCTCTATCGACCTGACGTCCCCAGGACGCCACCGGGTGGGGAGAAGCGGGCGCCGCAACCACGACGATAGGCGCGATTTTCACCACGCACCGAGAAAAACTCTCCTAGCTGGTCAAACGGCCTGGGTGGTGACACGCTGAGGCAGGCGGAGTCCGTGGGCCAGGACATCGAATGCGTCGTCGATCAGGGTCTCCAGCGCGCCTACCCGCTCGCGCTCCTGCCAGGTGTCGATGGCGACCCTCAGGGCCCCGAGCGTGGCGCTCACGACCAGTGCGGGGTAGATGTCGGCGCCTGGGTCCAGGCCGGTTCGGCGGGCGACCTCCTCGGTCATGCGCCGTTCCACCTCGGCGAACCAGGCGGACCGGGCGACGGCGAGCGTGTGGTGCTTGTGGATGAGGCGGTGGCGGACGACCCAGTCGTCGCCACCGGCCTGGAGCCGCTCGGCGGCGGCCAGCACCACGGCCCGGAGCGCGTCGAGCGGTGGCTCGTCGTCGGGCCGGGCCAGCAGGTCGGCCAGGAGTGCGGAGGACTGCGCCGGGGCGATCCCGATGATCGCGTCCTCCTTGGACGAGAAGTAGTTGAAGAACGTCCGGGGCGACACCCCGGCGGCGTCGGCGATCGCCTCGACGGTCACGCGTTCGGGACCGAGCTCGTCGGCGAGACGGAGGGCGGCCGCCGCCAAGGCCTGGTGCGTTTCCGCCTTCTTCCGCTCCCGGAGTCCCTCACGCATGGTCTCGGTCGGGCTCACGGTCACCGTCTCCGTGCGTCGTCCTGGAGGCATGCCCGTTCCCGTTGCTCCTCGCGCCGATCGGCGCCAAGTCCACCACGTCGTCGTGGCCGTTGCCCGCGATCTCGGACTCGCGGGCGACGTGTCCCGACGAGGTGCGCAGAGTCTCTTCCTTGAGGAACCAGGTGAGCACCCACCCCAGCAGCACCAGCGGAACCGCCCACAGAAACACGGTCGTGATGGAGTCCGCGAAGGCGCTGGCCGTCTGCGCGCGCTGCTCGAGGGGCAGTTGATTGATCGCGGCAGGGGTCAGGTTCTGGGGCACGGCGCTGCCGAGGAGGTCGGTCAGCCGGCTGGTGAACACCGCACCGAAGATCGAGACGCCGATCGAGCCGCCGATGGTCCGGAAGAAGGTGACGGTCGAGGTTGCGACGCCCATGTCGGCGATGGGCGCCTCGTTCTGCACCGCCAACACCATGACCTGCATCACCAGGCCGATGCCGGCGCCGAGCACGAACATGTAGGCGCCGGACTCCAAGCGGCCGCTGCCCACGTCGAGTGTGGACAGCAGGAAGAGCCCGACGCTCGCCACCGCCATGCCGAGGATCGGGAACACCCGGTAACGGCCGGTGCGGGTGATGATCTGTCCGGCAGTGATCGAGGCGCTGAGCAGGCCCGCCATGACCGGGGTGATCAGGAGCCCGGAGTTGCTGGCCGACGCGCCGTTCGCAACCTGCAGGAACGTCGGCAGGTAGGTGATGGCGCCGTACATCGCGATGCCCACGATCAGGCTCACCACCGCGGCGATGCGGAACGTCGGGAGCCGGAACAGCCGCAGGGGCAGGGCCGGCTCGATGACCCTCCGTTCCACCGCCACGAACGCGACGAGCAGGGCGGCGGTGAGCACGCCGAGGCCGATGATGATGCCGGAGCCCCAGGCGTACTCGACGCCACCCCAGGTCGTGAGGAGCACCAGCGCCGAGATGGCTCCGGCCAGGAGCGCGATGCCCCACCAGTCGATGTGCACCTCGTGGCGGTAGCGCGTGGCGGGCAGGACGGCGCTGGTCACGACGAGCGCCAGGATCCCGAGCGGGAGGTTGATGTAGAAGACCCAGCGCCACGACAGATGATCGGTGAGGAAGCCGCCCAGCAGCGGCCCGGCGACGCTGGCCGCGCCGAAGACGGCGCCGAAGTACCCCATGTAGCGCCCGCGCTCCCGCGGGCTGATGATGTCGCCGATGAGCGCCTGGGCCAGGACGATGAGCCCGCCGGCCCCCAGGCCCTGCACGGCCCGGAAGACGATGAGCATGCCCATCGACGTCGCGAGCCCGGACAGGGCGCTGCCGACGAGGAACACGACGATGGCCGACTGGAAGAGGCGCTTGCGGCCGTAGAGGTCGCCGAGCTTGCCGTAGACGGGCGTGGAAACCGTCTCCGCCAGCAGGTAGGCGGTGACGACCCAGGCCAGGTGGTCCAGCCCGCCGAGCTCACCGGTGATGGTCGGCAGGGCCGTGGCCACGATCGTCTGGTCGATCGCGGCCAAGAGCATGCCGAGCATGATCCCGGAGAAGACGATGAGCACCTGGCGGCGCGGTAGCCCGACGGCCGTGGGGGCGGCGGCGGACTCGGGGGACGTCACTTCCATGCGGTTCCTTCTGGCGGCACGCGGGGCGGGCTTCCGACACTCTAGGCAAAATTGCAGAATGTGCAACTTTGCGGGGGGTGCAGGTATTCCGCTAGCGGGGCGAGCCGCCCCCGCTCCGCGGCCAGGACCCAGGAACCGCGGGTCCGGTCGTGGCGCCAGGGCGCGACGAGGAACCGGGCCGGACCCACCTGCCCGGTTCCTCGCCCACCTCCTTCAGGGGCGGCCACGACGCCACCCGGAGGCCCTGAGGGCCCCGGGGGAGGTCGGCCACCTGGCTACCGCCCGTTGGCAGGTGGCCGATCGCCCTCGGGGGGTTGGTCAGAAGGTGCCGGGGATGTTCGCTCTGGCGCCGCTGGTCTCGTCGACGAGGCTGACGTTGGTGAACTGAACCGTCATCGGCGGGCTGCAGTCGGGCTTGAACGTTGCCGTGACCTCCAGCGTGCCCTCGGCCCTGCCGTTCTGCACCGGGAAGTCATCGGCCGCC
The DNA here is from genome assembly GCA_035259985.1 of Acidimicrobiales bacterium. GTDB lineage: Bacteria > Actinomycetota > Acidimicrobiia > Acidimicrobiales > VFJN01 > DASQUK01. The sequence continues at coordinate 3,339 of DATFVX010000332.1, read as the reverse complement.
TGGACGCTCTCCTTGTTCACGGCCTTGGGATGCTTGCCGCCGCCGTTGATGCACAGCGCGTCGGCGCTGAGCACGACGTGGACCTGCGCCTCGTTGCCGAGCCCGGCCTCCTTGAAGGCCACGCTCAGGGTGTTGCCCGAGCGTGACGCATCGGCCGTCACGAAGTGCGGGCTTCCTGCGAGTGCTGGTCCCGCGCCGAGCAGCAGCGTGAGCGCGGCGATGACAGCGACACCAATGCGTTTCATGGGTCCGTCCTCCCTGTGTCCGCCAGACGGCGTCACCCACCGTGGCGCCGCTGCGCCGAACGTTAAGCCCGGTTGCTTGAGAGAAGCTGAAGCGTCCGAGCTCGGCGACGCTATGACTGCCGCAGGCTCGGTTCGACGGGAGCCGGTTCGACGGGGCCCGGCTCGACTGAACCGGGCTCGACCTGTCCCGGCTCGACCTGCCCCGCTGCGTCGGGGAGCCCGGCGGATGGCGCATCGCTCGGGGGCGTGGGTGACGCGTCGTCCGTGGGCGTGGACGAGGGCTCGCCGAGCATCGGCAGGAGGACGCGGAACGTCGCGCCCTCGCCGGGAGCGGTGTCGAGCTCCACCGAGCCGCCGTGGGCGGCGGTGATGGCGGCGACGATGGACAGGCCCAGGCCGGTGCCGCCGTGGGCTCGGCTGCGGGCCCGGTCGGTCCGGTAGAAGCGTTCGAACACCCGCTCCGCCTGCTCGGGGACCAGCCCCGGCCCGCGGTCGCGGACCTGGACGAACGCGAGGTCCAGGCCCTCGCGCCGTGTGCGGCCGCAGAGAACGGCGATCGGCGCCTCGGCCGGCGAATAGGCGAGCGCATTGTCGAGCAGGTTGGACAGCACCTGGCGGAGCCGGGGCTCGTCGCCCGCGACTACGAGGTCCTCAGCGGTCTCCTGGTCCGCGGGCAGCTCGAGGCGGATCTCGCGCTCGGGAGCCGTGGCCCGGGCCGCCTCCACGGCGTCGCCGGCCAGCACCCGCAGATCGACGGGGGCGTGCTCGAACGGTCGCTGCTGGTCGAGGCGCGCGAGCAACAGCAGGTCGTCGACGAGGAGCCCCATCCGCTTGGCCTCGTCCTCGATCCGGTTCAGCAGCCGCGACACCTCTGCCGCGTCGGTGACCGCCCCCTGCCGGTGCAGCTCGGCGAAGCCGCGTATCGAGGTCAGGGGCGTCCGCAGCTCGTGGCTGGCGTCGGCGACGAACCGCCGCATCTTCTCCTCGGAGCGCCGGGCGGTCGCCTCGGACGCCTGGCGGGCGTTGAAGGCGGTCTCGATCTGCTCGAGCATGGTGTTGAGCGCCAGCCCCAGGCGGCCGACCTCGGTGGTCGGGTCGTCGTTGTCCACCCGCCGCGACAGGTCACCGCCGGCGATCGCCGCCGCGGTCTGCTCGATCTTGGTCAGTGGCCGCAGCGCGGTGCGGACCATCGTGTACGCCGCGAGCGCGAGCCCGGCGATCACGAGCGCGCCCACGAGGAGGTTGATGGAGCTCAGCCGGTGCACGGTGGCGTCGACGTCGTGGAGGCTGGTGGCGATGATGACCGTGCCGACGTCGCGGCCGCGCTGGGTGACGGGGAGGGCGATCGCCCGCCACGAGCCGCTGCCGTGCGCCGCAGGTGCGGTGAACGGCTTGCCATCCCGGTCCCGGGCCCCCTCCGGCGTGATGGCCGGCAAGTCCGGCGGCGGAGCGTCGCTGAGCTCGCTGGGCAGGTCCCGGAGGGCGACGCCGGTCTGGTTCTGCAGCTCGAAGTGGTACTGGCTCGGGAGGCCGGCCTCCAGAACCCGGGCCTCGTCCCACTCGGGCACGGAGTGGGCGGCGGCGTCGAGCTGCGCGTCCACCCGGTCGACCAGGTAGCCGCGCAACAGCCGGGCACCGAAGACGCCCATGACCGTGAGGGCCACGATCGACAGCGCCAGGACCGTCGTGATCAAGCGCAGCCACAGCGGCGTGCGTCGCCACACGCTCCTGGGCCGCAGGCTCATGGCGACGGGCGCGGCAGCCGGAGCACGTACCCGATGCCCCGCACGGTGTGGATCAGCGGCTCACCGCCGTCGTCGAGCTTGCGCCGCAGGTAGGAGATGTACGACTCGACGATGTTGGCGTCACCGTCGAAGTCGTAGCTCCACACGTGGTCGAGGATCTGCGCCTTGGACACCACGCGGGCGGCGTTGATCATCAGGTAGCGCAGCAGGTTGAACTCGGTGGGGGAGAGCTGCACCTCGCGGCCCGCCCGCCAGACCTGGTGGCTGTCCTCGTCGAGCTCGACGTCGCCGACCGACAGCCGGGCACCGGTCTCGGCGGTGGCGGCCCGGGTGCGCCGCAGCACGGCGCGGATCCGGGCGATCACCTCCTCGAGGCTGAACGGCTTGGTGACGTAGTCGTCGCCGCCCAGCGTCAGTCCCGTGACCTTGTCGTCGTTGGCGTCGCGGGCGGTCAGGAACAGCACTGGCATCGGGTGGCTCCCGGCCCTGAGCCGCCGCAGCACCACGAATCCGTCGACGTCCGGCAGCATGACGTCGAGCACCACCAGGTCGGGCCGATGGCGCTCGACCGCCGACACCGCCTCGGCGCCGGTCATGGCCGTGACCACCTCGAAGCCGGCGTAGCGGAGGCTCGCCGAGAGCAGCTCCACGATGTTGGGCTCGTCGTCCACCACCAGGAGGCGCGCCTCGGCCGTGCGGCCGCTGGTCGGGGGGAGGACGTCGGTCATCATCTCGGGTGTCGATCGTGCACCGTGACGGTATCGCCGCCGCGGCATGTGGCGGCGAAACCATGGCGTGTGGACCTGGGAGCCGCCTGGACGCAGCCTGGACAACTCCTGGGGCCGATGGGTTCTCAGGAACTTCTCAGATGTCACCCAGGGTGTCTGCAGATTCTGTGGGCATGCTGTTCCCCATGACCGACGACCAGACCCACCCCTCGGCGGCCGGCGGGCAGTCCTCGCAGACCTCCACGACCGTCGGCGAACGCCTGGATTCCCCCGACACTCCCGACGTCTCAGACGCCCCCGAGTTCCCCGAGTCCTCCGACGTCCCCGACACCCCCGAGTCGTCCGAGCCTCGGCAGTTCCCGGTGCCCCCGCCGCCCGGACCGTACGTTGCCGGCCCCCACGACATCACCGCGCCACAGGCTTCGGTGCCCGGTGGGCCGACGCCCCCGCAAGAGCCCGTCGCCGGTGGCGGGCAGCCCCATCCCTCCGCCCCCTGGGCACCCTCCGCACCGTCTGACACACAGGGTGCCGCCGGCTGGGGAGCGCCTCCCATGCCCCCCACCCCGCCCCCAGCCGGCCCGGCGCCCGTCGGCTCGTCGGCCCCGCCGTCTCCCTCTCGGC
>DATFVX010000331.1:0-19849 GCA_035259985.1 Acidimicrobiales bacterium | reverse complement strand
GCTGGTCTACGTACGCCCCGCGTGGTTCGACCGGTCGTCGTTGGAGTCGGCGCTCGCCCGGTTGGCCCTGATCTACGGCGTCCTCCTGATCCTGACGCCCCTCGCGCTGGTGCGGCTGGACTACGACATGAGCGGCGGCGTCGACGTCGCCTTCTCCAGCAACCTCGCGCTCGCCTGTGCCCTGGCCGCCGCGCCGTCCTTCGCCGTCGGGGCCCTGGTCGCGATGGCGATCCGGGGCTTCCCCGATCACGTCGGCCGCGTCTACGCGTGGGATCTCGTCGGCGCCGGCGTGGGGGCGCTCGCCATCGTGCCGTTGTTGCGCTTCCCGGCACCGGATCTCCTGGTGGCCCTCGGCGTGGCGGCGTGCCTCGCGGCCCTGCTGTTCACCTCGTCCGACCGGCGGGTCCGCCTCCGGTCCCTGGCCGCGGCGGCGCTGGGAGTGCTGGTCCTGGTGGCGTCCGCTGGCGGATCGCTGCTCTATCTCCCCATGAACGCCGGCGACCGCGACGACCTCGCGGCCGACGTCTGGCACCCACTGAGCCGCGTCCAGGGTGTCGAGCTGCCGGACAACCCGGACAGCGTGCTGTTCTACGACCGGGTGTTCGCTCCCGTTCCCAACGTGGTCGGCGGCGACCTGCCCAACTGGGAGGACCTGCACCTGGGTCCGAGCAGCATCGGCTACGAGTTGACGGGGCCCGGCCACGCCCTGGTCATCGGTGGTGGCGGCGGGAGGGACATATACAACGCACTCACCTCCCGACAGACGGTCGATGTCATCGAGGTCAACTCGGCCATCAGGCATGTCGTCGACGACGTGCTCGGCGACGTGTCCGGGTCGCCCTATTCCCGCGAGGGCGTGTCGACGGCGATCGGCGACGGTCGTGCCATCCTCGCCGGCCGGGACGTCAAGTACGACCAGATCCACATGGGGTTCACCGACACGCTCAGCGCCAATGCGGCCCAGGGCTTCGCACTGACCGAGAACAACCTGTACACGGTCGAGGCGTTCGAGGAGTACCTCGATCATCTCGCCCCGGGGGGGATCCTCAACGTCTCCCGGCTCGAGCGGCTCGTCGGCGACGAAGCCATCCGCGTCACCGTGCTGACCCTGGCCGCGCTGGAGCGCTATGGCGTCGACCACCCCGAGCGGCATGTCGTCGTGATCCGGGGCACCGACTCGATGGGGGTTGCCAGCGCGCCGTACGGAACCGTGCTCGCTCGGCTGGAACCGTTCACCCCGGCGGAGCTCGACACGATCAGGCGGCTCGCCGACGAGCGCGGAGACGGCGTCGTGTTCGCGCCGGGCGGGCCCTACGAGGGCGCGTGGGCCGACCTGGCGTCGGCGCCCAGCTGGCAAGCGTTCTGCCGTGACTACCCGCTCAACGTCTGCCCCCCGACCGACGACAAGCCGTTCTTCTTCAACATGCGGCGGCCGGCCGACGTGTTCGATTCCCAGTCGGGCTACCACTACGGGCTCGACCCCTACCAGCTGCTCCTCCTGACCCTGGGCATCCTCGTCGTCCTGTCCGTCGTCGCCCTCGTCGCGCCGCTGCGCCTGGCGCGATCGGTCGAGCGGCCGCGGATGTCGAGCCTGCTCTACTTCGGCGCGATCGGGTTGGGGTTCCTCATGCTCGAGATCGTCCTGATCCAGCGGTTCGTCCTGTTCCTGGGGTTCCCGACGTATGCCCTCTCGGTGGTGTTGTTCGCGCTCCTGACCTTCACCGGCGTCGGCTCTGCGGTCTCCTCGCGCCTGGGACCGTCGCGGCGCACGCTCACCTGCGTGTTGGTGGCCGTGGTCGCGCTCGTCCTCCTCGCATCGCTCAACCTCCAGACGGTGTTGCGCGAGCTGATCGACCTGCCCTTCCCGGCGCGCGTGGCGACCACGGTGCTGCTGCTCGCCCCCCTTGGGGTGGCCCTCGGCATGCCGATGCCCCTCGGCCTCGCCCGGTTCAGGTCCCTCTACCCCGGGAGCGTGGCGTACGCCTGGGGCGTCAACGGGGTGGCGTCGGTCCTGGCGTCGGTTGCGGGGGTCGCACTCGCCATCACCTTCGGCTACGTCGTGGCGTCGCTGGCCGCGGCGGCCTGCTACGCCTGCGCGCTGCTCCACGCTGCCCTCGGGCGCTGGGCCCCGACGGACGAGGGCGCGACGGCGGTCCCGCCGCCGGCCGCGCGGGTCGCGGCAGCCGCGCCGGCCGACGAGGGGGCCGTCGGGGCCCGTTGAGGCTGGCCTCTGGCGGGCACGTAGCCCGCTACCGGCCACTCGTATACTCGCCCGTCATGCCCCTGGTCCGGGTGAGTACCGCCGTACCGCCCGAGCGGATGCCCACTGACCAGCAAAGTTCGGCCACCGTCCCGCCGTCGGTCGACCGTCGCTGGTACGTGGCCGGGGCGGCGTTGGTCGCGCTGGCCGTGCCGTTCGTCGTCGCGGCGGTGACGCTGCGCCGGCCCCATTGGTACCCCGTCCTCGACCTCACGATGACCGAGCTGCGGCTCCGCGACGTCGGTACCCGGCACACGCCGCTCATCGGGCTGCCGGGACGCATCGGCCCCAGCCTGATGGAGCAGGGAAGCCACCCGGGGCCGCTGAGCTTCTACCTGCTGGCGCCGGTGTACCGGGTCCTCGGATCGTCGTCCTGGGCGATGCTGGCGGGGGCGATCACGCTGAACGTCGGTGCGCTGGCGGCGTCCCTGGCGATCGCCGCCCGCCGCGGGGGGACACGCCTCGTCATCGCCGTCGCCGCGTTGCTGGCGCTGCTGTGCCTCGGCTACGGGCTCACCGCGCTCACGCAACCCTGGAACCCCTACCTGCCCCTGCTGTGGTGGGTCGTGTTCCTCCTGGCGGTGTGGTCGGTGGTCTGCGGCGACGTGGTCATGCTGCCGGTGGCGGTGGCGGCGGGCTCGCTGTGTGCACAGACCCACGTCCCCTACCTCGGGCTGGCGGTGGGGCTCGGCGCGGTCGCCGTCGTCGCGGCGGTCAGGGAATGGCTCCGTGCGACCCCCGGGTCCAGCGAGCGCCGCCGCGTCACCCGGTGGGGGATGGCCGCCGGCGCTGTCGGGGTCCTGCTCTGGATCCCGCCGCTGGTCGACCAGGCGGCCAACGATCCCGGCAACCTGCGTGCCCTCTACAACCATCTCGCCACGCCCTCGGGCCCGGACGAGCCCGCCGGGGTCGGGCGAGGGCTGGAGCTCGCAGTGCACCACCTCGATCTGGTCGGCCTGATCGGCGACGTGCGCGCCGACGGCACCCTCCTGCAGGCGTCGGGTGACACGGACGGATCGCTCGTCCCGGGTGTGGCGCTGCTGGTGATCTGGATCGCTGCGGCGCTCCTGGCCCGCCGGCTGGAGCGGCCGGCGCTCGTGCGCCTGCACCTGGTCGTGGGCGCGTCCCTCGTGCTGGGCGTCGCGTCGATGAGCCGGATCCTCGGCAAGGAGTGGTACTACCTGATGCTGTGGGCGTGGGCGACAACGGCGCTGCTGCTCCTCGCGGTCGGTTGGACGGCGCTCGCCGCGCTCGCCCGGTTCGGCGCGCGGCCGGCGATGCCTCGCCGACCGCACACGGCGGCCACGGCCGGGCTCGCGGGCGTGCTGGCCGTCGCTTCGGTGGCGCTGACCGTGGAGGCCGTGGACGCCGAGCCGCCGGAACCCCATCTGTCGTCCCCGCTGGGTGCGGTGCTCCCGGGAACCATTGACGCGCTCGAGCGAGGCGCCGGCCCGGCGACGGGCCGAGACGGCCGCTACACGGTCGTCTTCGACGACGCGCTGTACTTCGGATCGCAGGCCTACGGGCTGGTCGGCGAGCTCGAGCGGGCGGGATTCGATGCGGGAATGCCGGACGTCTATCACGTGCCCATCACCGATCATCGGGTGATCGCGCCGGAGGACGCCACCGCCCTCGTCGTCCTGGCCAACGCCGACAACCTGGACCGCTGGCGCGCCGTTCCCGAGGCCGTGGAGGTCGCATCGGTCGAGCCCACGGAGGCGGCACAGGCCGAGTTCGACCACCTGCGGGACGCGGTGATCGACGACCTCCGCGCCGAGGGGCTCGACGACCTCGTGACGATGGTCGACAGCAACCTGTTCGCGGCGTCGATCGACGAGCGGGTCTCGGACACCGCCGAGGACCTCATGGCCCGCATGCTCGAGCTGGGCCAGCCGACAGCGGTCTTCATCGCGCCACCGGGTGCGTCGCCGTGAGCACGTTGCGTTCGACGACGACGACGCCGGGGGCGAACGACACCCTCGAGTTCACCCCCGCCGACCGCCCGACGCCTTCCGGGCGACGGGCAGTCTCGCGAGCATGGGGCCGGGCCGGGGACGCCGTGCGGGCGGACCCGACGCTGACGGCGATCGTCGTCGCCGCCTTCGCCCTCCGCCTCGCCTGGGTGCTCGTCGTTCGCACCAGCCCGCCGACCAACTGGATCCCATCGGGCGACCAGTACAGCTACTGGTTCTACGGGCGAGAGATCGCCGACGGTCATGGCTACGTCAGCTACATCACGGGCCAACCGACCGCCTACTACCCGGTCGGGTTCCCGGCCATCCTGGCCGCCCTGTTCTGGGTGGTCCGGGTCACGCCGCTGCCGGACAACTACATGCTCGCGGCCAACGTGCTCCACGTCGTCGTCGGCACGGCGAGCGTGGCGCTTGCCTACCTCGTTGGCCGGCGACTGTTCGGCCGGCTCGGGGGCCTGCTGGGGGCGGCGATCCTGGCCCTCTTCCCGAACCTCGTCTACCAGGTGGCCTCGCTGCAGCTGGAGACGATGTTCATCTTCTGGTCGCTCGCCGCGCTGGCGATCGTCGTCACCCACGACTGGTCGCGCGGGCTGCCATCCACCCGCCGGCTGCTCGCGTTCGGGTTCGTCCTCGGCATCTCCGTGCTGATCCGACCGTTCTCGATCTGGTTCATCGGCGCGCTGTTCGTCGCCGCCCTCGTGGCCCGCGCCGGGTGGGTTCGCAGCCTCAAGATCGCGGCCGTGCCGCTGGCGGTCGTCGTGCTCATGTCCGTGCCGTGGACGGTCCGCAACGCCGTCCGCATGGACGGGTTCGTCCCCACGTCGACCAACACCGGCGACACGCTGTGCCTCGACCGCTCGCTCGACGCCAAGGGTGGCTTCCGCTGGGCGGACCACGAGGGATGCGCCGATCCCGGCCTGCCGGAGGTCGAGCGCAATCGGGAGAACACCCGGATGGCCATCGAGTTCGTGATCGACCACCCCACCCGGGAGCTCCAGCAGATCTGGCGCCGAGGCAAGCTCATGTTCGACAGCGACAGCGACGGGGTGCTCGCCGTCAACACGTTGGGCGGCGGGCCCGTGATGGCCGAGGACACGGCGGCGCGCCTCGAGGACGTCGCCGACGTGGCGTTCGACGTCGTCCTGGTCCTTGCCGGCGCCGGGCTCGTCGTGCTGGTCGCGTCCAGGGGGCGCCGGCGCCCGGAGGTGGCGCTGGTCCTACTCAGCTTGGGCGCGCTGATAGCCGTGCCGCTGCTGCTGTGGGGCAACCCACGGTTCCACCTGCCCGTCTCCCCGTTCCTCGCCATCCTGGCCGGTGGCGCCGTGGCCGCGGGGATCCAGCTGTTCCGTCGAAGCCCAGAGCGAGCCCACCTCGACTGAGGCGCAGGCAGTGTCGAGTATCGTCCCCTCACTCCATGACCGCGAGCGACGCTGGGGAGGTTGCCTTGGAGGTTGGTGACGTGGCCCTACCCGCCGATGCGCCACGGGCCCCAGCGCGGGCGTCGGCGGCAGTGACCGTCCTCGCGCCTGCGTACAACGAGGAGGCCGTCATCGAGCGGTTCGTCCGGGCCGTCGTGGACCGCCTCGGCGACGACGCGGAGCTGATGGTGGTGGACGACGGGTCCGCGGACGGCACCGGCCACATCCTCGACGGCCTGAGCGAACAGCTGCCCCGGCTCAGGGTCGTCACCCACCGCGAGAACCTGGGCATGGGAGCGGCGCTGGCCACCGGGTTCCGAGCGGCGGAGGGACGGGTGATCGTGACGCTGGACGCCGATCTCAGCCACCCCCTCGACCTCGTCGACGAGCTCGTTCGCCGGACCGAGGAGGCGGATGCCGTCTTCGCCAGCCGGTTCGTGCCGGGCGGCGGGATGGACGGCGTACCCCGCCTGCGCGCGGCCGTGTCCATCGTCGGGAACCGGCTCCTCCGCGTCCTGTTTCGCTCGCCGGTTCGAGACCTGACGACCGGGATGCGGGCGTACCGGGCCGATGCCGTCCGGCCGCTGCAGCTGGCGGGGCGTGGGTTCGAGACGCAGCTCGAGATCACCGTTCGACTCCTGGCGGCCCGAAGGGTGATCCATGAGGTTCCGCTCAGGCTTGGCACGCGCGCGGCCGGGAGCTCGAAGATGAACTACGTCGCCCTGGTCCGCCCCTACGGGCGGGCGCTTCGTTGGTTGCTGCCCGTGCGCTGGGGTCGACGGTCGTGAACGTCCTGTGTGTGGTGGGCACCCGCCCCGAGGCCATCAAGCTGGCCCCGGTGATCCTCGAGCTGCGGCGTCGGCCCGGGATCGGCTGCGCCGTGTGCGTGACGGGCCAGCACCGCGAGCTGGCCGACGATGTTCTGGAGCTGTTCGCCATCAGGCCGGACCACGACCTCGACCTGATGACCGACGATCAGTCGATGTCGTCCGTGGCGGCCGGGGTGCTGGCCGGCGTCGACCCCCTTCTCCGCAAGCTCGAACCCGACTGGGTGGTGGTCCAGGGCGACACCACGACGACCATGGCGGCGGCGCTCGCCGCGTTCCACGCGGGGGTCCCGGTCGCCCACGTCGAGGCCGGTCTGCGCACCGGCAACCTGGGCGGACCGTTCCCCGAGGAGCTCCACCGTCGCCTGGTGACCATGACCGCCGCCCGCCACTTCGCTCCCACACCCGGGGCTGCGGCGAACCTCCGGCGGGAAGGCGTGGCGGATGCCGACATCGTCGTCACCGGCAACACGGTCGTGGACGCGCTGCTCCACGCGGCGCGGCTTCCGTTCGACCCGGCCCGGACGCCGCTCGCCGCCGTCCCGTTGGACGACGGCGCGCTGGTTCTCCTCACCGTTCATCGGCGCGAGAGCTTCGGCGCACCGCTGCGGCAGGTGTTCGGGGCGGTCCGTGACCTCGTCGAACACTTCGGCGGAGCGGTTCGGGTCGTCTTCCCCGTGCACCCCAATCCCGCCGTTCGCCGCGATGCCGAGGCCACGCTCGGCGGCGTCGACCACATCCACCTGACGCCGCCCCTCGACTACGCCAGCATGGTGCACGTGATGAGGCGGTCCACGTTGATCCTGACCGACTCCGGCGGCATCCAAGAGGAGGCACCCGGCCTCGGCGTGCCGGTGCTCGTGCTGCGGGATCGCACGGAGCGACCGGAGGCCGCCGAGGCGGGCTTTGCCCGCATCGTCGGAACGGACGGCCCGCGGATCCTCGCCGAAGCGTGCCGGGTCATCGAGGACCCGTCCGTGCGGGAGGCGATGCGCGGGGCGAGGAACCCCTATGGCGACGGCCACGCCAGTCGAAGAGTCGTTGACGCGCTCAGCGCCGCGCGCTGAGCAGGAGCGACCCCACCGAGGACGGCGTGCAGCGATCGCCGTCCTGGTGGTGCTCACGATCCAGTTCGTGGCGGTCAGCGCGTGGCAGGCGTGGCGCGACTCGCCGACCGTCGACGAGCCCGTCCACATGGCCACCGGACTGGCCGCGCTGCGCGAGCGCGAGGTGCGCCTCAACATCGAGGCGCCCGTGTTCCCCAAGGCGATCAACGCGCTCCCGCTCTGGGTCGCCCGCATACCGCTGCCGCTCGACGGCATGTGGTCCGAGGTGGAGGAGCTCGACCGCAGCGAGCTGACCGGCTTCGAGTGGGCCGGGTTCACGAACGAGTTCGAGAGCCTGCACCTCGAGCGCGGCGACTACCAGCGTGTGGTGTTCCTCGGCCGCATCATGCCGATCGCCCAAGGGGCGCTGATCGGGCTGGTGCTGTTTGCGCTGGCCTCCGCGCTGTTCGGGCGGTCCGCGGGGCTGTTGGCGGCGGCGCTCTGGCTCACGACGCCGCTCGCCGTCGGGTTCTCCCACCTCAACGGCCTCGACCTCTTCTTCACCCTCGCGGTCCTCGCTGCCTGCCTGGCCCTGGAGCGCCACGTGCGCCGGCCGACGACGATCACCCTGACCTGGCTGGCCCTGGCATGCGGCCTCGTGATGCTGGTCCGGCACACGGGCGTGCTGATCGTCGGCGCAGTCGTGGTCGGGTTGCTCCTGGCGCCGCGCCCCGGCCGGCCCCGCCGGGCGGCGGTGGCCGACGCCGCGGTGGTCGTCGTGGCCGCGTGGGCGCTGGTGTGGATCGGCACCCTCGCCATCGCGCCGGGGAGCGGCTCGATCCCGTACTGGACCGGAACGGTCGGCTCCGGGCCTGTGACCAGGACGGCGAGCCGGGTCGTCGACCTCGTCCCGTGGCCGAAGTCGTACAGGCTCGGCTTCCAGTTCCAGATCGCCGCCAGCCCGCTCGAATCCCCCGCCTACCTGCTGGGCCAGAGCTGGCGGGGGGTTCGGTGGTGGTTCTGGCCCGTGACGCTGGCCGTCAAGCTTCCGCTCGCCGCCCTCGCCGTCGCCGTGCTCGGGCCGATCGCGTGGTGCCGGCTCGACCGAGCGACGGTCCGCCGGGCGGCGACCGTCCTACTGCCGTCGCTCGTGGTGCTGGTGGTCTTCCTGCTGCCGTTCCCCAAGCAGGTCGGCGTCCGGTACGCGCTGCCGGTGATCGCCTTGCTGCTCGTGGTCGGCTCACCGGTGGCGGGCTGGCTCGTCGCCAGCCGTCGCCGCTGGGCGCTGGTCGCCTTGCTGATGGTGGTGCAGCTGGCGTCCTTCTGGGACGCCGCCCCGCATTCCCTGGCCTGGACGGCGCCGCCCTTCCGCCCGGGGTACGCCGTCGCGGCGGAGTCCAGCCTCGACTGGGGCCAGGACAACCGGGCGCTCATCGACTGGATGGATGGCCGCACCGTGTACGCGGCGCCGTTCGGCGGCAGCCTCGAAGCGGTCCACAAGACGCCGGGCTACCGGGACCTCCTGGTCACGGTGCCCGCAGACGTGCGGGGGCTTGCGGCGGCGAGCGTCACCGAGCTGACGACCTACCACAGGGAGCAGCTGTCGTGGCTGCGGGCGTACTGCCACATCGGCACGATCGGCGGCTCGATCCTCCTCTACCGGTTCGAGGACCCGCCGACGCCCGAGCCGGGCCCGTCCCGGCCGGCGGGGCGTTGCTCCGGCGACGTCAGTGTCCGCATCGAGTGATGCTTGCTCGGGCTGATGAGTGGATCGCGGGGGCAGTGATGTCGCAGCCTCGTCCCTGATGACAGCCGGCAGCATCGCCGAGCCCGCCACGACGGTGGAGGAGGGGCGGGCCGCGGCGGTCGAGCGCCCGTGGCCTCTGCGCCCGGGCAGCCTGGCCGGGGTCAGTGTCGTCGCCGCCGTCGCTCCGGTCGTCGTCGCCACCGCACGCGCCGTCGCCGGCGGCTGGAGGGCGATCAGCGACAACGCGTTCTTCGGCCTGCGCGCCGCCGACGTCTTCACCGAGCACCACCCGCTGCTGGGCGTATGGACCTCGGCGTCCGTGGAGATCGGCAAGGACGTGAACAACCCCGGACCGCTGCAGTTCGATCTGCTGGCGCTGCCGGTGCGCATCTGGGGGCCGCACGCCGGGATCGCCGTCGGCGTCGGACTGCTCAACGTCGCGTCGATCCTCGGCATCGCCGCCGTAGCCCGGCGCCGGGCCGGGGCGCCGGCGGTCGTGGCGGCCATGCTCGCAGCCACCGGCCTCGGCTGGGCGATGGGGAGCGAGCTGCTGTTCGACCCCTGGCAGCCCCACAGCCTGCTCTACCCCTTCCTGTGCTTCCTGTTCGTGGTGTGGGCGCTGGCCAGCGGCGATCTCGTCATGCTGCCGTGGGCCGTGGGGCTCGGCAGCCTCATCGTCCAGACCCACATCGTGTATGCGTTGCTGGTGCCGGCGCTCGGCCTCTGGGGGGTGGCGGCGGCGGGAACTCGCTGGTGGCGGTCGCGTCGGGCCGACCCCCAGGGCTGGCCGGCCGAGCGACGCCGGGCCGGCCGGCTCGTGGCCGTGGCGGCCGTCGTGGCGGCCGTCTGCTGGGCCCAGCCGCTCGTGGAGCAGTTCTTCGGTGACGGACCCGGCAACCTTGGCATGCTCGCTGCCAGCGTCGGCGACACCGGTGACGCCGTCGGCTGGGGAGACGCACCCCGCTTCGTTGCCCGGGTCGTCGCCCTCCCGCCCTGGTGGGGGCGGCCGTCCATGACCGAGGCCTTCCCGGAGGAGCTCCTGGTGCCGGGTCGCGGTCGGCCGCTGCCTTCCCTCGGCGCCTCGCTCGCCGGACTGGCGGTGGTGGGCGGCCTGCTTCTGGGCGCCTGGCGCGGGGCGGCTCGGCGGGGCGCGGCGCCCGCTGCGTGGGCCGCGGCGACCGGCCTGGTCGTGCTCGGGTTCGCGCTGCTGGTGGCAGCCGCCATGCCCGTGGGGGTGCTCGACGTTGTGGGTGCGCACCAGATGCGGTGGCTGTGGCCGGTGGCGACGTTCCTCACGTTTGCGCTGGTCTTGGCCCTGACGGCCGGTCGGGGGCGTTGGGCGGGAGGGGAACGGATGGTGCCTCTCGTCGTGGCGGCGACCGTGCTCCTCGCCACCCTGAATCTGCCGTCCATGAACTCCGGCGCGGGGCTGACCGAGTTCGCCGACACCATCCCCAGCGTGCGCCGGCTGCTGCCCCAGCTCGAGGTGCTACGCGGCGAGGCCGGCGTGCTGGTCGACACGACCGGCCAGCGCCTTGCCGAGCCCTACACCACCCCCGTCCTGGCCGAGCTGCAGCAGCTGGGCGTGCCCTGGTACACGGAGGATCGGGGGCTGCAGCGCTATGCCGGACCGTCCCGCGCCTACCACGGGCAGGACGTGCCCCGGCTCATCGTGCGCGAGGGCGACGCCGCCCGGACCGTGCCCGACGGGGCCCGGCGGGTCGCGTTCGTCGACGGGCTCGGCCCGGGCGAGGCGGAGGAGCTGGCGAGCCTCCAGGCGGAGCTGCGGCCGTTCATCGCCGCGGGCGGCATTGCCGTGCGCCCCGGGACGTCGGCCGCCACCGGGTTGACGGCCTCGCAGTTGCGCGACCCGGACCGCCTCCTCCCCACCGGGGCGCTCGTGGGCCTCGTACGCGACGACCGACTCGATGTGCCGCCGCGGTGGGCGGCCGTGTTGGGCCGCTACGCCGAGCTCCAGTCCCGGGCGGATCGCCTCACGGCCGCGGTCTTCGTCGAGCCGCGGGAGCCGGACTGATGGCAGTTGGATGCCTCTAGACCAGCTCCCCGGGATCCGGATGGGCACCGTCGCGAACCAGAATCAACCAGTGGAGCGCCTGCCCGGCAAAGAAGCTCCCCCAAGAGTTGACGTGCGGCTTGGGGGTGCCGTCCGCATCCCGGCCGAAGAGAAAGCCGCCGTTGTGGGGCGTCCCCTCCACCTGGTAGTCGAGGAGGCGCGACGCGGCGCCATCCAGCGTCCCGTCGAGGCGATCGCGGCTGAGCCAGCCCATGCTGACGAGAAGGCACCCGAGCCGCACGAACTGGGCCAGCGCGTCGACGCGCTCGTAGGCGACGGTCACCTGATCGTCGTGTGCGAGCGTCGGCAGGAAGCCGTTTGCCGCCAGGAGGCGCTCGGCGTACAGGTAGCCCCGCACCACGGCGTCGTCGACGGGGGGCAGGCCGGGCACGGAGCGGCTGACCAGCAATCCCTCCAGGGCGTAGAAGTGAGGGTGGAGATGTGCCTGCCCGTCGGCGTACCCCGGGAACGCACCGCTGTCGCGCTGCCCCTCCAAGGTCTTCCGAACCACGTCTCCGAGCAATGCGTCGCTGCCGTTCCTTCCGTTCAGGCTCAGGAACGAGACCGTCTTCGCCTGGTACCCGGAGAACCTGCAGGACCACGCATCGTCCGTCGTGACCGGCTGGCCGCTCCCGGGGTCGAGCAGCGGCCACAGGGTGCCGTCGCTTCGCCTCATGCGCGTTGACAGGGCGTCGACGATCCGCTCGAGAGAGCCGGCCCACGTCGCGTCCTCTGTGATTCCCTCGAGGCGCGTCAACCCGGCACCCGCCATGCCTGTGTCGAAGGCGTAGAGATAGGGCTTCGAACCCAGCCCTGCGTCGCGTGCGGCGCCGCGGGCGAACACCAGGTCGTAGGAGGGGTGCAGGGCCTGCGAGACCAGCCAGCCCGCCGCGGCGCCGGCTCGCTCCAGCAAGGCCTCATCCCCGTCGAGGCGGTAGAGCCAGGTGAGGGTCGAGGTGCCGTAGCCGGTGATCTCCGGATAGGGCCGCCCCGGCGAGGCGGTGTCGAGCTCGTACCAGTCGTAGAAGTAACCGTGATCCGACTGGATTCCGGACTGAAGCAGCCAGCTCCGGAACGCGGCGAGCCCGCGCACGGCTCGCGCCGCCAGCGTGTCTACGGACACCAACGATCCTCCTCCCAGTCGCGGGGGATCAGGACTTCGAAGCCACACTGCTGGCACGTAAGTCCGGTTTCCGCCCCGGTCGTGTGGCCCGGCTCCATGCGGTGGCCTTGTTCGCACACCCACCCGGCGATTCGTGCCGGGGAGCCGACGACCAGGGCGTGGGGCGGTACGTGGCGCGTCACCGTGGAGCTCGCGGCGACGAAGGCGTGGTGCCCGACGTGACGGTCGGGAAGGACGACCACGCTCGCCCCGAGCGTCGCGCCGTCGCCGACCTGCCACCGGACACCGGTCAGGTCGCGCGTGAGCCAGGCGCGCGGCCGGTCGTCGTTGGTGAACGTGACGAACGGCCCCACGAAGACGGCGTCGCCGATCTCCACACCGGTGTCGATGACCACCTTCTGCATCAGCCGGCAGTCGCGGCCGATGCGCACGTCCACGCCGATGTAGGCCATCTGCCCGACCACGGTCCCCGCTCCGATCACGGCGCCTTCCCGTATCTGCGACCAGTTCCACACCCGCACCTCGGGGCCGAGCGTGGCCCGTGGATGCACGTCACAGGTTGGGTGGACGAACACTGTCATCAGCGCAGCCTTACCGGTCGAGGAGGCGACGTATGGTGACGCATCCGGTTGCCCCCCAACCAGTTCCGCGGCGAAATCAGTCACCGCTATCGTCGCGGCGTGCTGGCTGGGACTCGGAGCGAAGCAACACTGCAGCGGTCCTGGCGCCTGTTCCGGGCGTTCCAGGTCGAGCAGACGGACCCGGACCGCTTCTATTCGCTCCTCGCCGCCGACTCGGTGCGCCAGCTGTCCTCCTGGACGCCGCTCGCCGGCAAGCTCGTGCTCGACGTCGGCGGGGGACCGGGATACTTCGCCACCGCCTTCCGGGGCGCGGGCGCGACATACGCGTCGGTCGACGCCGACCTCGGCGAGCTGAGCGCGGTCGGCAAGCCCGGGCCCGGCACGGTGCTCGGCAGCAGCCTGGCGTTGCCGGTTCGCGACGACGCCGTCGACGTCTGCTACTCGAGCAACGTCCTGGAGCACGTGCCGCAGGCGGAGGGGATGGCCGACGAGATGGTGCGTGTCACCCGACCCCGCGGCGTGGTGTTCCTGTCCTGGACGACGTGGCTGTCGCCGTGGGGAGGGCACGAGACATCGCCCTGGCATTACCTCGGGGGGCGCCATGCGGCACAGCGGTTCGCCCGGCGGAACGGGCGGGCACCGAAGAACGAGTACGGCCGGACGCTGTTCGCGGTGTCCGCACAGCGGATGCACCGCTGGGTTCGGCAGGCCGAGGCGACGCACCGGGTCAAGCTGCTCGACGCGCTGCCGCGCTACCACCCGAGATGGGCGCACTGGATCGCCGACGTGCCCGGCGTCCGCGAGGTCGCGTGCTGGAACTACGTGCTCGTCCTCGAGGTCGGGTGAGACGCCGGGAGGATCGGTGCGTCGCGACCCGTGCCGCGTGGCGCGCGGGACGGCTCGGCCGTGGCGCGACCGCCGGCTGACGCCGGCTCGGACACCTTCTCCTCGTGGTACTCGTCCTCGACGTTGACGGTCCAGATGTCGTGCGCAGTGCCGATCACGATGTTCTCGACCGTCAGCATGGCCGTGTACATCGAGTGGTCCTGATTGTTGTAGCGGTGCATGCCGTTGCGGCCGATCGGGTGGACGTTGGGTGCATGCTCTTCGAGCCAGGCGCGGAGCACCTCGACGTTGGCCTGATAGTCCTCGTCGTACACGGGATACGCCTTGGGCGTCCGCACGACGTAGCCGGCCTCGATGTCGGCGGTGCTCATCAGCCCGATCGCCTCGAGCTCCTTGGCGGCCTGCGCGACCAACTCGGCATCGCTGGCGTTCCACGACCCGTCACCCTCGTGGACCGTGTACTCGAGGCCCAGCACGTTGTGCCCGTCCTTCACCATGTAGGGCGACCACGAGCCGAAGTTCTGCACCCGCAAGACCTTGACCTCGGGTGCGTGGATGTAGATCCAGTTGTCGTCCCAGCCCACCTTGTCGGCCGGCACCACAAGCGCGACCGTCACGAAGTCACGGAACGACAGCGCGTCCGCGGCACGCCGCACGTCGTTCGGCACCGGTGGATCCATGGCCGCGAGCAGCTGCGGGAACGGCATCGAGGAGATGACGTGATCGGCCGCGTACTCGGTGGTGACGCCCTGTGACCCGGCCACGACGCTCACCACCCTGCCGCGCTCGTGATGGATGCGGATCACCGGGGTGTTGAGGGTGACCTTGGTGCCGGCGGCCTCCACCAGCTCGTGGCACCGTTCCCACATCATCCCGGGGCCGTACTTCGGGTACTGGAACTCCTCGATGAGGCTGGTGACCTGCCTGCCCTTGTCCCGGCGCCCGGCGTAGCGGGAACGGATGGGCTCCCAGACCGCCTGGAACAGGGACATGCCCTTGATGCGCTGCGCCCCCCAGTCGGCGGCGATCTGTGACGGTGGCACGCCCCACAGCTTCTCGCTGTAGGTCTTGAAGAAGTGGTGGTAGAGGCGCCAGCCGTAGTTGGCGACGACGTAGCCCTCGAGCGTCGACTGGTCCTTCGGGGGCCGCACCCGCACCCACAGCGCCGAGAACGCACAGCGCGCCGCCTCCAGCGGGCCGAGGTTGCGCAACGCCTTGAGCGGCCTCAGGGGGTAGTCGTAGAACTTGCCGCGGTAGTAGATGTGGCTCTTGCGTGGCCGCTGCAGGAACTCGTCCTCGGCGAGGATCTCGTGCCACAGGTCCTCCACCGCCTGCACCTTGGTGAAGAACCGGTGGCCGCCGATGTCGAAGCGCCAGCCGTCGCGCTCGACGGTCCTGCTGATCCCGCCGACGACTGCGTCGGCCTCGAGCACCGTGCTCGTGTGGCCCGACTTGGCGAGCTGGTAGGCGGCGGTGAGCCCGGCGGGCCCGGCGCCGATGATGACGACCCGGGGCGAGGCCCCGGGCCCAGGTGTCGACCCGCTCGTTGCACTTCCCCACACGTGCCGACCACTCCCTCACTTGGACGCGAGACGGCACTCTATCGAAGGGGGTCGTCGCGGCTTCCACCCGGGGCGCTCACCGTTCGCGTTCGGCCTGCAACCCGTTGGTAACATCGCCGCCTCATGCGCACCCTGGCTGCCGACGGGGTCCACGACGACGCGTCGCGCGCGTCCGTTCGACGATCGACCACTGGGTCCCCCCGGTTCGTGTCCTTGGTCGTCGTCGGCGTGGTCGTGGCCGGCGTCGTGTTGCGCTTCGTGCAGCGCTCGCCCCTGTGGCTGGACGAGGCGCTGAGCGTCAACATCGCCCGGCTGCCCCTCGGCGACCTGTTCGACGCGCTGCGCCACGACGGCCACCCGCCCTTCTACTACGTGCTGTTGCACGGGTGGATGGAGCTGGTCGGCGAGGGCGACTTCGCCGTGCGCTCGCTGTCGGGGATCTTCGCCGTGGCGTCGCTGCCCCTGGCGTGGATCGCCGGCCGGCGGCTGGCCGGGCAGGCCGGGGCCCGCTGGGCGCTGCTGATCGTGGCGCTGTCGCCCTACGCGATCAGGTACGCCACCGAGGCCCGCATGTACTCGCTGGTGATGCTCCTGGTGCTGGCGGGCTACCTGGTGCTGTCCGACGCCCTGGTCGATCCCCGCCCCTGGCGGCTGGTGGCGCTGGCGCTCATCTCGGGCCTCCTGCTGCTCAGCCACTACTGGTCCTTCTACCTGTTGGCGGCCGCCGGGTTGGTGCTGGCGGCGCGCTGGTGGTGGCGGCCACAGCAACGGGCACGCACGGGCCGCGTGATCCTGGCCCTCGCCGCCGGCGGGCTGTTGTTCCTGCCCTGGCTACCGGGGTTCCTGTACCAGTCCGCGAACACCGGCACGCCCTGGGGCGAGCCCGTCCGACCGACGGCGATCATCGTGACCACGCTCACGGAGCTCGGCGGCGGGGCATTGATCGAGAACGTGCTGGCCGCGGTCATGGTGGCCGTGTTCGTGCTCGTGGCCCTGTTCACGGCGCGCTCCGGCGGCCACGAGATGACGCTCGACCTCCGGACGGTCCCCGTCGTCCGCCGCGAGCTGGCGGTCGTCCTGATCGTCATCGTGCTCGGCTGCCTGGTCGGTTACGCCACCAACGCCACGTACCAGCCGCGCTACGCGGCCGTCATCGTTCCCCTGGTGCTGCTGGCGGTGGCGGTCGGCATCACCCGCGTCCCGGGGATCGCCCAGCTCGTCGCCGGGGGCGCGTACCTGGCCGTCAGCGTGGCCGGCATCGCCTGGGTCAACTACTACGAGCGGACCCAGGCCGACGTCGTCGGCGACGCCGTCGCCCAGCACGCCCAGCCCGGCGACGTCGTGGTGTATTGCCCCGATCAGCTCGGGCCGGACTACTCACGCCAGATGCCCGCCGGGGTGGTGGAGCTCGCCTATCCGGCCCTCAGCTCGCCCGAGCGGGTCGACTGGGTGGATTACGCCGAGCGCAACCAGGCCGCCAACCCGGAGGAGATCGCCCGCGAGGTCCGGGACCGGGCGGGCGACAACGCCGTCTTCGTGGTCTGGATGTCCCGCTACCGGACCCTCGGCGACCAGTGCGAGCGCCTGGTGGCGGCGCTGGGGCCCGCCGAGATGCTCGTCCAGCAGGACGGCTCCCGGTACTACGAGCCGGCCTTCCTCCACTGGGTGCCGGCCCTAGACTGAACCACCGGTTGAACGCCCGGCCGACAGGCCGGTTGGCCGCGCGGCCGGGCGAGCTGGTTCAGCCCGTGCCGGCCACGGCCCGGAGCTGCCCGGCGGCCGCCTCGCAGCGGCGGACCGCCAGCAGGTCGGCGGTGCGGAAGCTGGCGATCCTCGTGCTCCAGGAGTCGATGACGGCGCGTCCCTCGCCGCGCCGGAAGAAGGTGGTCATGGGACCCTCTTGCTGGTAGGCATCGGCGCCGTCGACGGTCTCGACACGCCGCTCGCCGCTCCCACGGCCGCTCGGGCCGGGATCCCGCATGATGACCTCGAACGTCGGCATGCCGGGACGGTACGGCAGCCGGGCTGTGGGCTACGAGGGGAGCAAGCCTGTGGATTGGGCAAGTTGTCCACAGGCCCCACCAGGGTGTCCCGTCATTCGTCGACGTATGTCAAGCTGGCCGTTGTCATGCGGCCGTAGTAGAACAACGCTTTCCGTAACCGGTCGCGTTCGTGGGGTGCTGGGAGACCGACCGCTTGCTCCGGCTCCCGTGAACGAGATGAATGGAGCTGACAGGTGGGTCGACGCATCCCGATCCGCGTCAAGGTGGCGGCAGCTCTGGCCGTGCCGCTGCTCGCCCTCGTCGTGGGGGCCGCAATCGGCGTGTCCACGAGCACCTCGCAGGCGCGCAAGGTCACGCGCCAGGCCGAGCTGGCGACCGCGTCCATCGGCCATGCCGGGCTGATCAACGTCCTCCAGAACGAGCGCAACACGGCGCTCGTCCAGATGCTGGGCCTGGGCAGGGTGATCGAGCTCGAGGAGCCCGACCTCGCCGCATCGCGGGAGCGCACGGACGCGGCCCACGATGCGCTGCACCGGCAGATCAGCGGCCAGGACGACCGTCTCCGCGAGGACTGGGGCAACGCCCTGTCGACGCTCGACGAACTACCCGGCGTCCGCCAGACCGTCGATGCCGCCGTCGCCAACCCCGGGCCCGCCAACCGCGAGACCGCCCACGAGGTGTTCGCTGCCTACACCGACATGGTGGCGACGATCTTCGCCTCGCACGACCGGTTCGCGCTCGTGGTCGACGACGCCGACCTGCGCCAGGGCGACGACCTCGTCCACTACTCGTCGCATGCCACAGACTCCATCGCGCAACTCGTGGACCAGCTGCTGTACGTGGGTTGGGGCACCGGAGGCATCGACGACACCGTGGCGGCCGCCGACGTGTCCAAGCTCTCGCGCGACGTCGAGAAGAACAACGGCGTGGTCAAGACCAAGGGCACCGGCGACTACGCCGCCGCCGCCAACGGTCTGCTGTCGGACCCGCAGGTGGCCGGCCTGGTGCCGTTCGCCTCCGACGCCATCGCCAGCGGTGCGCCGGTCGACCCGGAGGCGCTGCTGGCCACGACGCCCTTGGGGGCCGACGGTCCCTACCTGGGATTCCGCGATCAGGTGGCCAACGTGCTCGAGCGGCGCGCCGATGACCTCCGGTCGGAGGCGGACGCCCGGCGGCGCTGGTACGCCGGCGCGGCGCTGGCTGTGGTCGTCGCCGCCGTGCTGATCGCGTGGCGCGTCAGCCGCTCGATCACCCGCCCCCTGCGTGCGCTCAGCCACGACGCCCAGTCGATAGCCGACGAGCAGCTTCCCAGCGCCGTGGCCGACATCCTCGACGCCCCGTTGGGGGAGGAACCTGCACCACCCGTGCCGGCCCCGATCAGAATCACGACCAACGACGAGGTGAGCGACGTCGCCCACGCGCTCGGTGACGTCGAGCGGTCGGCGCTCGGGCTGGCGGTCGAGCAGGCCACGCTGCGGCGAACCATCGCCGAGTCGTATGTCAACCTCGGCCGGCGCAACCAGAACCTCCTGAGCCGGTTGCTGACCGCCGTCGGTGAGCTCGAGCAGGGCGAGGCCGATCCCAGCCGCGTCGCGCAACTGCACAAGCTCGACCACCTCGCCACGCGCATGCGCCGCAACGCCGAGTCGCTGCTCGTGCTGAGCGAGGTGGACGTCGGCCCGCGTTGGCACCCGCCGGTGCGGGTCCTCGACGTGGTGCGGGCGGCGCTGGGGGAGATCGAGAACTACCAGCGTGTGGTGGTCCGCACGCTGGACCCGGTGATGATCGTGGGCGGGGCGGCGTCCGACCTGACGCACCTGCTGGCCGAGCTCATCGAGAACGGCGTCAAGCACTCACCGCCGCACGAGCTGGTCGAGATCCGGGGACGCATGACCCCCGACGGTTACTCGCTGGCGGTGGTCGACCACGGGCTGGGCATGAGCGCCGACGAGATCGCCCGGGCGAACGAGCGGCTGGCGGGTGCCGAGCGGCCCACCGTCGCAGTCTCGAAGCACCTGGGCCATTTCGTGGCCGCCGCCCTGGCGGCCCGCAACGGCATCGAGGTTCGGCTCCAGGGCTCCGAGGTGGTCGGCATCGCCGCCATCGTCGACCTGCCGGCCGAGATCATCGGCCCCATGCCGCCCGACCCGGTCCGCGAGCTGGTCGCCCCGGCCGCTCCGGCGGCGGCCGCCCCGCCACCGCCACCCGAGCCCCTGCCGGCTGCGCCCGGTGGCCCGGGCGCAGTGGCGGCCCCGCCAGGGGCGCCCCCCGTGCCGCCGCCGCCCGAGCCCTACCCGGGACCCGCCGACGCCCCGGCGGCGCCCGCGCCCGAACCGCCCCCGCCCATCCCCGCGCCCGCTCCTGCCCACGCCCAAGCTCCCGCGCCCGC
>DATFVX010000330.1:0-21026 GCA_035259985.1 Acidimicrobiales bacterium | reverse complement strand
CTCGAGTACCTGCGGGACCACGGCCTATCGCGTCTGTCCAAGCGTCTGGTGTCGTCCGGTGCGCTCGACGTGGTGGCGACCGCGGCGCCGGGCATCAAGGACATCCTGCTGCTCGGCAAGGTCAAACAGCTCGAGCGGGCGGGCGCGGCCGATCTCATCGTCCTCGACGCCCCGGCTGCGGGCCACGCCATCGCGTTCCTCCAGTCCGCCCGGAGCCTGCTCGACACCGTGAGCGTCGGCCCGATCAACGCGCAGGCCCGCGACGTGCTCGAGCTGCTCGAGGACCACAGGCGCTGCCAGGTGATGCTTGTGACCATCCCGGAGGAGACGCCGGTCAACGAGGCAGTCGAGACCGCCTTCTCGCTCGAGGACCGCGTGGGTGTGGGCCTCGGGCCGATCGTCGTGAACGGCGTGGTTCCGGACGTCTCCGGGTTGGACGCCGATCCCGTGGCCGCCGCCGAGCGGGTCGGCGTGGCCCTGCGGCCGGGAGAGAGCGAGGCGCTGGCGGCGGCGGCCTCGTTCCGCCGCGGCCGCATGGCGCTGCAGGCCGAGCAGATCGAGCGGCTCGAGGAGCAGCTGCCGTTGCCCCAGCTGCGCCTGCCGTTCCTGTTCACCACCGACATCGGTCGGCGCGACCTGGACGTGCTTGCGGGGGCGCTGCTCGCGGAGATCGATGCCCTGGCCGGGCTGCCGCTGTGACCGTGTCGGGCATCGAGGGCACTGCTGCAGTCACGGACGGCGACCGCCTCGACGCGGTCGTGACCGAGCGGAGCATCGTCGTGTGCTGCGGATCGGGGGGCGTCGGCAAGACGACGATCGCCGCCGTGGCGGCCCTCGAGGGCGCCCGGCGCGGTCGCAAGACGGTGGTGGTGACCATCGATCCCGCCCGCCGCCTCGCCGACGCTCTGGGGCTGGCCGGCCTCACGGACACGCCGAGCCGCATCGAGGGCGAGTGGCCCGGCGAGCTGTGGGCCACCATGCTCGACACCCGCTCGACGTTCGACGCCCTGGTGGGCAAGTACGCGGCGACGCCCGAGCAGGCCGACCGGATCCTCGCCAACCCCTTCTACCGGAACATCGCCGGCGCCCTGTCGGGGACGCAGGAGTACATGGCGATGGAGAAGCTCTACGAGCTCCACGAGGAGACCGACTTCGACCTGGTGGTCGTGGACACGCCGCCGACGCGGCACGCCCTCGACTTCCTCGACGCGCCGCGGCGCCTGTCCCGGTTCCTCGAGCACCGCCTGTTCCGCATGCTGATGGCGCCCAGCCGCGGGATCGTCCGGGCCGTGAACGTGGCGGCGCAGGCGTTCCTGCGGACCGTCTCGAAGGTGGTGGGCGGCGAGGTGGTCGACGACGCGATCGCCTTCTTCCAGGCCTTCGAGGGGATGGAGGAGGGGTTCCGCCAGCGGGCCGCCCGAGTCAACGAGCTCCTGGCCGCCCCGGAGACCGCCTTCGTGCTGGTGGCATCGCCGCGCCGGGACACCGTCGCGGAGGCGCACTTCTTCGTCGACCGCCTGGGCGACGCGGGCATCGCCGTCCAGGGGCTGGTGGTCAACCGGGTGCACCCATCGTTCGGGGCAGGACTGGGCGAGGCGGCCGCCGAGCGGGCCCGCACTTTGGAGGGCACCGAGTTGGGTGGCCTGTACCGGAACCTGGCGGACTACCGGACCGTGTCGGCGAGGGAGCTCGCCCACCTCGGCGGCCTGGCCGACGCTGTGGCGCCGGCTCCCGTGGTCTGGGTGCCGTTCCTCAGCACCGACGTCCACGACATCGCCGGCATGGGTGGGCTGGCCGCCCACCTGTTCTCGCGCTGATGTCCGGCTGAGTTTCCGGTTGAGTCTTCCGGCTGGTCGGACGCCTACTCGTCGACGGAGGCCGCCGCCTCGTCGAGGGCCGCGGCGGCCGACTCGACCGTGTCCTTGACGGGCACGATGCGGTCGAACCCCGTGGTGTGCAGGAGCCGGGTGAGGGTGGGGCGGCTGCACGCCACCGCCACGTCGCCGCCCGCCTCGCGGGCCCGGCGGATGCCGCCGATCAGGGCACCGAGCCCCGCCGAATCCATGAACGGCACCGACGACAGGTCGATGAGCAGGTAACGCTTGTCGGCCAGCTCTCCCAAGGCGTCTCGGAACTGGCCGACCGTGTAGGCGTCGAGCTCACCCACGGGCCGGCAGACCGTGTAGCTGTCCGCCTCGTCAACCTGGATGTCGAGCACGTGCTCCTCCTCCTGAACCCCGACGGGCGATCGTAGCGGCGGTCTGGCGCGCCACCGGCCCGACATCGCTATTGCCAAACCACGGGCGTTGGCACCGCACCTTTCCCGACTCGTAGCCTGCCCAACCGTGCCCACGGTGCTGCTTGCGACCGACGCCGACTGGATCTACGAGGACGTCGACGCCGCTCTCACCGACGAGGACACCGAGGTGGTACGCGTCCGCGCCGGGCGCGACGTCGGGCCTGGCGTGGGCCAGGTCGAGCCGGATCTCGTGGTCCTGGACCTCCAGATCGGCAACATGGGCGGCATCGCCACCGCCCTCGACCTGCAGCAGGACTTCGACTCCGATGGCGTGCCCCGGGTGCCGATCCTGCTCCTGCTCGACCGTCCCGCCGACGTCCCGATGGCGCGCCGTACCGGCGTCCAGGGGTGGCTGATCAAGCCGCTCGATTCGTTCCGCCTCCGCCGTGCCGCCAGGGCGCTCACCTCGGGCGAGACGTACTTCGAGCCGTCCGGTCTGACGCCGGCCTGAGCGCCCGGCGCCGGGCCGATCGGCGCGATTCCGGCTCGGTGCCCGGCGCGGTGACCGGATAGAGTTTTCCTTCCGGTTCTCCGGGTGGTGGCTCAGCTTGGCAGAGCGCTGCGTTCGGGACGCAGAGGTCGGGAGTTCAAATCTCCCCCACCCGACGGGTACGAGAGGGTCCGATTCGGTCGGTCGGCGTGTAGCGCCGGGCCAGCCGGGTGATCCGTTCGTCGAGGCTCGGCGTGAAGCTCAAGCGCTGGTAGAGCCAGGCGCGTC
The DNA here is from genome assembly GCA_035259985.1 of Acidimicrobiales bacterium. Classification (GTDB taxonomy): domain Bacteria; phylum Actinomycetota; class Acidimicrobiia; order Acidimicrobiales; family VFJN01; genus DASQUK01. The sequence continues at coordinate 18,009 of DATFVX010000330.1, read as the reverse complement.
GTCGGTCGTCGTGAGGCACGGGCTCGAACCAGAGCGGCGCCGTTTGGGTCGACAGGGTTTCGACGACCGCAGGATCGGACCGCAGCTTCTGCAGCGCCCGAAGCAGCGCCTCCGGGTGTCTGGTGATCGCGATCGCCATGTCGTCCTGCCCGAAGTCACCTGAACGCAGGACCCAGCGCCGCAGCAGCGCGCCACATGCCATGGACGGCCAGGTGAGCATGGAGCCGAGGTTCGGACGGTCACGCCACAGCATGTGAACCGTGATCGCACCCGAGGTGCAGGCAACGGCGACGGACTGCAAGGCCGTGTCCAGTCGCCGAATTGCGCACATCTCGGCAGCGAGCACCGCCTCCAGCTCGTCCATCGTCAGCTTCTCGATCAGACCGGTGGTTACGACGATCGACGTGTCGGATGGTCGTCGTCCGACGGCCAGGACATTCGGGGCCGGATCGTCGACCAGGGCGGCCTCGACGGGATCTGTGCCCGCTGCCAGTGCGACTCCGGCGAGGATGTCGTCGAGAACCGGGAACTCTCCCAGAGCGAGCTCCGCGGCGCCGAGGCCCCTGAGGGTCCGGGGGCGAATCGATCGCACCTGCCAGACAACGGTGACGAATGCGACGACAACGCCGATGGCCAAGCTGGATACCCCGATCAGCCGGCCTGGCACCGCGACATCGCCATCGTCGCCGGCGTCGGCCAGCTTGAGGATCACGCTCCACACGGCGATACCACCGAAGATGCTCACCGCCACCCAGTAGTTGACGACCGCGGCTGTCGTCACCAGCACCATGCGTCGGCGGTTGCGGCTGACCACTTCGTCGAGCATCACGGCACTGGGGACCAGGCGAGCGACGCGAAGTTCACGCCGTAGAGCATGGCCCTCGGGAGCACGGCTCGTAGTCAGGGCGTCGACCGGCTCAGCCCGCCAGCACCTGGTCGCTCGCGCCTCCTGATCTAGCGTTCGTCGCGCGTTCGGCCACCGTCATCGGCGCGTGGCCGCGGTCACGAACAGCGGGAGGGCGAGGAACAGCCGCCCGCGCCGGCCCCGTTCGCGCTGCTCGGCGAGCCAGGCTTCCGCCTGCGCGTCGCTGATCGCCCCGGCCGACCGTGTCTTCTCGGCGAGGTTGGCAAGGACGGGCAGCATCGTCGCGTCGGTGAAGATGCTGGTGTGGGCCTCGACGGTGACGTCCGTGAAGCCGGCGTCGAGGAGGTGGTTGCGGCAGCGGCGGACGACGCGGGGGGTGGGGACCAGGTCGGCGCGAGCGTGCACGATGGTGCGGGTGAGCGCGGCGTCGTCGGCGTCGATGACGAAGGTGTCCCAATCCTGTCCGATCAGCACGATGCGCCCGCCGGGGGCGAGCACGCGCCGCGCCTCGCCCACCGCACGGGCGGGGTCGTCCAGGACGTGGAACACCTTGTCGGCCCGGTAGCCGCGTAGCCCGCCGTCGGTGAAGGGCAGCTCGTAGGCGCTCGCCACGCGGAAGTCCGCGGCGGGCCAGCGCGTGATGGCCACGGTGATCATCCGCTCGTCGGGGTCGATGCCGACCGCCCGTGCGCCCCTCTCGGCCATCTCCGCGGCTGCGCGGCCTGATCCGCATCCGACGTCGACCACCGCCGCATCCGGCCCGTTGCCGAGCAGCTCGTAGGAATGGGCGCGCAGTTCGCTGGCCCCGGGGACGTTGTCCGCGATGTCGAGCAGGGTGATCAGCGCATCGGTGTCGTCGCTGGTGCGGCCCGCCGTCTGGTTCTCGTCCATGTCCGGGATCCTGCGACTTCAAGTCCGCTTGAAGTCAAGCAAACCATACGGGCCACCCGGTGGCCGTCCGCCAGACCTGGGGGCCGCGGCCATGATGTCGTCATGGGGATTCAGGGAAGCGCCCCCGTCCGGCGGCTGCGGTCTTGGCTCCTCGAGCAGGTCGCGGCCCCCCGGGAGGTCCGCTCGGCCCGCACGCGAGGGCCCATCGTCGCCGAGCTCCTGCCCAAGGGAGGGGTGGGCGCCGAGATCGGCGTCTACAAGGGCCGCTTCTCCCGCGTGCTGCTGCGGGCCAGCGAGGCCGAACGGCTCCACCTGGTGGATCCCTGGTACCTCCTCACCCCGGAGTGGCACTGGGGTGTCGGCGACCGCAGCACCGTGAACGCGCTGCGGCGCATCCTCCGGCGCTTCCGCACCGAGATCGAGGCGGGTCGGATCCAGGTGCACGTGGGGAACGACCTCGACGTGCTCCGGCGCCTGCCCGATCACAGCCTGGACTGGGCCTACGTCGACTCCTCGCACGCCTACGAGCACACCGTCGAGGAGCTCGCCCTGCTCGACCGGAAGGTCAGGCCCGGCGGGGTGATCGCCGGCGACGACTGGCGACCTGACCCCGGCCATCCCCACCACGGCGTCCACCGCGCCGTGACCGAGTTCCTCCGGGCCAACGACTACGAGCTGCGCTATGCCGATGTCGGCAACCGCCAGTGGGCCATCTCGCGAGCGGGGCCGTCGACGAGTCGTTAGCCCCCGCCGCCGGCGGCCGGGAGGCGGTGGTGGGCCGTGCGGTCGTGGGCGTCGGCGTGGCCGGCGGGGTTGGCGTGCAGGAGGATGTCGCCGAGGCGGGGGATGCGGTGGAGGAGCCGGTGGCGGGCGCCCTCGAGGATGTCGTGGGCGCCGGCGAGCCCGAGGCCGGGATCGAGGGCGACCTCGGCGTCGGCGTGGAGCTCGTGGCCGATCCAGCGCACCCGGACGCGGTCGACGGCCTCGACCCCCGGGGCGTCGCCGAGCTCGTGCTCGACGCTCTCGACGAGGGCAGGGTCGACGCGGTCCATGAGCCGGAGGTAGACGTCGCGCGCGGCGTGGCGCAGGACGTTGAGGATGGCGACGCTGATGACCAGCCCGACGACGGGGTCGGCGAGGGGCCAGCCGGCCACGGCACCGACCGAGGCGGCGACCACGGCGAGGGACCCGAGGCCGTCGGTCCGGGCGTGGTGCCCATCGGCGACCAGCGCCGCCGAGCCGATGCGGCGGCCCGCGCGGATGCGGTAGCCGGCGACCAGCTCGTTGCCGGCAAAGCCGATCGTCCCGGCGACGGCAACCCAGCCGGGCCGGGCCATCTCCTGGGGATCGACGAGGCGGCCGATCGCCTCCCACGCGGCCACCGCGGCGGAGAGGGCGATCATGGCGACCACGAACACGCCGGCCAGGTCCTCGGCCCTGCCGTAGCCGTAGGTGTAGTGCCGGTTCGGCGCTCGGCGGCCCAGCCAGAAGGCCAGGGCCAGCGGCACGGCCGTGAGGGCGTCGGACACGTTGTGGATCGTGTCGGCCAGCAGTGCGACCGAGCCCGACACGGCGACGACAACGGCCTGGAGCGCGGCCGTCAGGCCGAGGACGCCGAGACCGACGGCGAGGGCCCGCATGCCCTCGCGGGTGGCGGCGGCGGTGTCGATGGCGGCGGCCGGGTCATGGCGGTGCGACCGGACCAGGTGGCGGATCGCCCCGACCGGGCCGGGGCGGTGCTCGTCGTGGTCGCGGGTGTTATCGGACTTGTGGTTGTGGTCGTGGCCGCGCAGGTGCCGGTGACCGCCGTGGGCCGGGTGCGGCTGGTCCTGGCGGCCGCTCACGCGCTGCGGGCCTCCGCCCCCTGGTCGCGCAGGAACGCCGCCGCGACCAGGCGCTCGATGTGGTGGTCGCGGGTCGCGTAGAAGATCCGATTGCCGTCGCGGCGGGTGCGGACGACGCCGGCCAGCCGCAGCTTGGCCAGGTGGTGGGAGATGGCCGCCGGCTGCATCCCGAGGTGGGCCGCGAGCTCGTTCACGTTGTGCTCGCCGTGGAGGAGGTTCCACACGATCCGCAGGCGGGTCTCGTCCGCCAGGAGCTTGAGGGTGGCGGTGGCCCGCGCGATCGCCGCCCCGTCGGGCTCCTCGTGTATCTGTGCAGGCACTTGAATAGTATGCCGGATCCGAAGGCGCGTCGGTCCGGGCGCCCGGCCAAAATGTGTGGTGTTCGGCTATTCGTCCTGGACGACCTGCAGGACGACCTTGCCCCGCTTTCCCCGTTCGGCCACGCGGGCGAATGCCGCCGCAGCCTCCTCGAGCGGGAAGACCGAATCGATGGCCGGTGTCAGGGCGCCGCTGTCGGCGAGCCGTGCGAGCTCGACGAGTTGCGCGCGATTGGACTCGACGACGAAGTAGAACGCGCCGTCGGCCTCCTCGGCGACCGAGACCACCCGAGCCGCGGCGCCGATCGAGCGCGCCAGCGCGTCGCCGCCGACGGTGTCGAAGACGAGGTTGCACGGCTCGTCGGGGCCGGCGAGGCGGCCGTGGGCGAGCTGGGCGGCCAGGTGGCCGACGGCGCCGTTCGGGCCGAGGACGCACACGCGCTCGCCCTGGCCGAGCGCGCCGTGCTCGAACAGGCCCTGCCACGCGGTCAGGCCCGCGAGCGTGAGCGCCGCGCTCTCGACGTGCGTGAGGCTCGTGGGCTTGGGGGCGAGCCCCGCGGCCGGAACGGCCGCATACTCGGCGGCGACGCCGTCACGGTCGAACGGCGTCAGGCCGAAGACCGCGTCGCCCGCCGCCACGTCGTCCACGGCCGGCCCCACGTCGGCGACGACGCCCGAGAGCTCGTACGACGGGATGGCGGGCAGCCGGTCGACCGGCCACGTCAGCTCGTCGCGGGTTATCCCCGCGGCATGGACATGGACCAGCGCCTCGCCCGGCTGCGGGCGGGGGGTCTCGAGCTCCTCGATTGCGAGTCCGGTACTGTGCAGGCGGACGGCGCGCACCTCGCGAAGAATACCTTACTAGGAAGAGTCTTACCAGCGAACGAACCCGACCATATCGATCGCATCGTTGCGCAGTGGGGGCGGGAGCGCCCGGACCTCGACGTTACGCCGGCGGCGCTGTTCGGTCGGCTCTTCCGCGCCGTGCACCTCGCCGACCGGGCCCTCGCCGCGGGAACGGCCAAGCACGGGCTCAGCCCGGGTTGGTTCGATCTGCTCGCGGCGCTGCGCCGCAGCGGGCGGCCGTTCGAGATGAAGCCGACCGAACTGATGGAGGCGACGATGCTGTCGTCGGGCGGCGTCACCAAGCGGCTCGACCGGCTGGTCGAGGCCGCCCTGGTCGAGCGCCGGCCCGACCCCGAGGACCGTCGCGGCACGCTCGTGCGGCTGACGCGCAAGGGTCGCGCCACCATCGATCGCGCACTCGTGGATCACATCGCCAACGAGGAACGCCTGCTGCTGCCACTCGGGCCCGCAGAGCGGCGGCGCCTCGACCGGCTGCTGCGCGAGCTGCTCCGCGGGCTCGAATGAGCGCAAGCGCTCGGCGGCCTCGGGGATCGAACCGGGGAGGGCGCTCGCCCGCCGCCTCGTCCGGGGGTGGGCTCCCGACGGCATGCGCTCAGCCCTTGACGCCCGTGAGCGTCACCCCCTCGACGAACGCCCGTTGCGCGGCGAAGAACACGAGGATCACCGGGAGCATGAACAAGACCGACGCCGCCATTGTGAGGTTCCACTGGGTGTGAAAATGGCCGCGGAAGTCGGAGAGACCGAGCGAGAGCGTCCACAGGTGCTTGTTCTCACCCAGGTAGAGCAGCGGCGAGAAGAAGTCGTTCCAGGCGTACAGGAACTGGAACAGCGCGATGGCGGCGATCGCGGGCTTGGCGAGCGGCACCACCACCCTCGTCATCACCCGCGCTTCGTTGGCACCGTCGACGCGCGCGGCGTCGAGCAGCTCCTGGGGGATCGTGAGGAAGAACTGCCGTAGGAGGAAGATCGAGAAGGCGTCGCCGAAGAAGAGCGGCACGATCAGCGGCTTCATCGTGCCGATCCAGTCGAGGCGGCTGAAGACGATGTAGAGGGGGACCACCGTGACCTGGACCGGCAGCATGATCGTCGCGAGCACGAGCAGGAACGTCGCCTGCCGCCCGCGCCACTCGAGCAGCGAAAGTGCGTACGCGACGGGCACACACGACACCACGACCCCGACCGTCGACAGCGCGGCGATCACGAAGGTGTTCCACGTGTAACGGAGCAGCGGACTCTGCCGGAAGATCTCGGCGTAGTTCGAGAAGTGGAACGGCCTCGGCCACAGGGCCGGGGTGAGCGCCTGCTGGTCGGACATCAGCGACGTGAGCACGATGAACACGAACGGCAGCAGGAAGATCGCGCTGACTGCGACGAGCAGCGCGTGGTTGCCGGTCTCGATCAGGATCCGGCGACGGCGGACGCTCGCAGGCTCGGGCCGGCGCTGGATGCGGGCCACCGCCGCCGGCGACTCACGATCGACCCTTGGCGCCAGAACGGTCATCGGAAGCCCCCGGTCCCGTAGTGGACCCACCGACGCGAGGTCCGGATGAGAAGGAGCGTGCACGCCATGGTGATGAGGAACAGCACCCACGCCATGGCCGACGCGTAGCCCATCCGGAAGTCGGTGAATCCCTTCACGTACAGGTACAGGGAGTAGAAGAGCAGCGATCCCTGGGGGCTGCCGACCTCCCCCGCCGCCGATCCAGTTGGCTGGCCGGCAATGGCGAAGCTCGCCACGTACGCCTCGGTGAAGTATTGGAAGCCGTAGATCACGCCCGTGACCACGGAGAAGAAGATTGCCGGCGAGATCAGCGGCAGAGTGATGAAGCGGAACTTCTGCCGTGGGCTGGCACCCTCCACGTCCGCGGCCTCGTACAGGTGCCGGGGCACGTCGAGCAGACCTGCGAGATAGATGATCATGGTCTGGCCCATCCCCCAGACCCCGAGGAACACGAGCCCCCACTTCGACCACACCGGGCTGAAGAACCACAGCGGCGGCTTGTCCACCCCGGCGGTGTCGAGCAGCTGGTTGACCGGGCCCGTCACCGGGTTGAACACGAAGACGAAGGCCAGCGCGGCGGCCACCGCCGGCGCCATCTTGGGCAGGAAGAGGATCGTCCGGTAGACGCGGCTGCCGCGGCGCGGGCGAGTCAGCAGGACGGCCGTGCCGAGCGCCACGAGCGCCTGCAGCGGGACCCCGACGGCGATGATCCAGAGCGTGTTGCGCATCGCCTGCCAGTACCGCGGGTCCTTGGTGAACATGAACCGGTAGTTCTCCAGGCCCACGAACTTGGGGTTGGAGAGCAGGTCATAGTTCGTGAACGAGTAGTAGAGGCTGGCCAGCATCGGATAGGCGATGAACACCGAGAACCCGATGAGCCACGGTGACAGGAACAGCAGGACAGTCCGGTAGCGGCGGGCGGCCCGACGGCGCGCCCGCTGCCTCGGTGTCAGCATCAGCGTCGCGCTGGTTGCGATCTGGTCCCTCCTCGGAGCGGGTCGACGGGTGTCCGCCGGCGATCAGCCGGCCTGGGACACCTCGTCGTCGATCTGCTGGGCGACGTCTTCCAGACCCGCCTGAAGATCGTCTATCTCTCCCGCCTGCCAGCGCTCGGCGAACGCCTCCAACAACTCCTGGTCGGTGGCTCCGACCACCGAGGTCTCCTTGTAGTGGGAGTCGGGGTTGGCGAAGATGTCCAGGAACGTCTGGAACTGGGGTGGCTGGTCGAGGTCCGGCGACTCCAAGGCGTCGTGGGTGCTGGGGACGTTGCCGATGCTGTTGCTCGCCGTGACCACGGCGGCCGTGTCCGTGGACAGGTACTGCAACAGGGCAAAGGCCTCGGCGGGATGTGCCGATCCCCGGGGCAGGCCGACGATCGTGCCGCCGACTCGGCCGATGCCGTAGCGGTCGCCGTTCTCCGCCGGCACGGGGAAGGGTGCGGTGTCGTAGGCAAGATCGGCCGCCTCGTCACCGATGAACGACGTGCGCCACTCGCCGTCGATGGCCATCGCGACGCGCCCGTTCTGGAAGTCGTTGGCGGCCGAGAACTCGTCGCCCTGCCCCGCAACGAACCGGTTCAGGTTGTCGGCGCCGTAGAAGTCGACGAAGTCACGCTGCCACTCGAACATCTCCGCCCAGTCGGGATCGCTGGCCACCGCGGACTTGCCGTCTTCGTCGTACCAGGCGGCGTCCCAGATGACCGACATCTCCAGCACGGAGAACTCGTAGTAGCCGAACCAGGGGACGAACCCGGCGACCTCGATCGACCCGTCCGGGGCACGGACCGTGAGCCTCTCGGCCGCGGCCCGCAGGTCGTCGAGCGTGGTCGGTGGGTCGGTGACGCCTTCGGCGGCGAGCTTGTCGGTGTTGTAGTACAGGCCCATGGCGTCGGTCAGGAAGGGGAAGGCGCAGGTGCTGCCGCCGAAGGTCGTGTAGCGCGTCACCGCCTCTGGGAAGACCGACGTGTCCATGTCGGACGCCTCGATGTACGGCTCGAGGTTCTGCCAAGCCTCGCTGTCGCAGAACTGGCCGACGCTGTCGAGTGAGAAGGACATCACCGCGTCCGGCGGGTCGCCGGCCCGGATGGCGGCCACCACCTGGTCGTCGTCCTCGACGCCCTCGGTGACGTCCAGGGTGATCCACGGGTACTTGTCCTCGAAGCCGTCGAAGACCGGCTGCAGACCCTCGAACTCGCGGCCGGTGAACGGCACCCACAGGCTGACCGTGACGGGCTCGTGGTCGCCGTCGGGGTCGAGGACCTCCACGCCGCCGCCGGCGTCGTCGTCATCGCCGGCGGTGCAAGCCGTCGCCGCCAGGATGACGGCGGCGGCAAGGGGCCAGGCCTTGCTGCTGCTGAGTTTCACTGTGATCCCCCCTTGAGTTCAGGTGCCGGGTCGGGCGTCGCCGCCGGCCACGGCCAGGTGTTACACGACGATCCCCCCACGCCCCTCCGCCCGGGAGAACAGGCGTTCCTGGGCCTGGTCCAGCGCCAGGGCGACGGCGCCGAGCACGGGACCGTCCTCACCCAGGGCCGACGCCTCGATGCGCGGGTGGAACACCGCCGAGCGAAGCTCGGCGCGAATCGGCTCGAGCAGCAGGTCGCCGTTGCGGCCGATGCCGCCTCCGAGCACCACCAATTCGGGGTCGACCACCGGCACGACCGCGGCGATGGTTCGTGCGATGCGCGCCGCCTCGACGTCGACCACCTTGCGCGCAACGGGATCCGAGCGGCGTGCCGCGGCGAACACCGACCGGGCGGTGAGCCGCCCCTTCATCCCCAGGCGGCGCGCTTCGGCGACGACACCCTCGGAACCCACGGTGACCCCCAGCTCGTCGCGCTTGTGGGTCTTGACCGGCAGCGCCGGCATCTCGTCGCCGAAGGGGAGGTAGCCAACCTCGCCGGCAGCGCCCCTCGCGCCGCGGAACAGCCGTCCGTCGAGCACGAGGCCCAGGCCGACACCCACGCCGACGTGCAGGAACACGAAGTTCGGAATGCCCTTGCCCAGGCCATGGAGCTGCTCGCCGACGGTGGCGACGTTGACGTCGTTCTCGATGCTGACCTGGACGCCGAGCTCTTCCTGCAGGGCTTCGATCACGCCGCTGCGCCCCCAGCCGGGCAGGCTCTCGGCCAGGGTCAACTTCCGACGGGTCGGCTCGAACACCCCCGGGCTGCCGATGGTGGCGTGCGTGACGCGGCGCCTGGGCACCTTGGCCTCCGCCACCACGCCCCGCCCGACCTCGCCGATCTGCTCGATGAGAGTCCGGGCGCTGCGCACCCGAGCCCGCTCGTCGCGGCGGGCGGCGATGTGGCCGTTCAGATCGGCGACCGCGGCGCGCACCCGGTCCCGGCCGACATCGAGACCGAGGACCCAACCGGCGGCCGCGTTGAGCTCGTAGAGCTGCGCGGTGCGGCCCTGCAGCCCGGAGGTCCGCCCGGCCTCGCGGACGAGGCGGGCCGCCAGGAGCCCGGCCAGTGCCTGGGACACGGTGGGCTTTGACAATGCCGTGACCTCGGCGACCTGAGATCGCGAGGCCGCGCCGAGCCTCCGGACGGCCTCCAGCACCGTGCGCTCGTTGATGGCGCGCAGCAGGCTGGGCGTGCCTCCCGCGAAGTCCGATGGATCGGCGCTGTGCGGCTCGGTCATGCGGCGCACCCAAATAGAAACGAAGTTTCTTAACTAATACCCGCGGCGCAGGGTATGTGGCTCCCTGGCCTCCGTCAAGGACCTGGGACGTCCGGCTCAGTCGCCGAAGAAGCGCGGGAGGTAGCGCCGGTTGGCCTCCAGCAGCGCCGCCAGCAGCGGCTCGGCGACCCCGTAGCTCGGTACGAGCGGATTTGCGAGCAATGCCTTCAAGGCGGTGGTGCGGCTGCCGCTGAGGGCCGCCCGGAGCGTCAGGTCCTCGTAGGCCTTGGCCTCCTGGACGAGCCCCCGCATCTCGGGCGGCAACGGCCCGGTGGGTGGCAGCTGCTGGGCGCCATCCCCCGTGATCACCGCAGGGACCTCCACCACGGCGTCCGACGGCAGCCCATCCACCGCCCCGCGGTTGCGGACGTTGACGACCTGGACGTCTCCCCGCCCGTCGTGCAGCGAGGCGACCAGCTCGGCGGCCGCCTCGCTGTAGTACGCGCCCCCCCGCTGACCGAGCAGGGCCGGCTTGGAATCGGTGGAGGGGTCACGGTACGCGGCCATCAGCTCGGCCTCGATCGCCATGACCTCCTCGGCCCGCGGCACACCGGTCCGCTGCTCGGCGACGACGTCGTCGGACAGGTAGTAGTAGCGCAGGTAGTACGACGGCACGGCGGCGAGCGCCCCGACCAACGAGGCGGGCAGCCCGACGAGCGCGGCGAGCCGATCCAGGTCGTCGGCGAGCAGGCCAGGGAGGACGTCACGGCCGTCGAGGCGGATGGCGCGTTCCCAGGTGAGATGGTTGAGCCCGACGTGGTCGAGCTCGATCCGCTGCGGCTCGACGTCGAGCCATCCCGCAAACTCCCGCTGGAGGCCGATGGCGACGTTGCACAGGCCGATCGCGCGGTGGCCTTCGTCGAGCAGGGCCTGCGTCACGATTCCGACCGGGTTGGTGAAGTCGACGATCCACGCGGCGGGGTCCGCCCAGCGGGCGACCCGATCGGCGATGTCCAGCACCACGGGCACCGTGCGCAGCGCCTTGGCGAAGCCCCCCGGGCCGGTCGTCTCCTGCCCGACGCAACCGAACCGCAGCGGCAGCGTCTCGTCGCCGAGCCGCGCGCGCTGGCCACCCACCCGCAACTGCACGATCACGAAGTGGGCCCCATCGAGGGCGCGATGCGGATCGGTGGTCCACGTGACGGCGCGGTCGCGCCACCCGGCCCGACGCGCCATGCGCTGTGCGAGCCCGGCCACGATCTCGAGCCGCTCGGCGTCCACGTCGAGCAACGCCAGCTCGTCGACGGGCACCCTGTCGGCCCGGGCGAGGAAGCCGTCGATGAGCTCGGGGGTGTATGAACTGCCGCCACCGACGACTGCAACCTTCACAGCCACGGGGCATCATCCTATGCTGCTGGGCAATGCGAGAGTTAGGAAACTCTCCTATCGAATTGGGTTCGTCGAGGTCGCGCGGATGCAGCTGAGCCGCCCGGCCCTGCTCGCACTGGATGGTGGGGGGTCCAAGGTGGACGCCGCGCTGCTCAGTGCCGACGGCCGCCTGTTGGGCGCGGCTCGCTGGGAGGCCGGCGTCCTGCAGGGCCCCGCCGTCCGGGGGGACGGTGAGGAGATCGGTCTCAGCCCTGCCATCGAGGCGGCGTGTGCCGATGCCGGGCTTGACTCCGATGTGCGACCGGTCGCCGACCTGGGCATCTTCTGCCTGGCCGGGGCGGACCTACCGGCCGACTACCGGCGCATCGAGCAAGGACTCGTGAGCCAGGGCTGGTCGGCGGACACGGTTCTGCGCAACGACACGTTCGCCGTGTTGCGGGCCGGAAGCGAGCGCAACTGGGGCGTGGCGGTCGTGTGCGGGTCGGGCATCAACTGTGCGGCCGTCGGTCCCGACGGCCGTACCTTTCGCTTCCCCGCGATCGGGCACATCTCGGGCGATTGGGGCGGAGGCCATGACATCGGCATGGCGGCCCTGTGGCACGCGGTACGGTCCGAGGACGGACGGGGCGAGCCGACGGCCCTCGCCAAGCTGGTTCCGGAGCACTTCGGCCTCGGAGGACCGGGCGAGCTGATGGAGGCGCTCTACTTCGGCCGCGTCGACGAGGCGCGGCTGGTGGAGCTGCCGCCGGTCGTGTTCAAGTGCGCGACACAGGGGGACCGGGTCTCCGCGTCGATCCTCGAGCGACTGGCCGACGAGGTCTCCACGATGGTGGTCACCGCCCTACAGCGGCTGGGAATGGCCGACCTCGACGGCTTCGATGTCGTTCTGGGGGGCGGCATCTTCCGCAACGGTCATCGGGGGTTCTTCGACCGGATCGAGCGCGGCGTCAGACAAGTGGCCATGGACTTCCGCGTCCGAGTGCTGACCGATCCGCCCGTGGTCGGTGCGGCCCTGCTCGGCCTCGACCGGCTCGACGCATCGGCGCAGGCGGGCGCGAACGCCCGTACCGCGCTGACCCACACACGCCTCGAGCGTGAGGATGCAGTGGCCGAAGACCGAGCCGGCGACCCGAGAGGAGCTGATCCATGGCACGGATAGTGCTCGACCGGGTCACCAAGGTGTTCGGATCCGAGTGTGTCGCCGTCGACGACGTCTCCCTGGACGTCGCGCCCGGTGAGTTCGTGGTGCTGGTGGGTCCCTCCGGTTGCGGCAAGTCCACGATCCTGCGACTCATCGCCGGCCTCGAAGACGTCACCGCCGGCGAGATCTACGTGGGTGACGAGCTGGTCACGGACGCCCGCCCGAAGGAACGGGACGTGGCCATGGTGTTCCAGAACTACGCCCTCTACCCGCACATGACCGTCGAGCAGAACATCGGCTTCGGGCTTCGGCTGCACCGCACGCCCAAGCAAGAGCTGCAGACGCGGGTTCGACAGGTCGCCAAGGTCCTGGGCCTGACCAAGCTGTTGCACCGCAAGCCCTATGAGCTTTCCGGCGGCCAGCGCCAGCGGGTCGCGATGGGTAGGGCCATGGTGCGCGAGCCGAAGGCGTTCCTCATGGACGAGCCGCTCTCCAACCTCGACGCCAAGCTGCGCGTCCAGATGCGGGCCGAGCTCGCCCGGCTGCACGACCGCCTGGGCACGACGACCGTGTACGTCACCCACGACCAGATCGAGGCTATGACCCTCGGTCATCGAGTCGCCGTGCTCAAGGACGGGGCGCTCCAGCAGCTCGACACGCCGCAGCGGCTCTACCGCGAGCCGGCCAACCTGTTCGTGGCCGCCTTCATGGGCTCGCCGCCCATGAACCTCGTCGAGGCCAAGGTCGCGGGGCGGCGGCTCGAGTTCGCGGACTACGAGCTGCCGGTGGTCCCGGCGGCCGACCTGTCCGCCTATGACGGCGCCACCGTGATCCTGGGAATCCGTCCGTCGGAATTCCACGACACGGCCGTGTGGCAACCCCCGGATCACCCGACTCTGGACGTGACGGTTGACGTCGTGGAGGACCTCGGCTCCGAGGTGAACCTGCTGTTCATGGTCGACACCCCGCCGGTCGAGACGGAGGAGACGATTGCTGCCGCAGCCGATGAGCGCGCCGCCGACGGCGAGCTTCCGCTCCTGAGCGACGACGGCGGGTCGGCGTTCTGCGCTCGGGTCGACGCACGGACAACGGCCCGCGCCGGCCGGAACGTGCGATTGTCCGTCGATCCCACCGGGTTCCACTTCTTCGATCCCCACACCGGCAGGCGCATCACGGCGGCGTCCGGTGGGCGTGGGATCACGTGCCGAGCCGAGACGCCCGCTGGGCCCGGGACGTGACGTCGAGCTTGGGGAAGATGCGGTAGAGGTGTGAGCCCACGGTGCGGTGAGCACCTGTGGGCGCTAGTAGCTGGCCGGCTCGATCGCGGGTTGGGCCTCGTCGAGCGTGTCCTCGTCGGGTCTCGCCGGTGAGCTCGTCGCGAGCCATGACCCGGCGAGGATGAGCGCGAGCCCCCCGAAGGCGCCGGGCCCGGGACGCTCCCCGAGGAAGACCATCCCCAAGGCGACGGCGACCACGGGGTTCACGTACGTGATGACGAGGGCGCGGCCGGGGCCAGCCTCGGTGACCAGGATGCCGTAGATGACGAGGCCGGCGGCGGTGCACACCAGGCCGAGCACGCCCAGCGCCACCAGCGCGGCGGCCGACGGCATGGCGTCGGGGGGGTCGAGGGCCGCGCCCGGTGCCAGGAGCACGGCGGCGACGACGAGAGCGGCGCCCATCACGGCGCGCTGGTCGAGGTCCGCCAGGTGCCGCTTGAGGATCATGGGCCCCGCGGCGTAGCCGAGGGCTGCGATCGTGAGCGCGGCGGCGCCGAGCAGCTCGTCCGCCTCTCCGGCGATGTCGACTCCGACCAGCGCGATCACACCGCCCAGCCCGACGAACAACCCGGCGAGCCGCCGGCCGCCCGTCCGCTCGCTGGGATCGAACCGCAGCGCGAGCAGCGCCACGAACAGCGGTGCGGTGGCGATGATGATGGCGGCCACCGACGAGTCGACGTGTTCCTCCCCCGCGGCGATGAGCGGGAACGGCACGACGATCTCCAGGACGGCGAACGCGGCAAGCCACCGCCAGCGCTGACGCACCGGGCCCAGCAGCCCCGCCCGCCACGCAATGGCGACGAGCACGCCGGCCCCGATCACGACCCGCACCCACGCCAGGAAGGCCGGCGGGACGCCGTCGTCGACGGCGACCTTGATGAAGAGGTACGGAACGCCCCAGATCAGCGACATGGCCGCAAAGGCCGTCCACGCTCGCCTGCTCATGGCATTCACCGTACGGGTCCGTCGAGGGTTCGAAGGTACGACGCCCCGGGCGGCCGAAACTCAGCGCCGCAGGGTCGCCCAAAGCGCCATCATCGGCGGCAGCGGTCCGACGGCTCGCGGTCCGCCTGACAAAGGTCAGCGAAAGGAGGCCTCGTCATGGCCGACGTCGGCGTGGTTCTCAGGCAGTTCGAGTCCCCGGACGAAACCCGGAGCTTCCCGCTCGGAAGGTTCGAGCTCGTGCACCTCGGTGGCATCACGATCGGACGCGCCACCTATGAGCCCGGATGGAGGTGGTCGCAGCATGTGGGGCCGTCGCTCGGGCTGACGCGCTGCCCCGTCGAGCACGTCGGGCTGGTGCTCTCGGGCGCGGCCACGGCGGCGTTCGATGACGGGACGGTCGTCGAGCTGCGGGCAGGTCAGCTGTTCTCGATTCCCGCGACGCCCCACGACAGTTGGGTCGTCGGCGACGAGCCGTACGTCTCGGTCCACTTCCTGGGCGCGGAGCACTACGCCGCCGACGGCTGAGACGCGGCGGCGACGTCTTCGCTTCCCCCTACGGCCCGAGGTACCGATCGAGTGCCTCGACGGCGACCGGCAGCAGCTGGTCACAGCCGGCACCGGCCGCTTCGATGACGTAGGGGAGGAGTTCCCCGGTTTCGAGCTGCCCCTGGGACGCCAGTTGCGTCAACCCGTCGAGGGCGCCGGCGGTGGTGTCCGTGCCGCCGTCGGCCTCGGCGTCCAGCAGGTCGCAGACGACGGCCTGGACGTCGCCCGGGACCTGCGTGGCCCCCGGCGGAAGCGGGGGTGCCGCCTCCAGGGCCCGGTACACCTCCGCCTCGTAGAAGTCCCGTTCGATCTCGGTTGGAGCTCGGGGGCACACGTCGGGGGTGCCCGCGTAACGCAGCAGGCGGTTGGCGGGCCCGAGCATGGCGAGGTTGGTCACGACCAGGCCGTCGAGCCACGCCGTCGTGACGTGGGGGTCGAAGTCCGACTCGCAGAGAGCGCTGGCCAAGGCGCCCACCTGCTCGGCGGTCACCGGCGCGAGCCCGAGCGTGCTCACGTCCTCGGCGATCGCATCCGGGGCGGCGTCGAGCAACTGGTGGAGATCGGCGGCGGCGGCGTCCACGTCCACCACGGTGGTGGTGCTGGTGCTGGTGGCCGTCTCCGGGTCAGCGCCGTCGCCGGTGGCGTTGCAGCCGGTGGTCGTCGCGATCGCCGCGGCGGCGAGGGGGACGGCAACGAACCGCCTAAGCGCGGCCCGACGATCCCCTTCCCCCGCGTCCGCCACCAGAACCTCCTGCGCCCACGCGCACGTTAGCCGGGCGGTCGCGGCTGCGCTGTGAGTGGCGGTGCTGCGCTGACCCCCGGGCAGGAGATGCCCAGGGGCCGCGCACACGCGGACGACCGTTGGTCGTCGCCGGGCATTGCCCAGCGGCGGATGAGCGATGCCCTACACAGAGACCGCGTGGGTGCCGACCACCGTTACAGGACCGTGACAACTCGGGCGTTAAGAAGGCGTAGAGACCGCCCCACCGAGCCACGGACTACTCGGGTCGCCAGCAGCGCTCCACCGCTGGTGCGCCCGCTAGCTTCCGCATCGTGGGATTGGGTCGGAGCGTTGCCGGCAAGGTCGTGCTCGTGACGGGCGCCGCCAGCGGCATGGGCCGGGCGATCGCCGAGGTCTTCGGCCGCGAGGGTGCCAGCGTGGCGGCGACCGACCAGAATGCAGACGACCTGCCGGGCACCGCCCACTGGCGTCTCGATGTCACCAGCCAGGACGCGATCGTCGACGTCGTCGGCGAGATCGTCCAGGCGCTCGGGCCGATCGACGTCCTCGTCAACTGCGCCGGCGTGAGCGTTCCGGCACCCATCGACGCCGACGGCTACCGGGACGCCTGGGACGCGACGCTCGCCGTCAACCTCGTCGGGTACGTCCAGATGGTCAGGGCCTGCCTGCCCTACCTCGTGCGCGAGCGCTCGGGCCGCATCGTGAACATCGCGTCGACGGAGGGGCTCGGCGCCACGCCATACCTGAGCCCCTACACGGTGAGCAAGCACGGCGTCGTCGGGCTCACGCGCTCGCTCGCCTGCGAGCTCGGCCCCGAGGGCGTCACGGTCAATTGCATCTGTCCCGGGCCCATCCACACGGGGATGACGGCATCCATCCCCGACGACCACAAGCGGCGCTTCGCTCGGCGGCGGGTGCCCCTCCGTCGCTACGGTGACCCGGAAGAGGTTGCGCACATAGTCCTCTCGGTCGCACTGCCGGCCTCCTCGTACCTCAACGGTGCGATCATCCCGGTCGACGGCGGCCTGACGGCGAAGTTTGGATAGGAGGTCCGGCCATGGCCCTGCCGCGCGGTCTCGCTGCCTTCAACCGGCGGGTGACGAACCATGTGACCGGGCCGTTTGCGGGCCGGCTCCCGGGCTTCGGCGTCGTCGTGCACCGGGGCCGCCGATCGGGCCGCGAGTACCGCTCGCCGGTGAACGCGTTCGTGACGACCGGCGGCTATGTGCTCGCGCTCACCTACGGGACCGAATCCGATTGGGTCAAGAACGTCATGGCCGCCGGCAACTGCGACCTCGTGAACCGCGGCCGGACCGTCCACCTGACGGCGCCGGAGATCGTCCACGACGAGACCCGGCGGTATGTGCCGGGCCCGGTCCGCCCGCTCCTGCGGGCGCTGGGGGTGGCGGACTTCATGCGGCTGACCCGCGCGCCGTCCTGAGGGGGAACGCCCGCTCGACGAGCGTGCCGGACGCGGCCCTGGACGGTGCGGCCTCCCGGCTTTGACAGAATCGGCCCGTGCTGAGGATCGGGACCGTCGTGATCGGCGTCAACGACGTCCGGCGGGCGGTGCGGTTCTGGGAACAGGCGTTGGGCTACGTCCCGCGCGACGAGGTCGAGGACGACTGGGTGGTCCTGGTGCCGGGTGACGGAGGCACGGGCACCCAGCTGGCCCTGCAGTTGAGCGAGACGCCGGTCCAGGACCATCCCCGCATCCACATCGACCTCTACGCCGGCGATGCCGCCGACCAGGCCGCAGAGGTGGAGCGCCTCATCGGCCTGGGGGCGCAGCGGGTCGACTGGGACATGTACCCGGACGACGCCGACTTCATCGTCCTCGCCGACACCGAGGGCAACCGCTTCTGCGTCATCGACACCGGCCGCGGCTGACGGTCGCCCCGCCGCGGCCGCGACTACCAGTCGACTAGTGGGCCCTCGCGGAAGTCATCGTGGCGTCTCGCCGGCCAGATTCGCCGCTGGACGTCGTCCTCGTCGTCGCCGCAGCCGCTGGCTGCGCCTTCCTCCTGCGTCCTCGCCAGCGACGAATCTGACACGGCGATA
>DATFVX010000329.1:0-5478 GCA_035259985.1 Acidimicrobiales bacterium | reverse complement strand
GCAGACCACGCTCTCGCATCGCGACTGGGCCGCCGTCGCCGAGCGGGCGGGCGACCGGTTCCCGGGCCTGTGGCGGCCGGGCCGCAGCGACCTGTGCTTCGCCACCACCAACCGCCAGTCGGCGCTGGCAGAGATCGCATCCCGCTGTGACGCCGTGGTGGTCATCGGCTCCGCCAACTCGTCCAACACCCGGGCGCTGGAGAAGCTGGCGCACGAGTCGGGCTGCGCCCGCGTGTACCGGATCAACGCCGCCGGCGAGCTGCCCGACGACCTGACGGGCACGGTCGGCGTCACTGCCGGCGCCTCGGCGCCCGAGGAGCTCGTGGACGCCGTGATCGCCCGCCTGGCGCCGGCCGGCGGCGTCGACGAGGTGCGGATCACCGACGAGGACGAGTACTTCCCGCCGCCGCGCGAGCTGCGCGACCTGCTCGCCGGCGTCGACGTCCTGGCGACGTTCGGATTCGGTGGGTCCGTGCCCGACCGCCCGGAGGTCAACGACCGCCAGCTCCGCGCCAGCGACGTGCTGGCGATGCTGGCCTGAGCCCCACTAGGCGGGCGGCCCGGCGGCGATGACGGCGCGGACGGCGGCGGCGTCGATGTCGAAGGGCGAGAACCGGATGAGCCACCAGGTCGCGCCGGCGGCGGCCCAGGGCGCCGGGTCGTCGCCCGCCCAGCCCTCCACGACGATGTCGAACGGCGCCGCTGAGGGTCGTGCCCCGAGCTCGCCGACCAGCTCGGCGAGTTGCCCAGGCGACTCGAGGTCGATCGGGAAGTAGCCGTCGTAGCGGGCCGCCCGGTGCAGCGGCCGGCGGTTGGGCCAGCGCCCGGCGACCCAGACCGGCACCCGCGGGCGCTGGACCGGCGTCGGCTGGAACGTCACGCCGTCGGCGGCGTAGTGGACGCCGGGGTGGCGGACCTCGTGCCCGGACCACAGGCCACAGACCACGTCGAGGGCCTCGTCGAGCATCGCTCCGCGCGTGGCGTCGTCGAGCTCCTCGCCGAACGCCGACAGCTCGCGCGCCGAGTCGCGACCGCTGCCGACGCCGAGCACCAGTCGCCCGCCCGAGAGTTGATCGACGGCGGTGGCCTGGCGCGCGACGACGTGCGGGCGCCGCCGCGGAAGCGGGGTGACGAGCGGGCCGATCTGCACGCGCTCGGTCGCCACCGCCATTGCCGCGAGCGTGATCCACGGGTCCGCGACGTGCGTCACCGGCGGCCGGTACTGGACGTGGTCCCACACGAAGACGCCGTCGAAGCCAACGGCCTCCGCCTCCGCCGCGAGGCCGGCGGTGAGCCGGGGGTTGCTGAGCTCCCCGAAGATCGGTACGAACAGCCCCGTACGCATCCCGGGGACACTAGATGCGTGCCAGGCTGGGGGGCGTGACCGATCCCCCCGTGGAGCAGAAGGAACGCACGCTGGTCGGCGTTTCCTTCGGTGATGCCTTCCGTGCCCAGGAGTTCCTGACCGCAGCCACGCGGCTGGCCGCCAACAAGCGCCTGAAGCTGTTGGATGCCGTGTTCGTCACCAAGGACGAGTCCGGCCACACGACGGTGCGCGAGACGGTCGACCCGACGCCCGGCCGCTCGGCCTTCTCGGGCGCGCTGTGGGCGGGCCTGTTCGGGCTGATCCTCGGGGGTCCGGTGGGCTGGGCGATCGGCGCCGGCGTCGGCGCCGGCACTGGTGTGGTCGCCGCCAAGGTCATCGACCACGGCGTGAGCGACGAGTGGGTGGGGTGGTTCCGGGAGACCGTGCAGCCCGGCACGACCACGCTCGTGCTGCTCGTCGAGGACCTCGACCGCGACGCCCTGGTGGGCGAGCTCAAGCGCTTCGCCGGCGCCAACCTGGTGTACGCGAACCTGGACGCCGACTGGCTCGACCGGATGCGCGAGGCGCTGTCGCCGTAGCCCGGCTCCTCGTCAGCCGGCCAGGCGGCGGGCCTCGTCGTACAGCGCCTGCACCGACTCCCGGAGCCGCTCGGTCAGCTCGCGCACCACTCGGCGGCGGACCCGCCCGCTGCCGTCGCCCGGCGGCGGAGCGATCGGCTCGCCCACGACCAGGACGATCCGATGCGGCCGGATGAGCTTCGACCCCACCGGCATCGCCTTGTCCGACCCACCGATCCCGACGGGCACCAGGGGCACGCCGGTCCGCGCCGCGATGTAGGCGGGACCGTCGAAGAGGTCCTCCACCACCGGCCCCGACCGCCGGGTGCCCTCCGGGAACATCACCAGCGGCTCACCGTTCTCGATCACGGCGATGCACGTGCGGAGCGCGTCCCGGTCGGCGGAGCCCCGGTGCACGGGAAACGCACCGAGCATCGACACGAACTTGCCGCCCCAGCGCCACTTCCAGATCGACGCCTTGCCCATGTAGCGCATGCGGGTGCGGGTGAGCGCCGACACGAGGATGAAATCGAGGTTCGACCGGTGGACCGGGGCCAGCACGAAGGGACCGTGGGTCGGCACGTGCTCGCGGCCGCGGATCTCCAGGCGGAAGTAGGGCTTGGCCAACAGCGTGAAGGCGCCACGGATGGTCCCGTAGGCGGACCGCTCGAGGCGGGTCGGCGGGTGGATGTCCACCGGCTCCACCCGGGCCTCGGACTGGTCGAGGGGCCGGACGGGCCTTGGCTCGGCGATCTCGTCGGCGTCAGGCATCGATCCTCCGGGCGAGCTCGGCGACGATCTCGTCGATGGTCATGTCGCTGGTGTCGAGCTTGATGGCGTCATCGGCCAGCCGCAACGGGTCGGCCTGCCGCCCCTGGTCGAGCGCGTCCCGGCGGGCCATGTCGGCGGCCACCGTCTCGTAGTCGAGGTCGGACACCTCGGCGGCCCGGCGCTCGGCGCGCACCTCGGGGCGGGCGTCCAGGTACACCTTGAGGACCGCGTCGGGAAACACGACGGTGCCGATGTCCCGTCCCTCCAGCACCCCGCCGGCCCGCTCGTACGCCCATTCGCGTTGCCGGCGCACCAGCTCCGCCCGCACCTCCGGGTTCGCCGCCACCAGCGAGACGGCACGCGAGACCTCCGGGCCGCGGATCTCGATCGTGGCGTCGACCCCGTCGACCCGCACGTAGTCGGTCGTGACGTCGAGATCGACGACCTGCGCCAGGTCGGCCACCGGGCCCGTGTCCGCGGGGTCGATCCCCCGCCGCAGCGCGGCGAACGTGACCGCCCGGTACATCGCGCCGGTGTCGAGGTAGTCGAGCCCCAGGCGCCCGGCCAGGCGGCGTGCGACCGTCGACTTGCCGGAGCCCGCGGGTCCGTCGATCGCAATCACCTTCACGAGCCGGTCACCCTACCCGTGCCTCATCGCCCGCCACGCAGCCGGTCGAGCGTGTCCCAGTAGCCCGGGAAGGTCTTCGCGACGCAGCCCGGGTCCTCGATCTCGATGCCGGGGACCCGCAGGCCGAGCAGCGCAAAGCTCATCGCCATCCGGTGGTCGTCGTACGTGCGCACCCGCGCCGGCTGCGGGACCCCCGGGCGGACCACGAACCCGTCGGGCTCCTCCCGGGCGTCGACGCCGCACCGCCGCAGCTCACGCACGGTGGCGGCGATCCGGTCGGTCTCGTGCCCGCGTATGAACCCGATCCCCCGCACCCGGGTGGGGCCATCGGCGAACACCGCCACCGCCGCGAGGGTCTGGGCCATGTCCGGCATGGCGGACATGTCGATGTCGCCGAGGCCGCGCAGCTGAGGTGGCCCGACCACGGTGGTGGCATCCGCGGACCGCTCGACGCCGGCGCCCATGGCGGCCAGGACGTCCGCGAACCCGGCGTCGCCCTGCAGGCTCGCACCCCCCAGGCCGGCGACGGCGACGCGGCCCCCGCAGATGGCGGCGGCGGCGAGGAAGTAGGACGCCGCCGACGCGTCGGGCTCGACGCGGTAGCCGGTGGCGCGATAGCGGCCCTCGGGCACGGTGAACAGCGGGCGGCCGGCCTCGTCGGTCACGGCGACGTCGGCTCCGAAGGAGCCCATCACCGCGATCGTCATGTCGACGAACGGGCGACCGACCAGCGGGGTGGTCACACGCACGCCCAGGCCGCCCCGGGCGTAGGGCGCGGCCAGCAGCAGCCCGGACACGAACTGGCTCGACGTGTCGCCGGGAACGTCGAGCCTTCCGCCGTCCAGGTGGCCGGCGGCCACGACGGTCACCGGCAGGCGACCGGCGCGGCCGTGCGGTTCGACGCTGGCTCCCAGTGTGCCAATGGCCGCCAGCGCCGGGCCCATGGGGCGGGCGCGCAGCGGCGGAGCCCCGTCCAGGCGGTAGCGCCCCCGCCCGAGGGCCACCACCGGCAGCAGGAAGCGGCCGGTCGTGCCGGACAGGCGCAGGTCCAGGTCCACGGGCCCCGGTGCGAGGTCGCCGCCGGTGCCGGTCACGCTGAGGCGCGGCGCTCCGGGGGGCGGTCCGCCACCCTCGCCGCCGGCCGGCCGGGCCTCGATCCCGGCGCCCAGCGCCCGCAGCGCCGCCGCCATGGCGTCGGTGTCGTCGGCCACCAGCGCCCCGTCGATCGCCGTGACGCCCTCCGCCAGCGCCGCGCACACCAGGGCCCGGTTCGTCAGGCTCTTCGACCCGGGCACCGTCACCGTGGCGTCGAGCGGCGCCCCGATCGGCGCGACCGCCCGGACCGCAGCGTGGCGCGGCGCGCTCATCGCACCGGCGGCTCGATCGGATGCACCGATGGCCGGTAGCCACGCGTCACCAGGCCGTCCCGCAGCTCCTCGGCCGCCGAGGCCTCGATCAGCAGGATCAGCACGCCCTGGGCACCCTCCGTCGAGTGGGCGATCTCCAGGTCGACGATGTTCACGTCGAGGTCGGTGGCGAGCGTGGTCACGTCGGCAAGCACCCCGGGGCGGTCGGGAACCGGAACCCGCACCTCCCGCAGCTCCTCGGCGGTGCGGAGGCGCGGCGGCAGGTTGACCCGCGCGGCGCGGGCCCGCTCGAGTGCGTCCAGCAGCCCGGTCCGGTCGCCGTCCGCCACGATCTCCCGCATCCGCCCGAGCGCCGCGGTCAGCTCGTCGAGCACGTCGACGATCGCACCCCGGTTGTCGCTGCAGATGTCCGGCCAGATGCCGGGGTGCCCAGCGGCGATGCGGGTCATGTCGCGGAATCCACCCGCCGCCAGCCGCAACAGCGCCCGGTGCTCCTCGCTGCGGACGTCGGCCAGGCGCATCAGCGTCGCCGCCGTGAGGTGGGGCACGTGCGACACGATCGCCACCAGGACGTCGTGGCGGTCGGGCGGCAGGGCCACCACCTCCGCGCCCAGCGTGCCGATGATCTGGCGCACCTGGGCGTAGGCGCCGGCGTCCGTGCCGGCGGTCGGGGTGAGGACCCAGGTCGCGCCCTCGAACAGGTCGGCGTCGGCTCCCTCCACGCCCTCCTGCTCGGAGCCGGCCATGGGGTGGCCGCCCACGAAGCGGCTGTCGTCCACCGCCTCGACGACCGAGGCCTTGACCCCGCCCACGTCGGTCACCAGGCCG
>DATFVX010000328.1:0-9487 GCA_035259985.1 Acidimicrobiales bacterium | reverse complement strand
GGTGTCGGAGGGGGGACTTGAACCCCCACGCCCTTATCGGGCACCAGGCCCTCAACCTGGCGCGTCTGCCAATTCCGCCACTCCGACGTGGCCGTCCGGGACTCCGGGCAGGAGGGACATTCTAGCCGAGCGCCCCTTGGCACCCAATCGGCCGTGGTCGCTCGCTCTGATGCTCAGCGGCGGCGCCGGCGGCGCAGGAAGATGCTGAGGAGCCACAGGACGGTGAGGCCGATGAGCGCGGGTGCCACGCGTTTGGCGACCGGCGCGCCGGCGGCCTCGAGGAGGTCGACGGGCTCGGGCTCGGGTGCGTCGACCACCCGGATCTGCGGGCCGGACGTGCCGTTGGCCCGGGCGCGATCGGTCTCGCCGGCCGAAGGGGCGGTGGCCTCGGCCGTGCGGGCCGTGGCCGCCGGGGATCCGCCCTGGCCGGGCCAGGCTGCGCCCTGCGGCACGTCCCCCAGCGTCGCGGCGGCGCCTTCCGACGCGATGTCCCGCGGTCCCACGGCGGATGCCGACGGTGCCGAGCCGGCGCTCGCCGAGGCCGCACCACCCGCAGCACCCCCGGCGGCACCGCCGCCGGCAGCGTCCGTACCGGCCGCCGTGGCCGCGCCCTCGCCCGCGCTCTCCCCCGCCAGGAGCTTCGTCTCGAGGCAGTCGGCGAACTGGCCCAGCAGCTTGGTCGAGACGTCGGCCAGCACGCCGCGTCCGAACTGGGCCACGCGGCCGGTGATGGTGAGATCGGTGACCACCGCGATCTTGGTGCCGTCGCCGTCGGGATCGAGCTGTGCGGTGATGGTGGCGTTGGCGTTGCCCTGGCCCCTGGTCTCCCGGCCCTCGGCGCGGAGCACCGCGCGGTGCGCCGCCTCGTCCTTCTCGACGAAGCGCGCGGCGCCCTTGTACTGCGCCGTGATGGGGCCCACCTTGACCTTGACGATGCCGCGGTACTCGTCGCCCTCGATCTCCTGGAGCTGCGCGCCCGGCATGCACGGCGCGATTCGCTCGACGTCGGTCAGCACCTCCCACGCCTGCTCGACCGGAACGCCCACCCGGAACTCGTTGGTCAGCTCCACGACATCAGCTCCATTCCCTCAGGTCGTCGACCGTATCGATGTCTGCGGCACCTCCCGGACACGGTACTTCCATCACCAGGTCCGGCCGACGACGCATCACGACCCTGGCGCCCTGGTCCCCCGTCGCCGGCAGGAGCGGCCAGACGAGCGACGACAAGCGGACCGGGTTGCCCCGCGCCCCCCTGTACGTCGCCACCCCGATCGGCTTGGCCCTGGCCTCGGCCACGCGGTGCCACGACTCCGCGAGCACCAGCGGTTGGTCCCCCAGGCCCACCACCACGGCGTGGTGGCCGTCGCGGCGCGCCCGGGTCAGGCCTGCCCGGAGCGACGTTGCCATCCCGTCGCGCCACCGGGCGTTGTCCACGAACTGGACGGCGTCGGCCGCCAGCCGCGGGACCGGCAGGTCGGTGTCGCCCCGGACGACGTAGACGGCCGCCAGGCCCGAGGCGGCCGCGCTGTCGATCGCCCATTCCACCACCGTGCGGCCCTGGAACGGGGCGAGCAGCTTGTGGCCGTCCCCGCCCGATTCGGTGAACCGTGATCCCCCGCCCGCCGCCAGCAAGATCGCCGCGACGGTCACGGCGTCAGCCGCCGACGAGCGGCTCGGTGTCACCGCCGTGGATCGGGCCCTCCGTGTCGCGCAGGGGGCGGGCGTCGTCGCGACCGGTGCGCTGGGCGATGATCTCGGAGCAGATGGACACCGCGGTCTCCTCCGGCGTGCGGGCGCCGATGTCGAGCCCTATCGGGGCGCGGATCCTACCGAGGGATGCGGCGTCGACGCCCGCCTCCTCGAGGCGCTCGATCCGCTCGGCGTGGGTCCGCCGGCTGCCCATCGCGCCGATGTAGCCGACGTCGGTGGCCAGCGCCGCGGCGAGCGCGGGAACGTCGAACTTGGCGTCGTGGGTGAGCACGCACACAGCGTCGCGCGCGGTGAGCCCGCCGCCGACGCGGCCCAGCAGCCGATCGGGCCAGTCGACCACGACCTCGTCCGCCTGGGGGAACCGGGCCCGGGTGGCGAACACCTCGCGGGCGTCACACACCGTGACCCGGTAGCCGAGCACCTTGGCCACCCGCGTCAGCGCCGCGGTGAAGTCCACGGCCCCGAAGACGAGCATCTGCGGCGGAGGGGCGAAGCTCTCCACGAACACGGCGACCACGGTCTCCCGGGCCTCGCCGTGCTCACCGTAGTGGCGGACGACGGTCGTGCCGGCGGCCAGCTCGCCCAGTGCGTCCCGGATGACGACCCGATCGAGGTCGGCGTTGCCCAGCGAGCCGATGGGTGTGCGCCCCGGACCCACCAGCAGCTTCCCGCCCTGCCCCGGGCCGGCGATCACCGTGGCCAGTGCCACGGCCTCCTCGGCCCGGATGGCCGACGCCAGCTCCTCGTAAAGGCGGCCGGAGCCGTTCGACGCCATGTCCGTCACCAGTCCATCGGCTCGAGGAACAGGTGGATGGTGCCACCGCAGGTCAGCCCGACCGCGAAGGCCTCGTCGTCGCTGTAGCCGAACGTCACGACCTTGCGCTCACCGGTCCGGAGCACCTCGAGCGCCTCGGTCACCACGGCACCCTCGACGCAGCCGCCCGAGACCGAGCCGATCACCTCCCCGCGCTCGTTGACCGCCATCGCCGCACCCGGCGCCCGTGGGCCCGACCCGTCCAGGTCCACCACCCGGGCGATCGCAACCGGCACACCCTCGGCCCGCCAGCGGTCGAGCTCGTCGAGCAGGTCTCTCATCGAACCATCCTTTCGGCACCTACGACCGGTGTCATCGGGCCACCAGCTCCGCCAGCGCCTCCAGGGAGGCGACCGAGTGGCCCTCAACGAACTCGTCGACGTGCGGCAGCGCGGCCGCCATGCCCTGCGCCAGGGGCGCGAACCCCGGCGAGGCCTTCAGCGGGTTCACCCATACGAGGCGGTAGGCGACACGCCGCAGCCGGGCCAGCTCCGAACCCAGCACGGCGGGATCGCCCCGGTCCCAGCCGTCGGACAGCACGACCACCACGGCTCCCCTCGCCAGGCCCCGCACGCCCCAGCGATCGTTGAACGTGCCCAGGCCCTCGCCGAGGCGGGTGCCACCCGCCCAGTCGGCGACGGCGTCCGCGGCCCGGCGCAGGGCGGCGTCGGGATCGTGAGTGGCCAGCTCGTGGGAGATCCGGGTCACGCGGGTCCCCAGCGCGAACACCTCGACCTGGCCGCGCTTGCGGGCCGCCACGGCCGCGTGGGCGAATCGGGCGAGCGCCCGTGCGTACGGCTCCATCGAACCGCTGACGTCGAGCAACAGGACCAGCCGGCGCGGCCGCTCGCCGCGTTCGCTGGCCGCCGGGCGCACCACCTCGCCGCCGGTCCGCAGCGACCGGGCCACGGTGCGGCGGAGGTCGGCATGGCCGCGGTGCCGCGACGTCCGCCGCCGACGGCGGCTGCGGCGCAGGGCGGCGTGGACCCGCAGGTCGGCCATCAGCCGGTGGGCTTCGGCGAGCTCGTCGGCCGTGCACTGGGACAGGTCCTTGTGCCGCAGCAGCTCGGTGGCGCTCCAGCGCAGCGTGCGGACCTCGCCGGCCGACGACTCGTCCTCGCCGCCGTCGCCGCCGTCGTCACCCTCGGGAGCGTCGGGGATATCGACATGGAGCTGGACCGGGACCGACAGCGGCCTCACCAGCGCATCGTCGGCACCGGCGAAGAACGCAGCGAACGCCCGGTCGTAGGGAGGGATGTCGTCGGGGCGGCGCACGAGCGTGGCGCGACCCGCCCAGTAGACCGAGGACAGCCGCGTCGACCGCAGCGCCCCCAGCGCGCGCCCGTACTCGACGGCCGAGCCCGGAGGGACCGGCAGGCCCTCGCGGCGCACCCGATCCACGAAGTCGACCACCAGGCGCTCGGGCCGCGTGGCGCCCGAGCCTCGGTCGTCAGGCACGATCGCGCACCGCATGTCGCACCAGCTCGTCGACACCGTGGTCGCGCACCCGTTGCTCGTCCTCGCGGTACTTGACGACCGACCCCAGGGTGACCGACGCCGTCTCGGGATCGAGGGACGTGCGGCCCAGCGTCGAGAGCGCCCGCGCCCAGTCGATGGTCTCCGCGATCCCCGGCGGCTTGTAGAGGCCGAACGTCCGGACCTCGGCGACGGCCATCGCCACGTCCCGGGCCAGGGTGGCCGGGACCTCCGGCGCCCGGAGCCGCACGATGGCGACCTCGCGCTCGACATCGGGCTGGTTCACCCAGTGGTAGAGGCAGCGGCGCTTGAGCGCGTCGTGCACGTCGCGGGTCCGGTTGGACGTGAGCACCGTGACGGGCGGGACGGTGGCGCACACGGTGCCCAGCTCGGGGATCGTCACGGCCCAGTCCGAGAGCAGCTCGAGCAGGAACGCCTCGAACTCGTCGTCGGCTCGGTCGATCTCGTCGATCAGCAGCACGGGCGGCGCGCTGCCGTCGCCGGCGCCGTCGAGCGCCTGGAGCAGCGGTCGCCGCACCAGGAAGCGCTCGTCGTACAGCTCGTCCTCGAGCGCCTCGACGCCGGCGGCCGTGGCCCGCCCGGCCGCCTCGGCCGCCCGCAGGTGGAGCAGCTGGCGGGCATGGTCCCACTCGTACAGCGCCTGGGAGGCGTCGATGCCCTCGTAGCACTGGAGGCGCACCAGTCGGCCCCCGGTCCAGGCGCTCAGGGCCTTGGCGACCTCGGTCTTGCCCACGCCGGCGTCGCCCTCGAGGAACAGCGGGCGCTGGAGGCGCAATGCCAGCAGCACCGCGGTGGCCAGCCCCTCGTCGGCCAGGTAGTCGTGCGCGGCCAGGCCCTTGACCACGTCGTCGACGGTCTCGGCGGCGGGTGGACCCGCGGCGCGACTAGCAGCGACGGGCCGGCCAGGGCCGGCGGATGCGGCGGACATGGGCACCAGCCTACGGCCGGGAACCCCAGAGATTTCTCCGCGGGCGGGCCGGCCCTGCGACCAATTCCCGCGGAGACGACCGTGGGCTATGACTGGGCGGACTCCAGCGCCCGCCGGACCAGCACCCGCGCCAGGTGGCGCCGGAACTCGGCCGACGCGTTGAGGTCGTCCGGGGGCTCGGTGCCCTCGTCTGCTCTGGCAGCCGCGTCGCCGGGCGACGCCCCGTTTCGTAGTTGCTCCTCCACGCCCTGTGCACGGAGCGGCGTCGCACCCATGTTGACCAGCCCCACGCCGGGCCCGCCCGAGGTGCCGTTCTCGAGCACCGCGGCGCATCCGACGATCGCCCAGTCCTGGGCCCTGCGCACGAACTTCTGGAACCCCCACGGGGCGCTGCCCACCGCCGGGACCCGGATCTCCGTGATGACCTCGTTCGGCGCCAGCGCCGTCTCGAGGAAGCCTGTGAACAGCTCGTCCGCAGGGATCTCCCGCTCGCCTGCCGGGCCGCGGGCCACCACCGTTCCGCGCAACGCCAGCAGCCCGGCGGGCATGTCTGACGCCGGGTCACCGTGGGCGATCGCACCGCCGATCGTGCCGCGATGGCGCACCTGCGGGTCGCCGATCTGGCCCGCGATGTGCGCCAGCAGCGGCACCTGCTCGCGCACCTCGTCCGACGTCGCGAGGTCGTGGTGGCGGGTCAGCGCGCCGATCCGCACCTGGCCGTCGCCGCTGCGCACGTAGGACAGGTCCTCGAGGCGGCCGATGTCGACGAGCACCGCCGGGGCGGCCAGGCGCAGCCGCATGAGCGGCAGCAGCGAATGGCCGCCGGCGAGCAACTTGGCGTCGTCGCCGTGCTCGCCCAGCAGGCCGACGGCTTCGTCGACGCTGGACGCACGCTGGTACTCGAACGCTGCGGGGATCATGCCTGTCCCTCCCGAGCCTCACGGATGAGCGACCAGACCCGTTCGGGCGTGGCCGGCATGGCGACGTCGGTGATGCCCAGCGGCGCCAGGGCGTCGACGATGGCGTTGACGACGGTCGGCGTCGACACGATCGTGCCGGCCTCGCCGATGCCCTTCACGCCGAGCGGGTTGGTCGGGCTCGGCGTCACCGTGTGATCGAGCCTGATGCTCGGCACCTCGGCCGCCGAGGGAACGCCATAGTCCGTCAGCGTCGGGTTGCGCAGCAGCCCGTCGTCGTCGTACATCGCCTCCTCCCACAGCGCCTGCGCGGCGCCCTGGACGATGCCGCCGTGGAGCTGGCCCTCCACGATCATGGGGTTCACCTGGACCCCGCAGTCGTCGACGGCGGCGTAGTCGACGAGCTCGACGCCGCCGGTCTCCTCGTCGACCTCCACCACCGCCACGTGGGTCCCGAACGGGAACACGAAGTTGGGTGGGTCGTAGGTGACCTCGCCCACGAGGTTGGGCTCCATGCCGTCGGGCAGGTTGTGGGCGCTGAACGCCTCGAACGCGACGGCCTGCAGCGTCATCGCCTTGGTGGGCGTGCCCTTGACCCGCAGCTCGCCGTCGACGAGCTCGAGGTCGTCCTCCGCGCACTCGAGCTGGTGGGCGGCGATCCGGCGGGCCTTGTCGAGCACCTGGTCGGTGGCCATGCCCACGGCCACCCCGCCGACCGGCAGCGAGCGGCTGCCGTAGGTGTCCATGCCTAGGGGGCTGACGGCGGTGTCGGAGTGCAGCACCTCGACGCCGTCGGGGTCGATGCCCAGCTTGTCGGCCACGATCTGCGACCAGCAGGTCTCGTGGCCCTGCCCGTGGGGCGTGGTCCCGCTCACCACCTGGACCGTGCCGGTCGGCAGCACCCGCACGGTGGCGGACTCCCACCCGCCCGCGGCGTAGTTCAGCGACGCCAGCACCCGGCTCGGCGCCAGCCCACACATCTCGACGTACGTGGAGATGCCGATGCCCAGGTGCTTGCTGTCGCCGGCGTCGCGCCGGCGCTGCTGCTCGGCGCGGCGCGCGTCGTGCTCGACGAGCTCGAGGGCGCGATCCAGCGTCGGTTCGTAGTTCCCGGAGTCGAACGTCAGCCCCGACGAGGCGTCGTAGGGGAACCGATCGGCGGGGATGTAGTTGCGGCGCCGGATCTCGGCGGAGTCGACCCCGACCTTCTGGGCGAGCGCCTCCATCGCCCGCTCGATGGCGTACGTCGCCTCGGGCCGGCCGGCGCCCCGGTAGGCGTCGGTCGGCGTCTTGGTCGTGAACACCCCGGTGCACTCGAACGAGTACGCCGGGATGTCGTACACGCCGCCGTACAGGAACGCGCCCAGGAGCGGGATCCCGGGCGTGACCAGCTGCATGTAGGCACCCATGTCGGCCAGGAGCTTGACCCTGACTGCGGTGACCTTGCCGTCGGCGTCGGCGGCCAGCTCGATGTCCTGGATCTGACCCCGGCCCTGGATGGTGGCCACCGCGTTCTCGCTGCGGCTCTCGGTCCAGCGGGTGGGCGCGCCCAGCCGGCGGGCCAGCGCCACGGCGATCAGCTCCTCGGCGTAGACGTTCAGCTTCGACCCGAACCCGCCGCCGACGGACGGGGCGATGACCCGGACCTTGGACTCGGGCACGCCGCAGGTGGCGGCGATCATGATCTTGAGGATGTGCGGTATCTGCGTGGCCGAGTAGACGGTCAGGTCGCCGCCGTAGACGCCCGGCACCGCCGCGACGCCCCGGGGCTCGATCGCCATCGGGATCAGCCGCTGCTGCAGATAGCGCTCGCTGATGACGTGGGCCGCGTCCGCGAACGCGCGCTCCACGGCGTCGGGATCCGGGACCAGTGCCCAGGTGTACGACTTGTTGGTGCCGAGGCCATCGTGGATCACGACCCGGTCGGCCGCGGCGTCCTCGAGGTCGACCACGGCCTCCAGCGGGTCGTAGTCGACGGCCACGGCGTCGACGCCGTCGACCGCCGCGTAGCGGCTGTCGGCCACGACCACGGCCACGATGTCACCGACGTAGCAGGCCTTGTCCACGGCCACGGGCCAGTGGTCGGCCGCCTTCATGTCCTCGGTGACGGGCCAGGCGCACGGCATCGCCGCCGCCCACCCGTCCCGCAGGTCGGCGCCGGTGAACACGTGGCGCACGCCGGGGATCGCCAGCGCCGCGCTGGCGTCGACGTTGCCGATGCGGGCATGGGCGTACGGGCAGCGGACCATCCCCAGCCACAGCGCTCCCGGGATGGACAGGTCGTCGACGAAGCGGGCCTCGCCGGTCAGCAGGCGGGCGTCCTCCTTGCGGAGCATCCGGGCGCCCACGCCGCGGGCGCTGGGCGCCTCCCGGGCGACGTCGGTTGCGGTCACGCCGGCACCTCCTCGGATGCCGGCAGCTCGCCGGCGGCAGCCAGCACCGAGCGCACGATGTTGTGGTACCCCGTGCAGCGGCAGAGGTTGCCCTCGAGGCCGAGGCGCACCTCGGCCTCGGTGGGATGCGGGTTCTCGGCCAGCAACGACACCGCGGCCATCACCATGCCGGGCGTGCAGAAGCCGCACTGCAGCCCGTGCTGCTCGTGGAAGGCCTGCTGCATCGGGTGCATGGCGGCCGGATCCCCGTTGGCCGGACGGGCCGTCGCCGCCAAGCCCTCGATCGTCGTGATCTCGTGGCCGTCGGCCTGCACCGCCAGGACCGTGCACGACTTCACCGATTCCCCGTCCATCAGCACCGTGCACGACCCACACGACGACGTGTCACAGCCGACGTTGGTGCCGGTCAGGCCGAGGTCGTCCCGCAGGTGGTGCACGAGCAGCCGGCGAGGCTCGACGTCGGTCGAGCGTTCCTCGCCGTTGACCGAAAGGGTGATGTTCACAGCGGCGGCCCCCTCCCGTTCGGTCGTGACGGTCGTCACGACCCGCTGGTGCTCATCCTGCCCGTTTCCTGGATGGCCCGCCACACCTTCGCCGGAGTGCAGGGCATGTCGATGTGTCGGACCCCGATATGCGCCAGGGCATCACACACCGCGTTGTGGACCGCGGGCGTGGAGCCGATCGTCCCCGATTCGCCGATGCCCTTCGCGCCGAGGTCGTTGACCCAGGTCGGCGTCTCCATGTCGACGAGCTCGAATGACGGCAGCTCCGCCGCAGAGACGATCGGATAGTCGGCGAAGCTGGCGGTCATGGGGTTGCCGTGCGCGTCGAACGCGACCTGCTCGAACAGCGCCTGGGCTGCGCCCTGGGCCAGCCCGCCGTGGCGCTGCCCGTGGGCGAGCAGGGGATTGACGATCCTTCCGGCGTCGTCGCACGCCACCAGCCGTACCAGCCGGACGTCCCCGGTCTCGGTGTCGACCTCGACGACGGCGACGTGCGCGCCGAACGGGAACGTCGAGCCCGACGACGCGAAGTCGTGCTGCACCATCAACGGCTCGCCTTTGTCCTTCGCGGCGACCGCGAGCTCGCCCCACGTGAGCGCCTTCGCCGGCACACCCGTGACACCGACCTTGCCGTCGACGCCGATCACGATGTCGTCGGGCGATGCCTCGAGGAGTTCGGCCGCGAGCTCCTTGGCACGCTCGGCGACGAGCTGCGCGGTCTCGAG
>DATFVX010000327.1:0-8931 GCA_035259985.1 Acidimicrobiales bacterium | reverse complement strand
CGCCCGGGCCCGCCGCAGGGCAGACAGATCTCAGAGGTCGAGCGGTTCGGCCCGCACGTGGGCACGGAACAGTACGGAATTTGCAGCGTGACCCCGGGCCTCACAGCTCGGCCTCCAGACAACGCTGACACCGGTGCGCCGAGACGGCGTACCTCTTCCGCGCCCGCTCTTAGAGGCCAATGCCGCGATCGCGGTCCTCCCGGTCGGCGGCCCGCACCGCGTATCCCACCACGATGGCGGGCGCCAGGATCAGCGAGCCGGCGACCAGCGCTGCCACCACTGCGGTCACCACACCGGACGAGAAGCCGACGACGAACCCGACGACGAACAGCACGATCGCCACTCCGAAGAGTGCGTATCCGGCCCGCTGGCCGCGGTCAGCCCAGCGGGCGAGCTTGCGCCGCCGGACGATCACTGGATCGGCGGACGGTCCGCTCCCGGCACCGCCGTCGGGGTCGGAGCTCAATCGGGCGCCGTCGCCAGGTCCTCGAGGGAGACGCCGCAGTCATCCATGATGCCGAACAGTTGGGAGATCATCTCGGGATCGGTGAACGGGTCCTGGCCCGACTCGCCGAGCTCGACCAGCCTCTCGACCCCCAGCTCGTCGAGGAGGCCCTGGGAGATGCAGGTCGCCTGCTCGTGGTCGAGGACGCCGCCGGACTCCCGTTCCATGTTGTCGGCCATGAACTCGACGAGCTCGTCGACGTTCTCGCTGTCGATGTCGTCGGGGAGCGAATCGGCGCTGCCGCTGTCGTTCCCACCCCCGCTGTCGGTCCCGTCCTGGCTGTCGGGATCGGTGGTCGTCGTGCCCTCGTCGCTGACCTCTGTGGGGTTGTCGCCCGACCCGTCGTCGTCGCGCACGAGGAAGTACACCAACCCGCCGACCAGGGCCACCGCCAGTACGGCGAGCGCGGCGATGAGGCCGGGCGGGGGTCGCTTCCTGGCCGGCGGCGGGGCCTGGTCCGGGCCGTAGTCGCCGTAGCCGCCGTAGTACGGCGACGTCGGGGTCGGCTGCTGGCCGGCGCCGGGGTACTGGTGGGTCGCGTCGACCCGCTGCGTCGGATCGGCCGCCGTCGGATTGGGGTCGGAGCCGAAGGACGGGCCGGCGTCGAGGGGGTCGGTGGATGCGACACCGTGGTCGGCGACGTCGTCGGTCCAGCGGGAGCCGTCCCAATAGCGGTACTCGTGGCGCGAGGTGGGGTCTGGGAGCCACCCGGGAGCGGGTGAGTTCATTTGGCTGCCGTCCTTGTGCGAGGGCGCCCGGCCGCAGCGGACAGGGTCCCGCGGGCGCTGCGATCGTAGGACACGATCGGAGGGTAGGTCGGCCGGCCCAGGATCAGAAGTTGGCCGGGAGCACCCGCGAGAAGTTCTCAAAGAAGAAGAACAGCATCAGCAGGAACAGCGGCAGGCACAGCAGGTAGGCCGGCCACTTGCGCCAGACCTTGCCGAGCAGCCAGGCGGCGGTCCAGATGAGTCCGCAGGCAACCCCCAGGGCGATGGCCGGCCAGATGGCGGCCCGCTTGCCCGACAGGCCTCCCTCGACCGAGCTGGCGCTCACCTCGTCTCCGCTGCCTGCGTCACTTCCGTTGTCGCCGCTTCCGCCGTTGCCCCCGTTGTCGCCGTCCCCGGGGATGGCGCCCGTCTCGGGTCCGGGTGGGGCGTTGGCGGCGGGCGCTGCCTCGCCTACGAGGGCGGCGACCACCACGATCCGCTGGCGTGCCGAGTACTTGGGATGGCACGCGGTGAGCGTCAGGCGGTTGTCGCCGAAGTCGTCGAGGACCCCGACCTCCTTCGGGCTCACGATCAGCTGGTCGCTGACCTCGTAGCGGAACGACCCCTGAACGGTGGTGACCAGGATCTCGTCGCCCGGGTCCAGCTCGTCGATCCGGTTGAAGGGTGCGCCATAGGTGGTCCGATGCCCGGCGAGGGCGGCGTTGCCGGGCTGGCCCGGCAGCGGGGTGTCGGGATAGTGCCCCGGGCCGCGCTTCAGGTCCTCCAGCGTCACGCCCTGGACCACGATCTTGTCGAGGCCGATGGCAGGGATGCGGACGTGGGCCACGGCGTCGCCCTCGGCGGCGGCCGGCGGAGGTGGGCCCGGGGCCGTGGTGCTGGGGGTCGGGCCGGCACCCTGGGCGGACTCGTCGGCGACGCTCGCGCCGGCGTCGCCCAGGCGTTGCTCGAACTCGTTCTCGAGCTTCCGCTGGGCCTGGGCCTCGCGGATGCCGGTGCCCCAGAGCTGATAGGCGACGAACAGCAGGATCAGGACGCCGGCGGCGATGCACGTGCGCCCGACGGCGCCCAGGACCCTCGCCAGCTGCATCGTCCGAGGGTATCGACCCGCCCCTGAGACCTCGAACACGGGCCCCCGGGGGCGGCACGCTCACCTTGGAGGCCGCGAGGGCTGGTCACTAGCCTCGCGCTGTCGTCATGGAGCCAGTCGTCCACCTTCGCGCCGCCGTCGCGCTGCTCGGACGCTTCCCCGCGCTGGCCGGTTTCGACCTCGACGTGGCCCGGGGCGAGATCGTCCTGCTGCGCGGTCCGAACGGCGCCGGCAAGACCACGGTCCTGCGCGCCTGCGCGGGCCTCGTTCCGGTGGTGCGGGGCGAGGCCGTCGTCCTTGGGCACGACCTGCGCCTGGATCCCCGCCCGGTGCGGCGGCACGTCGGCCTCCTCGGCCACGCCACCGGCCTCTTCGACGACCTGACCGTCGCCGACAACGTGCGGTTCTGGGGCCGCGCGTGCCGCGCCGACCCGGGCGACATCGCCGCCGCGTTGGCGCTCGTCGGCCTGGACGGCCGGCTGCGCGACGTCGTGGTGGGGCGCTTGTCCGCCGGACAGCGGCGGCGCACGTCCCTCGCATGCCTGCTCGCCCGCCGGCCCGCGCTGTGGCTGCTCGACGAGCCCCACGCCGGGCTCGACCACGACACCCGGGATCAACTCGACGCCCTCATCGGCCGGGCCGTGCGCCAGGGCGCGACCGTGCTGCTCGCATCCCACGAGCTGGATCGGGCGGAGTCCCTCGCACACCGGGTGGTCGAACTGGCGGGTGGCACGACTGCGCCCGCCCGCAGCGCCGCCCCCAGCGACGGGTCGGCGCCGCAGGCGCCACCGCGCCGGGCGCCCGCCGCACCTTCGCCCGAGGTGAGCCATGTGGCGTGACGCCGCGCTGGTGGCGGGCCGCGACCTGCGGGTCGAGCTCCGCAGCCGCGTCACCACCAACCAGGTGGCGCCGTTCTCGCTGCTGGTGCTCGTCCTGTTCGCCTTCGCGCTCGACCCCGACCGCCAGCTCCTCGAGCGCCTGGCATCGGGCCTCTACTGGACGGCTGTGCTGTTCGCGGCCCTCCTGGCCATCTCCCGCAGCGCCGCCATCGACGAGACCGACGGGGTGCGTGATGCGCTCCGGCTTTCCGGCCTCGACCCGGCGGGCGTGTTCGTCGGCAAGGCGGCCGCCGTGGCGGTCGTGCTCCTCGCGCTGGAACTGCTGCTGGGCGTCGGCGTCGTCGTCCTCTACGGCGTCGAGCTTGCGGGCGCCGGGCTGGTGGTGGTGGCGGGCCTGGCCGCGACCGTCGCCGTGGCCGCCACCGGTACCCTGTACGGCGCCCTGGTCAGCGGCCTGCGGGTCCGGGAGACGCTCCTTCCCCTGCTGCTCCTGCCCGTGCTGGCTCCCGTCCTCATCGGCGCCACCCGCGCCTTCGAGGCGGCGCTGGCCGGAGTTCCCGCCGACGGCTGGCCATGGTGCGGCCTGCTGGCCGGGCTCGCTGTCCTGTACGCCGTCGCCGGGGCACTCGCCTACGGCACCCTCCTGGAGGGTTCGTGACCTCCCCCACATCGACCACCGTCACCGGTGCGCCCGGCGCCGACGGCCATGCCGCCGACACCCCACGCGCCGTTGCCGGTCGCGGCGCTCCCGGCCACACGGGCTCGCGGGCCAGCCGCGTCCTCGGCATCCTCGCGCTGGGAAGCATCGCCCTGCTCGTGCTGTATGGCCTGGTATGGAGCCCGGCCGACGCCGAGATGGCCGACTCTGTACGGCTGATGTACATCCACGTGCCCGCCGCCAGCTTCATGTACGCCGGCTGCTTCATCACGACCATCGCGTCGGCGATGTGGCTGCGGCGGCGCACGCCGGGCTGGGACGCGCTGGCCGGGGCCAGCGCCGAGGTCGCCCTGGTGTTCACGGCCATCACGCTGGGGACCGGGTCGCTGTGGGGGCGTCCCACGTGGGGCACCTACTGGACCTGGGACGCGCGGCTGACGTCCACCGCGCTGCTCGCCACCCTGCTGGTCGGCTACCTCGCGCTGCGGCGGCTCGACGTCGACCCCACCGCCCGATCGACGCGCGCCGCGGTGCTGGGGCTGCTGCTGGTCCCCAACGTGATCATCGTCAACCGCTCGGTCGAGTGGTGGCGGTCGCTGCACCAGCGGTCCACGCTGGTCAAGCTCGACCCCACCATCGAGGGCCAGATGCTGGTGGCGCTCATGGTGGGCTTCCTGGCCGTCGGGCTGGTGTTCACGTGGCTGCTGGTCCATCGTTTCCGCGTCGCGTGGCTCGAGTACCAGTCCGAGCGCCTGGACCTCGACCTGGCGCTGGCCGAGCGGCGGGCCGAGGCGGGGCACCACACCGATGTGGAGGCGCCGGCGTGATCGCCATGACGCACGCCGGCTACATCGCCGCCGGGTGGGGCGGCGCCGCCGTCCTCATCGGCGCGTACGCCGCCTGGGTGCTCCGCCGCGGCCGCGCGCTGTCGCGCCAGGTGCCGCCAGAGGAGCGCCGGTGGAGCTGACGCCGCGCACGTTCGACGACACCGGGACCGATGGCGACGGTGGCGGCGTCGCCACCCGGACCCGGTCCCGCACCGATGGGCGGCGACGCCGCTGGATGCCGGCTGCCGTCCTGGTCGTCGTCCTCGTCGCGCTCGGCGTCCTGGTGTACAAGGGGTTGTCCGACGCCACGCTCTACTTCCGCAACGCCGACGAGGCCGTCGCCCAGCGCGAGAGCCTCGGCACCAAGCGGTTCCGCCTCCAGGGGACGGTCACGGGGGAGCCGGCGGAGGCCGACGGCGTGGTCAGCTTCGCGGTGGCGTTCAACGGCGCGGCGGTCGACGTCCGCCACGTCGGTAGCCCGCCCGAGCTGTTCCGGCCCGGCATCCCGGTCGTCCTCGAGGGGCACTGGGACGAGTCGGGCGACGTGTTCGACAGCGACCGCATCATGATCAAGCACGACGCCACGTACGAGTCCGAGGACGACTACCGGCAGCGGATGCGGGAGGCCCGGCAGGGCGGGTCGGCACCGGCCGACGACACGCAGGGCGGGGAGGCCGACACGCCGTGAACGCCGCCCTCGGGCAGGGGGGCGTCATCCTGGGCGTGGCCGCCTCGTTGGGGGGCGTGGCCACGCTGGCGGTGGCGCTGCGGCAGCGCCGCCTGCACCTGATCGCCGTCGGCCGGTCCTACGCGCTCCTGGCGCTGCTCGGCGCCGTGGTGGCGGTGGCGGCGATGGAGCGGGCGCTCATCACCCGCGACTTCACGGTCCAGTACGTGGCCGACACCGGCAGCCACAAGACCCCCGCCCTCTACAACGTGGCCACGCTCTGGGCTGCGCTGGAGGGCTCGCTGCTCCTGTGGGTCCTCGTGCTCACCGGCTACATCGCGCTCGTCGTCCACAGGTTCCGCCGGCGCCTGAACGATCCGCTGGTGGGCTGGGCGCTGCTGACCATGCTGGTGGTCAGCTCGTTCTTCTTCCTGCTGCTGCTGTTTCCCGCCAACCCCTTCCACACCTTCGATCCGCCCCCCGGCTTCGACGGGCCCGGCCCCAACCCGCTGCTGCAGAACCATCCGCTGATGGCCTTCCACCCGCCGATGCTCTACCTCGGGATCGTCGGGTTCACGGTGCCCTTCGCCTTCGCCGTCGCGGCGCTGGCCACCGGCAGGGTGGGGGAGGGCTGGCTCCTCGAGACCCGCCGCTGGACGCTGTTCGCCTGGGGCTTCCTAACGGTCGGCATCGTCCTCGGGGCCTGGTGGAGCTACGAGGTCCTCAACTGGGGCGGCTACTGGGGCTGGGACCCGGTGGAGAACGCGGTGCTGCTCCCGTGGCTGACCGGCACCGCCTACCTCCACTCGGTGATGGTGCAGGAGCGCCGGGGGATGCTCCGCGTCTGGAACCTTTCGCTCCTGTGCGCCACGTTCAGCCTCACCATCCTGGCCACGTTCCTCACCCGCTCGGGCGTGATCGCGTCCGTGCACTCGTTCACCGAGAGCGACATCGGCGTCTGGCTGCTGTCGTTCTTCGGGCTGATCGTGGCCGCAACGCTGGGGCTGATCGGCTGGCGCGGCGACCGGTTGCGGGCGCCCGGCCGGATCGATTCGCCACTGTCACGCGAGGGCGCCTTCCTGGCCAACAACGTGCTGTTCGCCGGCTTCGCCTTCGTGGTGCTCCTCGGCACCGTGTTCCCCCTGATCGTGGAGGCGATCAACGGCGACCAGCTGTCGGTCGGCGCGCCCTACTTCGAGCGCATGACGATGCCGATCGGGATCACCCTGCTGTTCCTCATGGCGGTGGCCCCGGTGCTGCCGTGGCGCAAGGCCTCGGGTGAGCTTTTGGCGCAGCGCCTGTTCTGGCCGGCGTGGGTGGGCACCGTGGCCGTCGTCGTGGCCGTGCTCCTGGGCGCGCACGGGCTCGCGCCGCTGCTGGCGTTCGGCCTCGGCGGATTTGCCGCGGGCTCGGCGCTGCGGCAGCTGGTCCTCGCCGCCCGGCGGCAGGGCTGGCGCGGCGTGGTGGGCCGCACCAACGGGGGGATGGTCGTGCACCTCGGGGTGGTGCTGATCGCCGTGGCCCTGGCGGCGTCGAGCAGCTACGACACCGAGCGCGAGCTGACGATGGACGTCGACGACAGCGCCACGGTCGCCGGGCACGAGATCACGTACGTCGGCCCGCGCACGGTCGAGGAACCCAACAAGACGTCGATCCGGGCCCGGGTGAGCATCGACGGCCACGTCTACGAGCCGGCCATCAATCGCTTCGGGGAGGGCGAGACGGCGGTGGGGACGCCGGCGGTCGCGACCTCGCCGACCCGCGACGTCTACCTCGCGCTCCTGCAGGTGCCCGACGAGGACAACGGCGGCCGCATCGTCCTCCGGGTGGTGGTGCAGCCCTTGGTGCTGTGGCTGTGGATCGGCGGGGCCGTGATGCTGATCGGCACCGTGCTGGCGGCGTTCCCCGGTCGCCGCCGCCGCCCCATCGCGCCCGTGTCGGAGCCGCCGCGCGCGATCACGGGAGCGCGGGTCCCGGCGCGGTCCAACGGCGACGGCGAGGCCGGGCGCGCCGACGATGCGCCGGTGGAGGTGCCGACGTGACCGCGCCCGTCACCCCCGAGTCCGCGGCGCCCGACCCGCTCGACGACGACGTCGCCGAGGCGCCGCCGCGCCCGCGGACCGGGCTCATCGTCTCGGCCGTGGTGGCGGTGCTGGCGATCGGGTTCGTGGCCGTGCTGGCGACGCGCGAGCCGGCGACCGACCGCCGGCGTGAGTCGCCGCTCGTCGGCAAGGTGGTGCCGCCGCTCGCGGGCGAGACCCTCGGCGGCGGCAACTTCGACATCGACGGGCAGCAGGGTCGCTGGGTGGTGGTCAACTTCTTCGCCACCTGGTGCGTGCCCTGCCGGATCGAGCACCCGGAGCTCGACGCGTTCGAGCGAGAGCACCGCCGCACCGGCGACGCCGTGCTCGTGAGCGTGCTGTTCGACGACGACCCCGCCAGCGCCCGCACCTTCTTCGAGCGCAACGGTGGCGACTGGCCGGTGGTGCTCGATAGCGACGGGCTGATCGCCAGCGCCTTCGGCACGCCCAAGGTGCCGGAGAGCTACCTGGTGACGCCCGGCGGCAGGGTTGCCGCGAAGTTCACCGGCGGCGTCACTCGAGACGGGCTGGATCGTGCCATCGACCAGTTCGAGCAGGCGGCGGCCGATCCGGGGGCGCCGTGACCCGCACGCGCCTGATCGGCTGGCTCGCCATGGCGGCGGTGCTGGTGGTGGCGCTGGCGCTCGGCGTGGCCGACGACGGCGGCCCCCGCACGCCCGAGGAGCGCGCCCGCAACCTGGCCGAGACCATCGCCTGCCCGGCGTGCGACGGGCAGTCGGTGGCGGAGTCCGACGCGGCCGCATCACGCGGGATCCGCACGCTGATCGCCGAGCGGATCGACCAGGGCGCGAGCGACGACGCCATCCGCGACGAGCTGGTCGCCACATGGGGCGAGTCGATCCTGCTCACGCCCGACAGCTCCGGCGTCGGCGGGCTGGTTTGGGTCCTGCCGGTCGTTGGCCTGGTGCTGGCCCTGGCCGGGGTCGGGTACGTGTTCTGGCGCTGGCGGGGGATGGCCGCCGTCCATGCCAGCGAGGCCGATCGCGAGCTCGTCGACCGCAC
Organism: Acidimicrobiales bacterium; assembly: GCA_035259985.1. Classification (GTDB taxonomy): domain Bacteria; phylum Actinomycetota; class Acidimicrobiia; order Acidimicrobiales; family VFJN01; genus DASQUK01. The sequence goes on along the minus strand of DATFVX010000327.1, from coordinate 516 downwards.
GTTGGCGCCGTTGAGCCGCGCCCGCGGGGAGGACCCTTGACCGCGGTGGACGGCACCCGCCCGCTCGATCCGGACACTCTGGCGGCGCTGGAGGAACAGCGCGACTTCCTGCTGCGGTCGCTCGAGGACCTGGAGCGCGAGCACGACGCCGGCGACGTCGACGACCACGACTACGCGTCCCTGAAGGACGACTACACCGCCCGCGCCGCCCGCAGCATCCGGGCCATCGAGGCTCACCACGCGCGGGTCAGCGCCGCCCGCCCGCGCCGGTCGTGGTCGCGCACGATGGCGGTGCTGGCGGGCGTGGTGGCGTTCGCCGTGGTGGCCGGCGTGCTCGTGGCCCGCTTCTCGGGGCGCCGCGAGGCCGGCGACGCCCTCACCGGCGACATCCGGGAGTCGACCCGTACCCAGCTCGACAACGCCCGGCTCGCCCTGCAGCAGGAGCGCTACGACGACGCCATCCAGATCTACGACGCGGTGCTCGCCGATCAGCCCGACAACTCCGAGGCCATGGCC
>DATFVX010000326.1:0-6156 GCA_035259985.1 Acidimicrobiales bacterium | reverse complement strand
TGCAGACCAGATCGGCCACCTGACCTACTACGACGGGGCGGCCGCCACCGCCATCGTGGACCCGCCGGCGTTCAAGGAGTCGGTGGCCGAGCTCTTCGCCGACCCGGGCGGCATCGACGGGCTGACGCTCCACCGCCACCTGTCCCCGCCCGGCCTGCTCGACACGTGGCGCGCCACGCGTCGCCGGCTGGCGCAGGCGGCCGCCACCCTCGACGACGACCGGCGGGTCGAGTGGTATGGGCCGTCGATGGGAGCGAAGTCGTTCCTCACCGCCCGGCTGATGGAGTGCTGGGCGCACGGCCAGGACGTCGCCGACGCGGTCGGCGCCCGGAGGCAGGGCACCGACCGGCTCCGCCACGTCGCCCAGCTCGGGTTCATCACGCGCGGGTGGTCGTACGCGAACCGCGGGCTCGAGCGTCCGGAGGGCGACGTGCGGCTCGAGCTGACCGGGCCGTCCGGCGACGTCTGGTCCTTCGGCCCCGACGGCGTCGCCGACGTCGTGCGGGGCCCCGCCGAGGACTTCTGCCTGGTGGTCACCCAGCGGCGCCACGTCGACGACACCGCCCTCGAGGTCGCGGGACCGATCGCCCGCGACTGGCTCGCCCGGGCCCAGGCGTTCGCCGGGCCGCCGACCGACGGCCCAGCCCCGGGAGCGAGGGTCCCGGCATGAGCGCCCCGGGCCAGGATCGCGGCGGGAGGCTGGTCGAGACCGCCCTGGACGCGAGGGGTGTGCTCACCGTGACGCTGGCGGACGAGGCGAACCGCAACGCGCTGAGCTCCCGCCTCGTCGGCGAGCTGGGCGAGGCGCTCGACGCCGCCGAGGAGGACCCGGCGGTGCGAGTCGTCGTGCTCACGAACCGGGGGAGGGTGTTCTGCGCCGGGGCCGACCTATCCGAGCGTTCGTCGGGATCCCGCGCGGGCGGCGACCACGAGCGCCCGGCGGCGGTGCGTCGCCCCGAGGACCTGTTCGGTCGGTTCGGCCGGTCGTCCAAGCCCTACGTGGGGCGGATCGCCGGCCATTGCGTCGCCGGCGGCATGGGGCTCGCCGCCGCCATGGACATCTCGATTGCCGCCGAGGACGCCAGGTTCGGCTTCACCGAGGTCCGCGTCGGCGTGGCGCCGGCGGTCATCGCCGTGGTCTGCCTGCCCAAGCTGCGTCCCGCGGACGCCCGGTCGGCGTTCCTCCGGGGCGCCCGGTTCACCGCCGCCGAGGCCGCCCGGATCGGGCTGATCAACGCCGCCGTGCCCCGGGATCGCCTCGACGACGAGGTCGCTGCCGCCGTCGACGACCTGTTGGCCGGCGGGCCCGGCGCCCTTGCCGCGTCGAAGCGATTGCTCGCCCGGGTTCCCGGCATGCCGGTCGACGAGGCCTTCGCCTGGACCGGTGCCCTGTCCGCCGAGCTGTTCGCGGGCGAGGAGGCGAAGGAAGGCATGCGGGCCTACCTCGAGAAGCGCCCTGCACCGTGGGTGAGACAAGGAGGCTGACCATGCGCACCGCCGCCACCGAGCTGTTCGGGATCGACGTGCCGATCTTCGCGTTCAGCCACTGCCGCGACGTCGTGGCCGCCGTCACCAGGGCCGGTGGCATGGGCGTGCTGGGTGCCGCCTCCCACTCGCCCGAGCAGCTCGAGATCGACCTCGGCTGGATCGAGGCCGAGGTGGGCGACCGGCCCTACGGCGTCGACGTCATCGTGCCGCTGAGCTACGCGGGCTCCGAGGCCGGCGGCCTGTCGATCCAGGACGTCCGCGCCCTGATCCCGCCCGAGCACCGGGCCTTCGTCGCCGACATCCTCCGCCGCTACGACGTTCCCGAGCTGCCCGAGGCCGGCGTCCCCGGGAGCGAGCCGTCGTCGCGTGGGGGTCAGATCGGCGACGCCGGCGCGGGCATGATCTTCTCGGCCGAGCGCGCCGATCCCCAGCTCGAGATCGCCCTCGCCCACCGAACCGCGCTCGTGGTCAACGCCCTCGGGCCGCCCACCGAGCACATGATCGACCGGGCCAGGGCCGAGGGGCGCAGGATCGGTGCGCTCGCGGGCGCGGCCCAACACGCCGAGCGTCACGTGCGTGCCGGCGTCGACCTCATCGTCGCGCAGGGCTACGAGGCGGGTGGCCACACCGGGGAGATCGGCTCCATGGTGCTGATCCCGGAGGTCGTCGACGCCGTCGGCGACACCCCCGTGCTCGGCGCCGGCGGGATCGGTCGCGGTCGGCAGATGGCCGCCGCCATGGCGCTGGGCGCCGCGGGCGTCTGGTGCGGCTCGGTCTGGCTCGCGACCGACGAGGCCGAGACCCACCCGGTGGTCAAGCAGAAGTTCCTTGCCGCCGGGTCCGCCGACACGGTGCGGTCGCGCTCCCGTACCGGCAAGCCCGCCCGCCAGCTCCGGAGCGCCTGGACCGACGAGTGGGACGATCCGGAGACGCCGATGCCGCTCGGCATGCCGATGCAGCCCGTGCTGGTGGACGGCGCCCTGCAGCGCATCGAGCGGGCGGCCCACCGCCCCGGGTCCGGTGCCGAGAAGCTCGCCAACTACTTCGTGGGCCAGATCGTCGGCACGATGAACCGGTCCCAGCCGGCGGCGCAGGTCGTCTACGACATGATCGACGAGTTCATCGAGGCGGCGCAGTCGCTCGGACACCAGCTCGACGCGGACTGATCCGCGGTGCCCCCGCCACGGCGCAAAAGGGCTGCCCAGCGGTAGCGTCCCCCGCGCGGGGGTACATTTCCTGGGCCATGTCGACGCCAGCCGGTACCTGGAAGGGAGCCGCGGACAGGCTGCGCGACATCGAGTCCGTGACCGACGCCGGGCTCGCCCGCCTCTCGGTGGACGACCTCCTCGACGAGTTGCTCGATCGGGTCCGGGACATCCTCGACGCCGACACGGCCGCGATCCTCCTGCTGGACTCGCCCGCCGGCCAGCTCGTCGCCACCGCCGCCCGGGGCCTGGAGGACGAGGTCTACCAGGGGATGCGGGTCCCCCTCGGGAGGGGCTTCGCGGGGCGCGTGGCGGCCCGGAAGCGGCCGGTGGCAATCGAGGACGTCGAGGCGGCCGACGTCGTCAATCCCATCCTCCGCGCCAAGGGCATCCGATCGTTGCTCGGGGTTCCGCTGCTCGCCGGCGACCGCCTCCTGGGTGTGTTGCACGTCGGGACGCGCGCGGCCCGGCACTTCAGCCCCGCCGAGATCGACCTGCTCCAGATGGTGGCCGACCGGGTCGCGCTGGCCACCCAGGCTCGGATCTCCGACACCGAGCGCCGGGCGGCGGTCGTCCTCCAGCGCAGCCTGCTTCCCGAGCGCGTTCCGCAGGTGCCCGGCCTCGAGGTCGCCATCCGCTACAGCGCCGGCGGCGAGGGCGAAGTCGGCGGCGACTGGTACGACCTCTTCACGCTGCCGTCGGGCTGGGTCTGCATGACCGTCGGAGACGTCGTCGGCCGAGGGCTGCGGGCCGCCGGGGTGATGGGTCGACTGCGCAGCGCCGTGCGTGCCTACGCGCTCAGTACCCGGAGCGACCCGGCCGCCATCCTCGACCGGATCGACCGCATGCTGCGGCAGTTCGAACCCGGAGAGATGGCGACGGCCGTCCTGGCCCTGCTGGAACCCTCGTTCGAACGCCTCCACCTGTCGCTGGCCGGCCACCCGGCGCCGGTCGTGGCCACGGACGATGGCCCGGCGACCTACGTCGACGCCCCGGTCGATCCGCCCCTCGGCGTGGCCGCCTCCATCGGTCGACGCGTCACGACGGTGGACCTCCCGCCCGGGGGCGTCGTCTGCCTCTACAGCGATGGCCTCGTCGAGCGGCGCTCGGTGCCGCTGGATGCCCGCCTCCGCCTGCTGCGCGAGGCCGTCTCCGCGCGCCCGGCCGAGGAGGTGTGCACGACGGTGATGGTGGACCTCATCGGTCCCGATCGGCCGACCGACGACGTGGCGCTCCTCACCGTTCGGCGGCTCGACTTTGACTCTGCCGAACCGCTCGACCTGACCGTTCCTGCCGTCGCCTCGTCGCTGCGAGACATCCGCGCCGCGGTGAAGCGCTGGCTGGCGACCATCGGTGCGGGTCCTGAGGACGTGATGGACGTCGTGCTCGCGGTGGGGGAGGCGACGAGCAACGTGGTCGAGCACGCCTACGGCCCGCGCGGCGGCCTCGTGCACGTGCGTCTCGAGCTCCAAAACCACGACGTGCTGGTGACCGTCCGGGACAGCGGCCGTTGGCGGTCGCCCCGCGGCCACAACCGGGGCCGTGGCACGTCCATCATCGAGGCCGTGACCGACGAGCTCACCGTCGACCGCCGTTCCGACGGGACCGAGGTCCTCATCCGCCGCCGCCTCGAGGCCGGCCCACCGCGATGACCACCGCCCGCGTCGACGTCGCGTCGGAGGGCGGTGGCGTGCGCATCGCCATCGCGGGGGAGGTCGACCTCGCCAACGCCGCCATCGTCGAGGAGCAGATCGTCGCCGCCATCACCAACCAGGTGACCGGCGTGTCGGTCGACCTCGGCGGGGTCGACTACATCGACAGCGCCGGGCTGCGGATCTTCTTCGCACTCGGGCCGCGCCTCGCCGGCCTGCAGATCACCCTCGAGCTCGTCGCCCCCGTCGGCTCGCCGTCCCGACGGCTCCTGGAGGTGTCGGGGCTGCCGTCGCTGGTCACGCTGCAACCGCCGATGGACGGCGCTGCCCGCTGAGAGGGAGGGACCGTGCCCTACGTCGTCCACAAGGTGGTGCTCGAGAGCGTCTCCGACGCGTCCGGCCTGTCGCGCCTGGTCGATTCCGGCGCGGTCTCCCCAGACGGCGTCGTCGCCGTCATCGGCAAGACGGAGGGCAACGGCGGGGTCAACGACTTCACCCGCATCCTCGCCGACCAGGCGTTCAGGGGGGTTCTGCTCGAGCGGGGCACCAGGTCGCGTGCCGAGGTCGAACGGATACCGATGGTGTGGTCGGGCGGGACCGACGGCGTGCTGACGCCCCATGCCACGGTGTTCGCCCGCCAGCCGGGCCCGGCGGGTGATGGTGGGGCCGGCGCGACGCGGCTGTCGGTCGGGGTGGCCATGAGCGAGGTCATCCTGCCCGAGCACATCGGCCGGCTGGCGATGGTGGCCACGGTGGCCGAAGGCGTGCGCCGCGCCATGGCCGACGCCGGCATCGACGATCCGGCCGACGTCCACTACGTCCAGACCAAGACGCCCCTGCTCACCATGGCAACCATCGAGGACGCCCGGGCCCGGGGCGAGGACACGGTCACCGACGAGCCGCTCGAGTCGATGAACCTGTCGAACGGCACGACGGCGCTCGGCATCGCCGTGGCGCTCGGCGAGATCGAGATGCCGGCCACCGAGGCGATCGGCCGCGACCTGTCGCTGTTCTCGAGCGTGGCGTCGTGCTCGTCGGGCGTCGAGCTGGACCGGGCCCAGATCGTCGTCGTCGGCAACGCCCCGGGAGTCGGCGGTCGCTATCGGGTCGGGCACTCGGTCATGAGCGACGCGCTCGACGTCGACGGCATCTACGCCGCCATCCGGTCGGCGGGCCTCGACCTGCCCGACCGGCCCGCGGCCACCGACCTCGGCGACCGGCTGGTCAACGTGTTCATCAAGTGCGAGGCCGATCCCAGCGGGCGCCTGCGTGACCGGCGCCAGGTGGCCCTGGACGACTCCGACGTGCACCACCACCGGCACATCAAGGGTGCCGTGGGCGGCGTGGCGGCGGCGGCCGTCGGCGACCCGGCGGTGTTCGTGTCGGTTGCCGCCCTCCACCAGGGCCCGTCGGGTGGCGGCCCCGTGGCCGCGGTGGTCGACGTCGGCGACCCCGGCGACGCCTGAGGCCCCGGCGACCCTGCGAGGCCGAGCGGGGCGCAGTCCGGGACCGAGGGGCGGAATGGCCCTACCATCCGGTGCTTGGACGCGCGGACGCCAGAGATGACCGGCGACATGTCGGCTGACCCCGGCGCGGCGGCTGCGAGCGTGCTCCTGCGTGACCTGCTGACCGGGCCGGTGCGCCCGGCGACCGTCATCGCCGCCGGGGCGGCGGCGACCTACGCGGAGGCCGACGGACGGGTGCTGGCGATCGTGGGCGCCGGCGGCGTGCGCCTGCCGTGCGCCGTGGTGCTCGCGGGCGCCGGGCGTCCGCCCGCGGCAGGATCCCGCCTCTCGGTCGGGGCGGGCGGC
>DATFVX010000325.1:0-17901 GCA_035259985.1 Acidimicrobiales bacterium | reverse complement strand
GAGGCCCGCGAGTACGGCATCATCGACGACGTCATCTCGTCGCGGCAGGCAGCCGACATGACCGGCCCGATCACTCGGGCGAGCTAGCACGCCAAACGGGGGAGCGACCGACGTGGCCAAGTTCGGAGACGGTGGCGAGCTGCTCAAGTGCTCGTTCTGCGGCAAGTCCCAGAAGCAGGTCAAGAAGCTGATCGCCGGTCCGGGCGTCTACATCTGCGACGAGTGCATCGACCTCTGCAACGAGATCATCGAAGAGGAGCTGGCCGAGCCGAGCGAGCTGCGCTTCGACGAGCTGCCCAAGCCCGTCGAGATCTACGACTTCCTCAACGACTACATCATCGGCCAGGACCACGCGAAGAAGATCCTGTCGGTCGCCGTCTACAACCACTACAAGCGGGTGCAGTACGGCGGCACGCCCTCCGGCGACGTCGAGCTGGCCAAGTCGAACATCCTGCTCATCGGGCCGACCGGCTGCGGCAAGACCCTGCTGGCGCAGACGCTGGCCCGGATGCTCAACGTGCCCTTCGCCATCGCCGACGCCACCGCCCTGACCGAGGCGGGCTACGTGGGCGAGGACGTCGAGAACATCCTGCTGAAGCTCATCCAGGCCGCCGACTACGACGTCAAGAAGGCCGAGACCGGCATCATCTACATCGACGAGATCGACAAGATCGCCCGCAAGAGCGAGAACCCGTCGATCACCCGCGACGTGTCGGGCGAGGGCGTGCAGCAGGCGCTCCTCAAGATCCTGGAGGGCACCACCGCCTCGGTGCCGCCGCAGGGGGGCCGCAAGCACCCCCACCAGGAGTTCATCCAGATCGACACCACGAACATCCTGTTCATCTGTGGCGGCGCGTTCGCCGGGCTCGAGAAGATCATCGAGAGCCGGATCGGGCGCAACGGGGTGGGCTTCACCGCCGACGTCAGCCGCTACGACGACAAGGACCTCGGCGTGCTGCTCGAGCAGGTGCAGCCCGAGGACCTCCTCAAGTTCGGCCTGATCCCCGAGTTCGTCGGCCGCCTGCCGGTCATCGGTGCGGTGTCGAGCCTCGACCAGGAGGCGCTCGTTCGCATCCTGGGCGAGCCGAAGAACGCCCTCATCAAGCAGTACCGCAAGATCTTCGAGTTCGAGGACGTCGAGCTGGAGTTCGCCGACGACGCCCTCGAGGCGATCGCCGAACAGGCGCTGCTGCGCGGGACCGGCGCCCGGGGCCTGCGGGCCATCCTCGAAGAGGTGCTCCTCAACCTCATGTACGAGCTGCCCAGCCGCAGCGACGTGGGCAAGTGCGTGATCGACCGGGCGGTCGTGCTGGAGCGGGTCAACCCCACCCTCGTGCCGCGGGCCGAGGCGCCCCGGCAGCGGCCGCGTCGCGCCGCGTCCTGACGGCGCCGGGCCGACAGCCCTTGGATTTGGATCTCGCAGAGGCCCAGGCCTACCTCGACGATCACATCAACCTCGAGAAGACCGCGTCCATATCGGCCGGCCACGTCGAGGGCCTGTCGCTCGACCGCATGCGGCGGGTGGTCGATGTGCTGGGGGATCCCCAGGACGACTACCCCGTCATCCACATCACCGGCACCAACGGCAAGGGCTCGGCCGCCCGCATGATCTCGGCGCTGCTCGCCGCCCACCAGCTCTCCGTCGGCAGCTACACGAGCCCCCACCTCGAGCACGTCACCGAGCGGATCGCCCGCAACGGCGAGCCGATCGAGCCCGAGGAGTTCGCGGGCGTGGTGGGCGAGCTCGAGTCGTTGGAGCATCAGCAGTTCTTCGAGGAGCGGCCGTCGTACTTCGAGCTGCTCACGGCCGCGGGCTTCGCCTGGTTCAGCCAGGTCGCAGTGGACGTGGCGGCCGTCGAGGTGGGCCTGCTCGGCCGCTGGGACGCCACCAACGTGGCCGACGGCCAGGTGGCCGTCGTCACCAACGTCGGCAAGGACCACACCAGCGGCCGGGGCGACTGGCGGCGGCGGGTCGCCGAGGAGAAGGCGGGCATCGTCAAACCCGGCAGCCACCTCGTGCTCGGGGAGACCGACCCGGCGTTGCGCCCCCTGTTCGAGGCCGAAGGGCCGGCCGACGTCTGGCTCCGGGACCGCGACTTCGGGCTCATCGCCGACCGGGTGGCGCTGGGCGGCCACGTCGTCGACCTGCGGACGCCCAACGGCGTGCTCGAGGAGCTGTTCCTGCCGGTCCACGGCGCCCACCAGGCCGACAACGCCGCCGTGGCCGTCGCCGCGGTGGAGGCGTTCTTCGGACGGCCGCTGGCGCCCGACGTGGCCGCCGAGGCGTTCGCCGGGCTGCGGCTGCCCGGGCGGTTCGAGGTGGTCCACCGGGCGCCGCTGCTGGTGCTCGACGGCGCGCACAACCCCGACGGCGCCCGCGCCGCGGCGGCGACCCTGGACGACGAGTTCGACGTGGCGGGCACGCGGCGCTGGGTGTTGGGGCTGCTCGGCGGGCGCGACCTCGACGAGATGCTCGATGCGTTCGGGGTGCGCGCGGGCGACGAGGTCATCACCTGCACGCCGCCGTCGCCGCGGGGCGTTCCGGCCGGGGAGCTGGCCGAGGTGGTGGCGGCGCGGGGCGTCTGCGTCGAGGCGGTGCCCGACGTCGGGGACGCGCTCGGCCAGGCCTGGGAGGCGGCGACCGCCGCTGCGGCAGGCAACGGCGCCGGCGGGACCGGGCTGGTGCTGGTCACCGGGTCGCTCTACACGGTGGGGGCAGCCCGGACGGCGTGCCGTCGCCTGGGCCTGCTGACCTGACCGCCGGTGGGCGCCCGGCCAGGTCCCGAGGCAATGGGTCCCGCTGTGGCGAGGTCGGGGCAATGGGTCCCGTCGACGGAACCAAGGGCCGCGGGCCCGGCGTGCCGAAACCTGATGCCTCGCCAGGTCGGAGGTCGGCTCGTCGGCGCCGCGTGGGTTTCACGCGCGGCCGGCTGCCACCTACCCTCCGGCCGGTGAAGAACCGCACCTTCGTGATGTGCAAGCCCGACGCCGTCGAGCGCGGCCTGGTGGGCGAGGTCATCGGCCGTCTCGAGCGCAAGGGCCTCGGCCTCGTCGCCGCCGAGCTGCGCCACGTCGACGAGGCGTTCGCAGAGCGCCACTACGCCGAGCACCAGGGCAAGTCCTTCTACGGAGAGCTGGTCGCGTTCATCACGCGCTCGCCGGTGTTCGCCATGGTCGTCGAGGGTCCCGACGAGAACACGTACCTCCTGGTACGCAAGGTGGTCGGTGCCACCAAGGTCGAGGACGCCGAGCCGGGGACCATCCGGGGCGATTACGCGACCATCACCACCGAGAACCTGGTGCACGCGAGCGACGGGCACGAGTCCGCGGCGCGAGAGATCGCGCTCTGGTTCCCCGGGCTGACCTGACCCGATCCACTGGCCCCCCGCACCCCGAAAGTGCGACGCGATCGCAACAGGAGGGTCGCTCGCCGGCGGATTGGGGTTCGTTAACCTACGTCGAGCTTCCGTGTGCGAGGCGCAGGGTGGCGGAGGATCGCGAGCCATGCCCGACAACTTCTTTTCTTCGCTGACGGGCCGAGACATGGCGGTCGACCTCGGCACGGCCAACACGGTGATCTACGTGCGTGGCAAGGGGATCGTCCTCAACGAGCCGTCGGTCATCGCCGTCAACGTGCGGGACGCCCGTCCGGTGGCGGTCGGCATCGAGGCCAAGCGGATGGTCGGCCGCACGCCGAGCCACATCGAGGCCATCCGGCCGCTGAAGGACGGCGTCATCGCGGACTTCGAGATCTGCGAGAAGATGCTCAGCTACTTCATCCGCAAGGCGCACAACCGGCGCTGGGGCAAGCCCCGCATGGTGATCTGCGTGCCGTCCGGCATCACCGGCGTCGAGCAGCGGGCGGTCCAGGAGGCGGCCGAGTACGCGGGCGCCCGCAAGCCCGCCTACATCATCGAGGAGCCGATGGCGGCCGCCATCGGCGCGGGGCTGCCGGTCCAGGAGCCGACGGGCAACATGATCGTGGACATCGGTGGTGGCACCAGCGAGGTGGCGGTCATCTCCCTGGGCGGCATCGTCACCAGCCAGTCGATCCGGGTGGCGGGCGACGAGGTCGACCAGGCGATCGTCAACTTCGTCAAGAAGGAGTACGGCCTCGCCATCGGCCAACGGACCGCCGAGGAGGTGAAGATCGCCCTGGGCTCCGCGTGGCCGCTTCTCGAGGAGATGCAGGCCGAGATCCGCGGCCGCGACCTCATGACGGGCCTGCCCAAGACGATCATCACCACCACCGACGAGGTCCGCGAAGCCATCGAGGAGCCGGTGTCGGCCATCATCGACGCCGTGAAGGTGACGCTCGACAAGACGCCGCCCGAGTTGGCGGCCGACATCATGGACAAGGGCGTCTGCCTCGCCGGTGGGGGTGCGCTGCTCAACGGGCTCGACGCCCGCCTGCACCACGAGACCGGCATGCCCATCGTCATCGCACCCAACCCGCTCCACGCGGTTGCCGTAGGTTCCGGCCAGTCGCTGGAGGAGTTCGACGCGCTCAAGAGCGTCCTGTTCTCGTCGACCGCCTACTGACACATCCCCATGGCGATTTCTCCCCCCACTGGATCGCGCACCCGGTTTGCCGTCCTCATCCTTGCGTCGGTCACCCTGCTGACCGTCGGCCTGCGGGACGCGCCGGTCGTCCGCGAGGTGCGCGAGGGGGCGTCGGTGGTGATCGGCCCGATCGAGGGGGCGGTCGACACGGTCACCTCGCCGGTGCGCAACGCCTGGCACGGCGTGACCGACTACGAGGACCTCCAGCACGAGAACGAGGACCTGCGGGACCGGCTCGCGGCGGCCGACACCGAAGGCGTGCGCGCCTCCGACGCCGAGCGGCAGCTCGCGGAGCTGTCCGCATCCCTCGACCTGCCCTGGGCCGCCAACGTCAAGACCACCACCGCACGGGTCGTGTCGGGGCCCCGCTCCAACTTCAGCCACGCCATCGAGATCGACAAGGGCAAGGACGACGGGATCGCCGTCGGCATGCCGGTCGTCACCGGCGCCGGCCTGGTCGGCCGTGTGAGCCAGGCGACCGGGGGCGATTCGATCGTCGAGCTCCTGACCGACCCCGACTTCCGGGTCGGCGTGCGCCTGTCCACCACGGGTGACCTGGGGACGGCGAGTGGGCAGGGCCGGGGTGACCCGCTGTCCGTCGACTCCGCGATCAGCCCCACCGCCAAGGTGTCCAAGGGGACCGGTCTGGTGACGAGCGGGGTGGACCGCAGCGCCTACCCGCCGGGGATCCCGGTGGGCACGGTGGCGTCGTCGCGGCAGGGATCCGGAGGCCTGGCGCTCGATCTCGACATCGATCCCGTTGTCGACGTCGACCAGCTGTCGTACGTGACCGTCATGCTCTGGACGGACGAGGGCTGAGCGTGCCGGGCGCCCGCCGCCTGACACCACTGCGGGGCGCTCTCGTGCTACTCGTGGCGCTCGTGGCGCAGATCGCGATCGTCGCAGACTTGCGGGTCGTCGGGGCGGTCGGCGACCTGATGCTGGTGGTGACGGTGGCGGCGGCGCTCACCGGCGGGCCGGACCGCGGCGCCACCTACGGCTTCCTCGCCGGCCTGCTGTTCGACCTCGTGCTCGACAGTCCCTTCGGCCTCTCGGCGCTCACGTATGCGGCCGTCGGGTACGCCGTGGGGCTCGCTTCCGTCGTCCTGTTCCGGCCCACGGGGTGGTGGCCGCTCGCCGTCGGCGCCGTTGCGGCACTGGTGGCGACGGTGTTCTACACCGGTGTCGGCCACCTCATCGGCACTCCCTATCCGTGGGGAGAGGTGCCCGCGATCACCGTCGCCGTCGCACTGTGGAACGTGGCGTTGGTGCTTCCGGCCATGGCGGTGATGCGGTGGGTGCACGGGCCCAGCGAGCCGGACCGGATCGAGGTGCTGCTGCGATGAGCCTGCCCGGCGGCAACGGCGCCGTCTCCAACGGGCGGGGTGGCGGCAGCAAGGTGCCGCGCCTGCGGCTGTCGATGATGGCGGTGGTCGCGATGGCCCTGTTCACATCGCTGTTCGCCCGCCTGTACGACCTCCAGGTCGTCGGCTCGTCCGACTACCAGCTGCAGGCCGAGGCGAACCGGGTGCGGACCGTCCAGGTCGAGGCGCCGCGGGGCCGGATCCTCGACCGGCACGGCAAGGTCCTGGTCGACAACCGGGTGGCGGTCGTGGTGGGGATCGACCGGAACGCCTTCGGCGAGCTCGCCCATTCGGCCCAGACTGCGCTCCTGCAGCGGCTCACCCTCGAGCTGACCGCCGCGGGCCACCCCATCACGCCCGAGGACATCGTCCGGCGGCTCGGCGACAAGCGCTACAGCCGCTACGCCCCGGCGCCAGTGGCCACCGACGTGCCGGAGGAGCTCAAGATCTACCTCGACGAGCACGAGGAGGAGTTCCCGTCGGTGGTCGTCCAGCGGACAGCCGTCCGGCACTACCCCTACGGCACCCTCGCGGCCCAGACGCTCGGGTACGTGGGCCAGATCGACGACGCCGAGCTGACGTACGTGCAGGCGGCCGGCGAAACCACCAAGCCCTACACGCTCAACGACCACATCGGGAAGGCGGGCATCGAGCGCACCTTCGAGCAGTACCTGCGGGGAACGCCCGGCATTCGGCGCATCGAGGTCGACGCCCAGGGCGAGCCGGTGCGGGTGATCAGCGACCGGGAGCCGCGGCCGGGCGACGACCTGGTGCTCTCCATCGACATCGACCTCCAGGCGCTGGTGGAGCAGGCGCTGCAGCAGGGGCTCGCAGACGCTCGGGCCCGCCCCCCGCGGAAGGACAACCCGCCCAACAACGCCACCACAGGGGCGACGGTCGTCGAGGATCCCAACAACGGCCAGCTGCTCGCCCTGGCGTCCTATCCGACCTACGACCCGACGGCGTTCGTCGACGGCATCGACGCCCGCGAGTGGAAGGCCCTCAACGATCCCGTCAACGGCCGGCCGCTGAACAACTGGGCGATCCAGGGCCAGTGGGCCGCGGGGTCCACCTACAAGCTGTTCATGGGCTACGCCGCGTTGCACTCCGGGCTCATGGCGCCCGACACCGTCTTCCACGACAGCGGCGGCTACCAGATCCCGGGTTGCACCGGCCTCAAGTGCTTCCGCACCAACGCCGGCGGGGCGGCCTACGGATCGGTGACCATCAGCGACGCGCTCACCGTGTCCTCCGACGCCTTCTTCTACAACGTCGGTGCCCAGTTCTGGCTGCAGCGCCAGCGTTTCGGAGACGAGGGCCTGCAGGGCCTGCTGGCGCAGTGGGGGATCGGGTCCGAGACGGGTGTGGGGTTGACCGGCGAGCGGCCGGGGCGCATCCCGGGCCCCAAGTGGCGCCGCGAGTTCTGCGAGGCCACCAACTGCAACGACCCCGTCTGGCGCACGGGCGACAGCGTCAACGTGGGTGTCGGCCAGGGAGACGTGCTGGTGACGCCGCTCCAGCTCGCCAACGGCTACGCGACGTTCGCCAACGGCGGCACCCGCTACATCCCCCAGATGGCGTTGCGTGCCCAGGCGTACCAGACCGGCAAGGTGACCCAGGAGTTCCAGCCCAAGGCGGCCGCCCGGGTGCCGATGACCCCCGCCGAGCGGCAGGCCCTGCTCACCGGCCTGGTGGGCGTGCCGGTGCGGGGAACGGCCGCCCGGGCGTTCGCCGGGTTCCCGCTCGACGCGTTCCCGATCGCAGGGAAGACCGGCACCGCCCAGGTCGACAACAAGGCGGACACGGCCCTGTTCTCCGCCTTCGGGCCGGCGTACGCGCCGCGCTACCAGGTCACCGCGGTGCTCGAGGAGTCGGGCTTCGGCGCCACGTCGGCGGCCCCCGTCGTGCGGCGCATATTCGAGGTCCTCGCCGGGCTTGCGCCCAAGCCGGTCGCCACGCACAACGGGCTACCGGTCAACCTCCAGGGCGGCGGCCTCACCGGTGGTGGCCAGGGAGCGTACGACTGATGGCGCGCGGGACCCTCGACCTCGGACGCATCCCCGGCCGCGAGCGCCTGATGGGCGGCCCGGGCTGGGGTCGTGGCCGGCGGCGCGAGGACAGCCTGTTCCATCCCCGGGCGCCGGCGGCCTGGAAGCACGTCGACCTCGTCTTGCTGGGCTGCGCCGCGGCCATCTCCGCGCTGGGCGCGCTGATGATCCTGTCGTCGACCCGGGGGACCGATCCCGACGCCTACGACCTGTCCTACCTGCGCCGGCAGGTGCTGTTCATCGGCATCGGGGTCGTCGGCATGGTGCTGGTCACGCTCGTCGACTACCGGCGCCTGCGGGACTTCGCCTGGCTCCCGTACCTGGCCATGGTGCTGGCCCTCGGCCTGGTGTTGTCGCCGCTGGGGACCGAACGGCGCGGCACCCAGGCGTGGTTCCAGCTCGGGCCGTTCCAGCTCCAGCCCGCCGAGCTCGCCAAGGTGGGGACGATCTTCGCGATGGCGGTGCTGTTGGCCCGCTTCGAGCCGCCGCTGTCGGCCCGTCGGTTGTTGCTCGGCCTGGCGCTCTGCGCCGTGCCCGTGGCGCTGATCCTGGCCCAGCCCGACCTCGGGACGGCGCTGGTGTTCGTCGCCATCATCACCGGCATGGTCTTCGTGGGCGGTGCCCGGGTGCGGCACATCGTCCTGCTGACCGCGTTCGGCGTCGTCGCCATCGTGGGGGTCCTCAACTCCGACCTGCTGGAGGACTACCAGCGCGACCGGCTCACCGAGTTCCTCGACCAGGACCAGGGGCTGGAGGCCGAGACCTACAACCTCGACCAGTCGAAGGCGGCCATCGCCTCCGGCGCCGCCTCGGGCAAGGGCCTGTTCGAGGGGACACAGACGCGCCTCGGCTTCGTGCCCGAGCAGCACACCGACTTCATCTTCACGGCGCTGGGCGAGGAGCTCGGCTTCGCCGGATCGGCCACGCTCCTCGCGCTGTTCGCGCTGATGTGCGTGCGCATCCTGCGCACCGCCCAGATCGCCCACGATCGGCTGGGGACGCTCATCTGCGGGGGCGTCCTGTCGCTGCTGGTCTTCCAGGTGTTCCAGAACGTCGGCATGACCATGGGCATCATGCCGATCACGGGCATCACCCTGCCCTTCATGAGCTACGGCGGCTCGTCGGTCGTGGCGTCCTGGTTGGCCGTGGGCCTCGTGCTCAACGTCCACATGCGTCGCTTCGGCTGACCCTCGGCGTCGACGGCGACCGTTGGGCGGTCCACCGGCCTCCGGTGATAGGTTCGCTGAACATATGGAAGCGGCCTTGCTGATCATGCTCCGTGAGGGGTTCGAAGCGGCCCTGGTGGTGGCGATCGTCTTCGCCTACCTGCGTCGCATCGGTCGCCTCGACCTGGCCCGATCGGTCTGGGAGGGTGTGGCGCTTGCCACCGCGGGGGCGTTTGCGATCGGCATCGTGGTCCGCCTCACCGTCGGGTCGCTGGAGGGCGACGCAAGGCTGCGCGCGTTCGCCGCCATCTCCGCCGTAGCTGCGGTGGTGCTCACGTGGATGGTCTTCTGGATGCGCCGCCAGAGCCGTCAGATCAAGGGGGACCTCGAGGAGCGGGTCGACGCCGCGGTCCGGTCGGACAACACGCGCCGCGCCATCGTCGCTGTGGCGCTGGTGGCCGTGCTGCGCGAGGGCATCGAGGCGGCCCTGTTCCTCATCGCCGCCGGCACCGAAGAATCGGGTGGTCCGGTCATCGTCGGGGCGCTCGTGGGGCTGGCGCTCGCGTCGCTGCTCGCCTACGTCGTCTACTGGGGCGGCCGGTCGATGCCGATGAAGGCGTTCTTCACCGTCACCGGTCTGGTGCTCATCGTCTTCGCCGCCGGGCTGGTGGCGAAGACCGTGCTCTTCCTCCAGACCTCGGGCGACCTGGGGTCGCTCAACCTGAATGGCGTCTACGACCTCACCGCCTACCGCTGGCTCACCCAGCAGACCGAGGAAGGCAAGTTCCTCGCCGCCATGTTCGGCTGGGATCCCCGCCCCTCCATCGAGCAGCTGGTGGCGTGGATGGCGTTCGCGGTGCCCGTGACGTGGCTGTTCCTGCGCCGTAGCCCGGTCCGGCGACCGTCGGCTGCGGAGCCCGTCACCGCCCCGGCCGCCGTGAACGCCCCCTAACTGCCACCAGGGCCGGCCATCGACAAGACTGGCGCGGTGCTGGGCACCGCCCCCGACCCTCCCCGCTCGGCGGCAGATCCACCGGCGCCGTCGCGCCGTCGGTGGGTCCGGCTGCCGACGGCCGTGGGGGTGGTCCTGGCGCTCGTGTGCCTCGGATTCGTCGCCGCCACCCTGGCGTCGGAGTGGGCCGAGGTGCGGGATCGGATCGCCGACGCCGCCCCCGGCTGGCTGGTGCTGGCGGTGCTTTCCGCCGCGGGAGCGATGACCTGGATCGCCTGGTGCTGGGAGGACGCGCTCGGGCTGGTGGGGCACCGCCCCGGCCGGCGGCGGGTCATCGCCTGGTACTACTCGGGCGAGATCGGCAAGTACGTGCCGGGCGGGGTGTGGCCGGTCGTCGGGCGGGGCGAGCTGGCCCGCCGGGGCGGCGTGCCCGCCAGCCGGGCGTACCCCAGCGTCGCCCTCTCGCTCGCCACGCTCTATCTGGCCGGGCTCACCGTCGCCGCCGTGCTGGTGCCGCTCGATCTTGCCCAGCAGGCCGAGTCACCGGCGGCGCTGGCGCTGCTGCTGCTCCTGCCGCTCGGCCTGGCGGCGCTGCATCCCGCGGTCCTCGGCCGGGCGCGCCGGCTCGTGGTCCGGCTCACCGGCCGCGGCGGTGACGTGCCCCTGCCGGAATGGCGGGCCACCGTCGGCGTGGTCCTCCGCTACGTTCCGGCGTGGCTGTTCATCTGGGCGGCGACGTGGTTCGTGGCGCGGGCGCTCGTCCCGGATCCGCCGATCTTGCGCATCGGCATCGCCACGACGCTGTCATGGGCGGCCGGGTTCGCCGCCGTTCCCGTGCCCGCCGGTGCGGGGATCCGCGAGGCGGTGTTCGTCGCGACGGCCGGGATGGCCGGCGGCGTCGCTGCCACCGTGGCGGTCGCCTCCCGCCTTGCGTTCGTGCTGGTGGACGCCGCCGGCCTGGTGCTGACCGCCCGCTGGCACCGAGCTTCGCCACGCTCCGAAGTCGACTGACCACATCGAGAGCATTTCGGGCCCCGAAGGGGTGTCCCGCTACCCTTGGACGGACATGGATTTCGTCTGGACGCAGCTCGAGCCGCATCTCGCTGATGTGGAGAAGCCGGCCCGCTACATCGGGCTCGAGCTCGGCGCGCAGCGTCCGGAGCACGGCCCGGGCACCGTGTCCTGGCTCCTCACCTACCCGGACACCTACGAGATCGGGCTACCCAACCAGGGGCTCCAGATCCTCTACGAGATCCTGAACGAGCGCGACGACGCCGTGGCCGAGCGGGCGTACGCACCGTGGGGTGACCTCGAAGGGGTCATGCGGCGCGAGCGGATCCCACTGTTCTCCGTGGACACGCACCGGGCGGCCGGCGACTTCGACGTGCTGGCGTTCAACCTCTCGGCCGAGCTCACCTACACCAACCTGCTCAACTGCATCGATCTGGCCGGGATCCCCGTGCGGGCGGCCGAGCGGCGTCCCGACCACCCGTTGGTCGCAGCCGGGGGCCACTGCACCTACAACCCCGAGCCGCTGGCCGACTTCCTCGACTTCGTGGTGATCGGCGACGGCGAGGAGGTCGTCTCCGAGATCACCGAGGTGCTGGCGGCCTGGAAGGCGTCGGGCCGCACCGCCGGCAGTCGCGCCGCAGTGCTGCGCGAGCTGACCCGGATCGACGGCGTCTACGTCCCGTCGATGTACGAGGTCGACTACGACGGGCCGGCAATACGCGCCATCCGGCCGCGCTACCCCGACGTGCCCGAGCGCGTGGAGAAGCGCACGATCGCCGACCTCGCGGCGTGGCCCTACCCGCGCCGGCAGCTGGTGCCGCTCACCGAGGTGGTGCACGACCGGCTCAACGTCGAGGTGTTCCGGGGCTGCACGCGGGGCTGCCGCTTCTGCCAGGCGGGCATGATCACGCGCCCGGTGCGGGAGCGGCCCGCCGACCAGGTGCGCACCATGGTGGCCGACGGCCTGCGCCGCACGGGCTACGACGAGGTGGCGCTCACCAGCCTGTCCACGGCGGACTTCTCCGGCATCGAGTCCGTGGTGCGGGGCATCGTCGACGACCCGTCGACGTGTGGGCAGGTGTCCGTCAGCCTGCCCAGCCTGCGGGTCGACGCGTTCACGGTCGGCATCGCCGCGCAGATCCAGAAGGCCCGGCGGACCGGCCTGACCTTCGCGCCCGAGGCCGGAACCTGGCGGATGCGCCAGATCATCAACAAGCTCATCCGCGAGGAGGACCTGTACGGCGCGGTGACCAGCGCCTTCAGCCAGGGTTGGCGCAGGGTCAAGCTCTACTTCCTGACCGGGCTGCCCTCGGAGACCGACGAGGACACCCTGGGCATCCACGAGCTGGCCCGGAACTGCGTCGAGATCGGCCGCACCTACACCAAGGGCGTCTCGGTCAAGGCTTCGGTGGGTGGCTTCGTGCCCAAGCCGTTCACCCCCTTCCAGTGGTTCGGCCAGAACACGGTCGACGAGCTGCACCGCAAGGTCGGGCTGCTGCGCGATGCCACCAGGCGGAGCAAGGGGCTGCAGCTCACCTGGCACGACCCCAAGGCCACCCTGGTGGAGGGGCTGGCCTCGCGCGGCGACCGGCGGCTGGGACCGGTGATCGAGCAGGTGTGGCGGCGGGGCGGCACCTTCCAGGAGTGGAGCGAGCACTTCCGCCTCGACCTGTGGCTCGAGGCGATGGCCGACCACGGCCTGGACCTCGAGTGGTACGTCTACCGGCACCGCACAGAGGCCGAGGTGTTGCCGTGGGACCACATCTCGGCCGGGCTGCACAAGGATTTCCTGTGGCAGGACTGGCAGGACGCACTCGCCGAGGTCGGGCTGCCCGACTGCCGCTGGACGCCCTGCTACGACTGCGGCGCCTGCACGGGCTACGGAATCGAGCACGTGGTTGCGTCCGCCGTCGCGCCCGCCGGCGGCAGCCAGGGGACCGGGCAGGACCTGTCGACCGGGCACCTCCCCGGCACCTCCGTCCCGGTCGAGCTCCGCTCCCGCAGGTTGGTGGGGGCATCCCGGTGACGCTGCGCAGCCACCAGGCGGAGCAGCCGGAGCGGCGTGAGCCGCGTGCCTTCGAGGCAAGGCCTGCGCAGCAGGCCCAGAGATGCAGGGTGCGGTTCTCGAAGCTGGGGAAGATCAGGTTCACCAGCCATCGCGACGTGGCTCGCATCTGGGAGCGCGCGCTGCGCCGGGCCGAGCTCCCCATCGCGTACACCGAGGGCTATACCCCCCGACCGAAGCTGAGCTTCGGGCTCGCCCTGTCCACCGGGTACGAGTCGCACGGCGAATACCTCGACATAGCCCTGCGCGAGGCGTCGGGCCGCGTCGAGCTCAACGAGTTGCCCCGACGGCTCGCTGCGGCGCTGCCCGAGGGGATCGAGGTGCAGGCGGTCGTGGCCCTGCCGGAGGGAGCCGAATCCCTCCAGCAGGCCGTCACCAGCTGCACCTGGCACATCGACGTGGGAGCGGCCCTGCCGGCCGCCGTCGCGCACGCGATGGCGGCCGCCCTGGCCGCTCCCGAGTTGGTCGTGACCCGGCAGCGGAAGGGGCGCAGCGTCACCGACGACGTGCGCCCCGCCATCCTCAGCGCCGAGGTGCTCGGCGGGACGACGATCGAGGCCGACCTGGCCACGCAGCCCCGAGGGCTGCGCCCGGCCGAGTTCCTGGCCGCCATCGATCCCACCTGGCGCGCCGCACGGGTCACTCGCATAAGTCAGTGGACGCAGGTCGGCGGCGCCCGGCGCGAGGTCATCGACCTCCCGCGGGCAGCGACGCCGCCTCCGCACGCCGAGGTGCGTGCGTCATGAGAAGGGACCTATCCCATGTCCGAGAGAACTGTGCCCGGCGGCACGGAGGCGCCAGAACCGGCACCTGAGGCGCCGAAGACGCCCACCGCGGCCCCCGACGCCGCGGGCTCCACCGCCTCGCCGGCACCGACGCCGTCGGCGGCTGCGCCGGCGAGCGGCTCGGGCGACGGCAACGGCGCCGGCACGGCCGGCGACTCCCCGACGGCCGCCGCCCGCAAGCGCCGGCGCCGCGGCTCCCGCGGCGGTCGCAAGCGCAGCAAGCCGCGCACCGACGGGCGCGACGCCGCCGAATCGGCGGCCGCTGACGGCGCCCCCGCGGCCCGCTCCGCTGCGGGCCCGTCCGAGCGTGGGGCCCCCGGCCGGTCCGCCGAAACCGCGGCGCCGGCCGCCGGCGGCGACGGCCACGACGATCGGGCGCCCGAGCTGCCGGACCTCCACCGCGAGGGCCGGCCGGCGTCGGTCGAGGCCGCGGCCAAGGCCTTGGTCCGCAAGGCCGCGCCAGCGGGCGCGCCGTCCAAGCCCAAGATCGGCGACACGATCCCCGCCGACGCGCTGCGGAGCGCCGAGCCGGCCAAGCCCAGCGACGCCGGCGCCGACGGGGGCAAGCGGCGCCGGCGCCGCCGGGGCGGTCGCGGGCGCTCGTCGGGTTCGGGTGCGACCCAGGCGGGCAGGCCCGTCGAGGCGGTGATCGCCCACGAGCCGGTCGACCTCGACGAGGAGACGCTCGAACGCCGCAGGGGGCGCGAGCGCAAGGGCCGCCCGGTCGGGCGCTACATGATGACGGTCCACGTCACGGCCAAGGCCACCCAGATCGCCGTCCTCGAGGGGCGGTCGCTGATCGAGCACTACGTGTCCCATCCGTCGGACGACGTGTCGCAGATCCACGGCAACATCTACCTGGGCCGCGTGCAGAACGTGCTGCCGGGCATGGAGGCGGCGTTCGTCGACATCGGCACCCCGAAGAACGCGGTGCTGTACCGCGGCGACGTCCACTACGACCCCGAGGACATCGAGAGCGGCGCGACGGCGGGCCGACCCCGGATCGAGGACGTCCTCAAGGCGGGGCAGACGATCCTCTGCCAGGTCACCAAGAACCCCATCGGGGCAAAGGGCGCCCGCCTGACCCAGGAGGTGTCGCTGCCCGGCCGGTTCGTGGTGCTCATCCCCAACTCGTCGACGTACGGGATCTCCAAGCGGCTCCCCGACGAGGAGCGAAAGCGCCTGCGGTCGATCCTCGACCGCGTGAAGCCGGCACAGCACGGCGTGATCGTCCGCACGGCCGCCGAGAGCGTCACCACCGAGGAGATCGAGGACGATGTGCGCCGGCTGCTCTCGCAGTGGGAGCAGATCGAGCGGCTGGCCAAGCGGTCGAAGGCCCCCGCGCTGCTCTACCGCGAGCCGGACATGGCGGTGCGCGTGATCCGCGAGGAGTTCAGCCAGGAGTACCGCAGCGTCCTCATCGACGACCGCGACCTGTACGCCGCGGTCCGCGACTACGTGGCGTCGATCAGTCCGGAGCTCGCCGACCGGGTCGAGTACTACGACCCGGAGACCGAGTCGCTGCCGATGTTCGAGCGCCACCACGTGCACGAGCAGCTCCACCGGGCGCTCGACCGCAAGGTCTGGCTCCCGTCGGGCGGGTCGCTGATCATCGAGCGGACGGAGGCGCTCACCGTCATCGACGTCAACACCGGCAAGAACGTGGGCCGCTCGAGCCTCGAGGAGACGGTGTTCAAGAACAACCTCGAGGCCGCCGTGGAGGTCGCCCGCCAGCTCCGGCTGCGCGACATCGGCGGCATCATCGTCGTCGACTTCATCGACATGGAGCGCCGCGACAACCGCGAGGAGGTCGTCCGGGTCTTCCGGGACGCCCTGTCGCGGGACAAGACCCGCACCCAGGTGTTCGAGATATCCGAGCTCGGCATCTGCGAGATGACGCGCAAGCGCATCGGTGAGGGGCTGCTCGAGTCCTTCGCCGAGCGCTGCCCGGAGTGCGAGGGTCGCGGCGTCCTCATCGACAAGGAGCTGCTGCCCGACTGAGCGGCCCGGCCCGCAACCCCAACGTGCGGCGGCAAGGGCCCCCATGGGGGCCCCAAACGCCGCATGTTCGTGGGGGGTGTGGCGGGTGGCGGGTGCCGTCGGGCGGCCGGTAGGCTGACCCGTCCCCGTCACGAGGCAGATCGCATGTACGCAGTCATCAAGACCGGTGGGAAGCAGTATCGGGTCGAGAAGGGCCAGCAGCTCAACGTGGAGCTGGTGGGCGGCGACGACGACAAGGTCGAGCTGAAGCCCGTCCTCCTGGTCGACGGCGACACCGTGCTTGCGGGGCCCAAGGCGCTCAGCAAGGCGAAGGTCACGGCCAAGGTGGTGGGCGAGAACAAGGGCCCGAAGGTCACCGGGTTCACCTACAAGAACAAGACCAACAGCTCCCGGCGCTGGGGCCATCGCCAGCGCTACTCGACGATCGAGATCACCGGCATCTCCAAGGGATAGGTGACGACATGTCCAAGACCAAGGGCGCCGGTTCGACCAAGAACGGGCGCGACTCGCAGGCCAAGCGGCTCGGCGTGAAGGTGTACGACGGCACGGCCGTCAACGCCGGCACGATCATCGTCCGCCAGCGCGGCACCCGCATCCACCCCGGCGAGAACGTCGGCCGGGGCGGCGACGACACGCTGTTCGCCAAGGCGAGCGGCACCGTCAAGTTCGGCCAGCGCAGGGGCCGCAAGCTGGTCGACGTCATCCCCGCCGAGTAGCCCGAACGCGAGACCGACCCGGACCCCCTGGTGACAGGGGGTCCTTTCGCGGTTCGCACCGGATGCCGGGGGCCGACATACTCCGGAGGAGTGTCGCAATTCGTCGACGAGTGCAACGTCCACGTCAAGGCCGGGGACGGGGGCGCCGGCTCGGTGTCGTTCCGGCGGGAGGCGCATGTGGCCAAGGGCGGGCCGGACGGTGGCGACGGGGGAGCCGGGGGCGACGTGTGGCTGGTGGCCGACCACAACGTGGCGTCGCTGCTGGCGTTCAAGGACCGGCCGTTCCGGCGCGGCGGTGACGGCACGCACGGCCAGGGCAGGCGGCGCCACGGCGCGGCGGGGCGCGATCTCCAGGTGCCGGTGCCCGAGGGGACGGTCGTGCTCGATCGCGACGGCACCGTCCTGGCCGACGTGATCCGCGCCGGCGACCGCTACCTGGCGGCGGAGGGAGGGCGGGGCGGGCGCGGCAATGCCCGCTTCCTGTCCAACCGGCGGCGGGCGCCGGCTTTCGCCGAGCAGGGCGAGGAGGGGGAGGAGCGCTGGCTCCGACTGGAGCTCAAGCTGCTCGCCGACGTGGCGCTCGTGGGGTTCCCCAACGTGGGCAAGTCGACGCTCATCAGCCGGATCTCCGCGGCCAAGCCGAAGGTGGCCGACTACCCGTTCACGACGCTGGAGCCCCACCTCGGCGTCGTGCGGCTCGACGACGGCCACGAGTTCGTGGTCGCCGACGTCCCCGGGCTCATCGAAGGCGCCAGCGAGGGGCGGGGGCTGGGCGACCGCTTCCTGCGGCACATCGAACGGGCCCGCGTCCTGTGCCTGCTGCTCGACCTGGCCCCGGTGGCCGAGCGGCCGCCCGCGGAGCAGCTCGAGGTGCTGCTGGCGGAGCTGGGTGCGTACGAACCGGACCTGCTCGAGCGGGAGCGCGTGGTCGTCGGCAGCCGGGCGGACCTGGCGCCGCCGTCGGCCGACGGCGGCCGGGCGGCCGGCGTGGAGCTGGACCTCAGCGTGTCCGCGGTGACCGGCGCCGGGATCCCGCAGCTCACCGGCCGGCTGGCCGACGCCGTCCGCAGCGCCCGCGCCGCACTGCCGGCGCCGAGCCAGTTCGTCGTCCACCGGCCCGTCCGGGCCGGCTACGAGGTGGTGCGCGAGGGGGAGGGATGGGTCGTCGAGGGCCGGGAGGCCATTCGTGCGGTGGCGCTGTCCGACCTCACGCGGCCCGAGGCCCTCGCC
>DATFVX010000324.1:0-3365 GCA_035259985.1 Acidimicrobiales bacterium | reverse complement strand
GCTCATCACCCAACCGGTGGGCACGTACGTGCTCGCCAAGAGCGTCACGTCCTGGGGGCTGACGATCGCCGCAGTCGGCCTCTCGACCCTGTACTTCAAGCTGTCGATGCGCAACCACGGCATCGCGATCCACTGGCGCTCGTAGGGACGCGGCGAGTGCCACGCGACGTCGAGCCGCTGGTGCTTCGGACCACCGACGGCCTGGACCTGCTCGCAGACGCATGGCTCACGCCGGAGCCGGCCGCATCCGCGGTCGTGCTCGTCCACGGGATCGGCGGGGGTCGTCACGACGCCACTGTGGTGGCCATGGCCCACGAGTTGCGGGCCGACGGCCACGCCGTCATCACCTACGACATGCGGGGCCACGGCGAGTCCGAGGGGCTGTGCACGCTGGGCGACCTCGAGCGGCTCGACGTCGCCGCCGCCGTCGTCGCCGCCCGGGAGCGGGCGCCGCGGGTAGTGCTGGTCGGAGCGTCCCTGGGCGCGATCGCCGTGCTGCGCTACGCCGTGTGCGACCCCGAGCGCAACGACTGCGACATCGCCGGCGTCGTGACCGTGAGCGCCCCGGCCCAGTGGCGCCTGACGACGCCGCGGACCGCGGTGGCGGCGGCACTCACTCGCACGCGGCTCGGTCGGTCGCTCGCACGCCGGCGCGGCGTCCGGCTCGACCGGCGCTGGGCCTGGCCCGAGCCGCCCGACGCGCTGGCCGCCCGGTTGACGGTCCCGCTGGCGGTTGTCCATGGCCGCGACGACCGGTTCATGCCGACGAGCGAGGCGCAAGTGCTGCACGACGCTGCGCCCGGCCACCGCCGCCTCGACCTGGTGAGCGGCATGGGTCACGCCTACGGCACCCGGGGGCTGGAGCCCATCAGCGACGCCGTGGCCTGGTGCCTAGCGGTGCCTGTGCCCGGGGTCGGCGCGAGGCAATAGCCGCGTGCGCCATTGCCTCGGACCCAGGGCCCACGGCGCAGGTCATTGCCTCCGGTGTAGGAGGAACGACCGGCGACGCCACCCGAGGCCATAGGTTCCGCCCGCCCGAGCCCAAGGTCATAGGTTCCGCCATCTGGAGCCCGAGGTCATAGGTTCCGCCACCGGAACCCATCGCCTCGCCCGTGGATTGCCGGAACCCATTGCCTCCGGTGCTCCAAACCTCGCCGCAGGTCTATTGCGTCGGGCGCTCGTTGGCGGCGAGGGCCTCGGCCCACGTGGCGCCCCGCTCGATGAGCCGCTGGAAGGCCAGCAGCTGGCGCGGGCGGTTCATCGCCAGGGCCCCCACCACCCGGTCGTCGCGCCGGTAGAGGGCGACGAAGCGGCGCTCGTCGGTGGACCCGTCGACGACCCGCACCTCGTCGGCCCCGGACGACCGCCCCGCCAGCTGGATCTTCCGGTCGTACTGGTCCGACCAGAACCAGGGCACCGGGTCGTACGGCTCGGCCTGCCGGTCACCGCCGCCGGCAGCCTCGTCGTCGAGCCAGGCGAGGAGCCGCCGGGCGGCGTGGGCGCCCATGCTGATGGCGTTGTCCCAGTGCTCCACGCGCATGAGCTCGCCGAAACGCCGGCTGGGCCAGCGGGCGACGTCGCCGGCGCCCACCACCGCCGGGGCCGCGAGCGTAGTTGCGTCGCACACCACGCCGTCGTCCAACGTCAGGCCCGAGCCCTCGAGCCACGCGGTGTTGGGGACGACGCCGATGCCGACCACCACCAGGTCGGCATCGATGGTCCCGCCGTTCCCCAGGCGGACCCGCTCGACCCGGCCGTCGTCGCCCCCGTCGATGCCGGCGACCGCGGTCCCGAGCCGCACGTCGACGCCGTGGTCGCGGTGGATGTCGGCCAGCACCGCACCCATCTCCTCCCCGAGCGCCGCGCCCAGCGGCACCGGCAGCGCCTCGAGGATGGTCACGTCGAGGCCCCGGGTCCGGCACGTGGCGGCCACCTCGGCGCCGATAAAGCCTGCGCCCACCACCACGAGGCGCCGGGCGCCGGCGTCGACCTCCGCCCGCACCGCCAGGCAGTCGTCCAGCGTGCGCAGGGTGTGGACCCCGGCCAGTCCCTCGCTTCCCGGCAGGCGCCGGGGGGTGGCGCCGGTGGCGACCACCAGCCCGTCGAAGCCGAGCCGCTGGCCGTCGGCCAGCACCACCTGGCGAGCGTCGAGGTCCAGCCCGCTGGCCCGCGTGCCCAGCCGCCAGTCGAGGTCCAGGGCGTCGACGCCGCCGTCGCCACCGACCGTCAGCGCCAGCCGGTCAGGCTCCCAGCGGCCGGCGAGCACCTGCTTCGAGAGCGGCGGACGGTCGTAGGGCGCGTGCACCTCGTCGCCCACCACCGTGATGCGGCCGCCGAAGCCCTCGCAGCGCAGCTCCTCGGCCGCCCGCAACCCGGCCAGGGACGCACCGACCACCACGATGGCCTGCGGCCGGGCGTTCATCCTCGTCGGGTCACGTGTCGACGATCGTGATCGCAGCCTTGGGGCAGCGGCGGACGGCCTCTTCGACCTTGGGGCGGAGCTCGTCGGGCGGCGTCTCGTCGAGCACGTAGAGGAAATCGTCGTCGCGGACCTCGAACACTTCGGGCGCCGCCTCCATGCACCGGGCGTTGCTCTCACAGAGGTCGAAGTCGACCACCACGCGGTAGCCCATCGGCACCACTCCTATTCCGTGACCTTGACTCGTTCTGGTTGTAGTCGTGCGGTCCTATGCCTCATAGCTACAACCAGTTGCGTTGGGACCGAACAAACGTAGCCGTAAGAGGGCCACCCCCCGGATAGCGTGCTCGCCGGTGACCGCAGCCATCGACATGAGCCGCCGCGACGCGCGGCGGGTGGCACTGGCGGCCCAGGGGTTCACCGACCCCCGTCCCCGCGGCCGGGTGGACCGGCGGGCGTTCCGGCGGGTGCTCGACCGGCTGGCAACCGTGCAGCTCGACTCGGTGAACGTGGTCGCCCGCAGCCACGAGCTGGTCTTCTTCGCCCGGCTCGGGCCCTACGACCGCGCCGCGCTGAGCCGGTGGCTGTGGGGCAGCCGCGAGGTGTTCGAGTACTGGGGCCACGAGGCCTCCGTCCACCCGGTCGAGCGCCAGCCGCTCCTGCGCTGGCGCATGGCGGGCGAGCACGCCTGGGGCGGGGTCCGCCGGGTGGCCCGGGACAATCCCGAGCTGGTGGCCGCGGCGCTCGCCGAGGTGGCCGAGCGGGGGCCGGTCGTCATCGGCGACCTCGAGGTCCACCGCGCCTCGCCCCGCACCGAGAGCTGGTGGGGCTGGGGCGAGGGCAAGCGGGTGGTCGAGCACCTCTTCCACACCGGCGAGGTCACGGCCGTCCGGCGCAACGGCTTCTCCCGGGCGTACCTGTTGCCGGAGCGGTGGCTCCCGGCGGA
>DATFVX010000323.1:0-4229 GCA_035259985.1 Acidimicrobiales bacterium | reverse complement strand
GTCGACGAGCTCAAGGGCCGCCTTGTCCGCAGCCACGCCGAGCGCCTGCGCCGCATCGAGGACGGCGAGCTGACCGTGGTCGGCGTCAACCGGTTCACCGAAACCGCCCCGTCGGCCCTGGTGGGGGACGGTAGCGAGCACTTCCTCAGGGTCGATCCGGCCCTCGAGGCGCAGACGATCGCCGAGGTGCAGGCGTGGCGCTCCGAACGCGACAACGACGCCGTCAAGCGGTCCCTCGACCAGCTGCGCCGCGCCGCCGAGTCCGGCGACAACGTCATGCCCGCGACCATCGACCTCGCCCATGCGGGCGGGACAACGGGCGAGTGGGCCGGTGTCCTGCGGGAGGTGTTCGGCGAGTACCGGGCACCCACGGGCGTGGGCGCCGCGGTCGGTGCGGCCGGGGGATCGGCCGGGCTGCGGGCGATCGCCGAGCGGGTGAAGGCGCTGCCGGGCGGCCCGCCGCGGCTCCTCGTCGCCAAGCCGGGCCTCGACGGCCATTCGAACGGTGCCGAGCAGATCGCCGTGGCCGCGCGGGACGCCGGCCTGGAGGTGATCTACCAGGGCATTCGCCTCACGCCCGAGCAGATCGCAGCCGTGGCGGTCGAGGAGGACGTCGACGTCGTCGGTCTGTCGATCCTCTCGGGGTCGCACCTGGACCTGGTGCCGCAGGTGGTCCGCCTGGTGCGGGCCGGCGGCGTGGAGGCGCCGGTGGTGGCCGGCGGCATCATCCCGGAGGAGGATCGCCAGCCGCTGCTCGACGCCGGCGTCGCGGCCGTCTACACCCCCAAGGACTTCGAGCTGGTCCGCATCATGAGCGACATCGTCGACCTGGCCACCGCGTCGCGGGGCCGGTGACCACCCGGCCGGTGATAACGCGGCGTCAATTCGGGCGGCCGGGTGTATCGGTTGTGTGAAGGCGCTCCCACTTGTGCGCCGGGGAGCGATAGGCCGGAGACATCGAAGCGGAGCGTCCCATGCCGTATGAGCGATTCGACGCCGACCATCTGTTGAGCGCCGTCCTGGCGACGGGGCTGGTGGGCCTGGGGCTGGTCTGGGTTCCCACGTCGATCGCCGTGCCGGTGCTGGTCGCGGTCGCCTTCCTGTCCGGCCGTCTGGGCGGCCGGGACGCCGGCCTCGGGTCGGTGGCGGTGGGCTCCCTGATGTACGGCTATGCGATCACCGAGCCCCACTTCGTGTGGGAGATCGAGAGCGGTCGCGACGAGGTCCTGCTCGTCGTGCTGTTCGTCGCGTCGCTGGTGGCGGCCGAGGTCGGAACGCGGCTCCGCCGTCGTCACGCGATCGGCCGGTGAGGCCGGCCGCACGGTCGGCGAGGACCAGCAGCCGCCAGGCCGGGTCTAGTCGTCGTTGAACCCGTCGCCGGCCCCGGGTGCCAGTCGACCGTCGGTTGCTAATCGCCGTCCCAGCGAGCAGGGTCGTCGGCGCCCAGCGTCCGGCCTGCCCAGCGAACTGCGCCGGGTGTCCGCGACAACCGCGCGACCAGGCCGGGCATGGGTACACCGTCGGCCTCCACGATGCTGCCGCGTGCCACGACCTGGGGATCGGCGAACACACCGGCCATGTCGTACACGGGTGCCGCCGCGGCGTGCGCCTCCTCGAAGGCGGCGACGACCTCGTCCACCGTGCGCGTGGCGCAGAACTCGGCCATGCGGGCGTCGATCTCGTCGCGGGCCGCGATCCTGCCGGCGAAGGACCGCAGGTCGTCGCGCTCGGCGAGTCCGACCAGCTCCATGACCCGCCGGCCGACCGACTCTGCGGACGCCGACACTGCGACCCAGCGGCCGTCGCGGCAGCGCCAGGTGCCGCGGGGGACGGAGTAGGGGAGGCTCGAGCCCTGGCGCGGCTGCAGGAAGCCGGTCGTCCCGTATGCGGACGGCAGGGGGCCCATGCACTGGAGCAGCGACTCGAGGAGGGTCACGTCCACGACCTGCCCGACGCCCGAGCGCAGGGCGACCAGGATCGCGAAGGCGGCAGCCAGTGCCGTCACCTCGTCGGCGAGGGCGATCGGGGGGAGCAGTGGCCCACCGTCCGGTTCACCGTTGATGGCGGCGAGGCCGGACATCGCCTCGGCCAGCGTGGCGAACCCGGGCCGCTGGGCGTAGGGCCCGTCCTGGCCGAACGCGGTCACACGGCACACGACCAGTCGGGGGTTGCGCTCCATGAGCACGTCCGGCGCCAGTCCCAGCCGCTCGAGTACGCCGGGCCGGAAGTTCTCGACGAGCACGTGCGCGTCGTCGGCCAGGCGCAGGAGCGCCTCGCGGCCCTCGGGCGACTTGAGGTCGAGCGTGGCGCAGCGCTTGTTGCGGCCGACCACCTTCCAGTACAGCGACGTGCCGTCCCTGGGGTCGGGGAGGCCCATGGTCCGGGTGGAGTCGCCGGCGCCCGGACGCTCGACCTTCAGCACGTCCGCCCCGAAGTCGGCGAGGTAGCGGGCTGCGCCCGGCCCGGCGATCACCGTCGCCAGGTCGAGCACCCGGATGCCGGCGAGGGGACCGTCAGCCACGGGTCGTGGCGATGGGGAAGCAGCGGTCGCCGAGCGCGCCGAAGGCGTACACCTCGTAGAGCCCCGCATAGAGGTCGCGGGTCTTCTCGCTCCAGGCGAGCGCGTCCGGTGCCGAGATCCGCCGGAAAACCTGGAGGATGCCGCCCTCGTAGACCCGGTACTCGGCCCACGCCCCCGGGAAGTCCTTGACGCACGCCACCTCTACCCACGGCACGTCCCCGGTGGCGGAGAACCGGCGCACCCGATTCCGATGGGTGTGGCCGGCGAAGTAGCCGACGATCCGAGGCCGGCGGGCCACGACCTCGACGAGCCTCTCGGAGTCGTCAGGGTTGATCCCGAAGTAGCCCTCGGGCCGATCGGG
The DNA here is from genome assembly GCA_035259985.1 of Acidimicrobiales bacterium. Lineage (GTDB taxonomy): Bacteria > Actinomycetota > Acidimicrobiia > Acidimicrobiales > VFJN01 > DASQUK01. The sequence continues at coordinate 1,347 of DATFVX010000323.1, read as the reverse complement.
CGAGTCCGGGTTCCAGGCGTGGTGGTGCCCGAAGAGCAGCACGGGCCCGTCCGCCTCGGCGGCGAGCTGGTCTAGCCACTCGAGGGAGGCGGCCGACACGCCGCCGGACGCCTTGCCGGGGACCGACGTGTCGATCACGGCCAGGGTGACGCCGGGAAGCGTGACGGCGATCGGTGCGTGGGAGGCGAAGTCCTCGCCGTAGTACGCGTCGTGGTTGCCGCGCACGTGGACGAGCCGCTCCCCGAACGCCGGCCCGTACGCGTTGAGGAAGGCCTGGTACTCGGCTCGGGTGCCCTTCGACGTCAGGTCGCCCTTGACCAGGACAACATCCGGGTGGATCGCCTTCATGTCGGCGATGGCGCCGCGGCTCATCAGCTCCGGGTAGGGCTCGTCACCGGGCGCCGTGGTGTAGATGGGGTAGTCGTCGATGCCGTTGAGGATCCCGCACTCCGTCTCGCCGAAGTGCACGTCGTTGACGGTGCACACCGTCGCGAGCCGCTCACCGGGCGGGCGCGGCAGGGTCCGGAAGGCCTGCCCGCCCAGCTCGTAGGCGGTGTCGGGCTGCAGGTCTGCGAACCGGTGGACCGCGGTGCCTTCGTGCAGCACCGCCTCGTCGTCGGCGACCGTCGTCAGGTCCATGCGGTGCCCTCAGCGCACCCAGGGACGGACCCGGCGCAGCGGCACCGGCTTGGTCCACCACCGGCCGGAGAACCGCCAGCGCGGCAGGTCGGCGGCGGGGGCGGCGACCGGGCGGGACCAGGTCACCTCGATGGCGGCAGCGATCGCCGCCAGCTCCTCGTCGCCGGGGTCGCGGTCTCCCCCCACCACGGCCACCTGCGGGTGCGGGCTCGGGTCGGCGCCCGGCATCAGAGCGGTACGTTGCCGTGCTTGCGCTTCGGCAGGTCCTCCCGCTTGGAGCGCAGGAGGTCGAGCCCGGCGATCAGCTTGATGCGGGTCTCGGCCGGGTCGATCACATCGTCGACGTAGCCGCGCTCCGCCGCCTGGTACGGGTTGGCGAAGCGGTCGGTGTACTCCTCCACGAGCTCGGCCTTCCGGGCCTCGGGGTCGGCCGCCGCCTCGATCTCCCGGCGGTAGGCGATTTCGACCGCGCCCTGCGGTCCCATGACCGCGAGCTCGCCCGAGGGCCAGGAGTACGCGAGGTCGGCGCCGATGGACTTGGAGTTCATGACCACGTATGCGCCGCCGTACGCCTTGCGGGTGACGACCTGGATGCGGGGGACGGTCGCCTCGCAGAACGCGTACAACAGCTTGGCGCCGTGGCGGATGATCCCGCCGTGCTCCTGATCGACCCCCGGGGGGAAGCCGGGCACGTCGACGAACGACACG
>DATFVX010000322.1:0-6481 GCA_035259985.1 Acidimicrobiales bacterium | reverse complement strand
GATGTATCGCCGTGTCAGATTCGTCGCTGGCGAGGACGCAGGAGGAAGGCGCAGCCAGCGGCTGCGGCGACGACGAGGACGACGTCCAGCGGCGAATCTGGCCGGCGAGACGCCACGATGACTTCCGCGAGCGCCCACTAGTGTCCCGCCGGCGGGCCGATCCGACCGAGGGGACGCACGATGGGGCTGTCGCTGGGGCAGGTGAGGGGCCGCGCCGCGGCACGGGGTGGGCTCCCGAAGGCGCGATCCGCCGTCCTGGCGGCGGTGGCGTCAGCGTGGCCGACGGCCGCGTGGTCACCGGACATGGCTTCTGGTTCTTGACACAGCCGCCCAACCCACAGGGGGGCGTCGTCGCGTACGAGCTGCCGTAGGGCCGGCGGTCGCCGCGCCCGGGCCCGGGCTCGCCACCCTCGGGCCGTGCCCGGCGGCCTGCCCGGCGGCCCACCCTGGGAGCCGCCGCGCAGGTACGATCATGGCGGGCAGCGCCGTCGATGCGGGTGCCCGCCAGTCGTAGGCGAGTAGCTGAACCAGGACTGGGGGGATCGGAGGATCGGGCGGCGGATGCGTGCGGGAGCGCAGCCTCGGTGGTGTGAGCGCTTCCAGCGCGTCGCCGCGCCCGCGGTCGTCGTGCCGGCGGTCATCGTGGCGGTCGTCGCGGTCGGCGGCGTGGTCGGCGCCCGCGCCTGGTTCGACACCCGCGACGAGCTCGATCGGACGGCGAGCTCGCTCCGCGAGACCCGGGGAGAGCTTGCCGACATGCGCATCGAGCTGGGCGGTGCGCTGGCGCACCTCCGGGCCGAACGGGCGGCGATGCACGCCGGCCTGGCGACGCTCGACACCCGCGAGGGCGAGCGCGACGCCGCCGAGGGGGCGCTGGCAACCGCGAAGAACCGGCTTGCGGAGCAGCGCGCCGAGCTGGCGGCAGCGACCGCAGACCTCGCGGACCGGAAGGACCAACTGGCGGGCCTCGACCGTTGCGTCCGCGGGGTCGTCGAGGGCCTGAACCAGGCTGCGGTCGGCGACCTCGCCGGCCTCGACGCCACCCTCGCCGGCATCGAGGACACCTGTGCGTCGGCGGGAGCGCGGCTGTGACGACCGTCGAGGCCCTCGCCGCGCCGCGTCGCCTCTCGCGCCCACGAGCCGCGGTGCTCGCAGTTTCGGTCCTGGCGGTGGCCCTCACCAGCATCGTCGCCGTCAGGTATCGCCAGGAGCGGGCGAGGCTCGCGGACGAACGGGCCCGGCTCGCGGCCGCGACGGCGAGCCTCACGGACGCGCGCGCCGAGCTCGGCCTCACCCGGAGGCGGACGGCGCTGGCGCAGGACGGCGTCGACCTGGTGCTCGCCGAGACCGAGCTGGCGATCGCCACCCGGACGTTCATCGACGGCGTCACGCGCCACACCCAGCAGGAGATCGCCGGCGTCGAGGCCGAGCGCACGGAGACCGACGCGGCGCGATTCCTCGTGGCCGCGCACGCCAACGAGGTACGGAGCTGTCTCGACGGTGTCTCCGTTGCGGTGGGCTCGAGCCGCACCGGCGACGTCCAGTCGTCGGTGGCGGCGTTGCGCGGCGCCGCCGGCGCCTGCACCCGGACGCTGGCCTATGCCAGCGGGGCGCGGTTCCCGTATGACTTCGCCGACCCGTTCGTGCTCGCCGCCGGAGGCCTGTACTACGGCTACTCCACCAACGCGGGCGCCGGCGACATCCAGGTGATCCGCTCGTCCGACCTCGTCGACTGGGAGCTGGTGGGCAACGCGCTTGCGGGCTTGCCGCGGTGGGCGGCGCCCGGCGCCACGTGGGCGCCCGCCGTCCTCTCACGTGGCGGCGGCTACGTCGCGTACTACACCGTCCGCGACGCCGGGTCCCAGCGGCAGTGCATCTCGCGGGCCGTGTCGACCACGCCCGCCGGGCCCTTCGTCGACGACTCCGCCGGGCCGCTGGTATGCCAGGTTCGGGACGGTGGATCCATCGATCCCAGCCCGTTCGTCGATGCCGACGGGCGGGCGTTCCTGCTGTGGAAGTCGGAGGGCCGCGGCGGCAGGCCAGCGACCATCTGGTCGCAGGAGCTCGGCGCGGACGGGCTGGCCCTCACGGGTGGCGCCCGCGCGCTCGTGGCCGCCGACCGCGCGTTCGAGCGGGGCGTGATCGAGGCACCCACCCTCGTTCACGAGGGAGGCGGATACTTCCTGCTGTACGCCGCCGGCGACTGGAACTCCCGCTCCTACGCCGTCGCCTATGCCAGCTGCGCCGGACCCATGGGGCCATGCCTCAAGCCCGACGACGGGCGGGTGCTCGCATCCGGCCCCCGATTGGCCGGTCCCGGCGGGGCCGAGGTCTTCCGCGACAGCGCCGGCACCCCGTGGGCGGCGTTCCACGCCTTCTCGGAGCCGGACGTCGGCTACCCGAGCAGCCGCTACCTCCACATCGCGCGGCTGCGGGTGGTCGACGGCCGGATCGTCCTCGACGCCGCCACCTAGGCCGGGGCGAGGGGCGCCATCAACCCGGCAGCCGCTCGACCTCGACGCGGGTGCTGCCGTAGGCGACGCCGCCGCCCCAGTCGGTGAGCGCGTCGTTGGTGAGCGAGTTGGCGGTGCCCTGGCCGTCGTGCTGCCCGGACCACCAGCCGAACGGCACGGCGACGACACCGGGGCGCAGCCTCGCGCCCACGCGGGCCGCGAGGGTGAGGGACCCCCGGTCGTTCCAGACGCGCACGGTGTCGCCCTCGGCGATGCCCCGCGCGGCGGCGTCGACGGGGTCGAGCTCGACGAACGGTCCGCCCTCCGGCGGGCCGTGCTTGGGGAGGTGCGAGTACGACGTGTTGAGGAATCGGGTGTGGTTCTTCGGTGTCATGAGCACGAGTGGGTAGCGGGCGGTCAGCCCGGCCTCGCCCCCGACGCCCTCTCCCGGCCGGCGGTAGCCGGGGAGCGGGTCGTGCCCCTGGGCGGCGAGTGCGTCGCTGTAGAGCTCGGCCCGGCCGCTGGCGGAGGCGAAGCCGCCGTCGGCGTAGGGCCGCAGGTCCTCGGGCAGCGAGAGGCGCACGAACCCCCGCTCGCGCAGCGCCTCGAGGTCGACGTCGCGCAGCGCGCTCCGCAGCAGCGACTCGTCGTCCTCGAACAGGTCGGGCTCGGTGAACCCCATCGCCCGGGCCAGCCGGCGCCACAGCTCGGTGTTGGGCACGGCCTCGCCCACCGGCGCGATGGCCGCCTCGTTCCAGCCGAGGTAGAGGTGGCCCCACGCCGGCACCACGTCGGTCTGCTCGATCTGCGTGGCGGCGGGGAACACCACGTCCGCGTAGCGGGCCGTGTCGGTCAGGAACTGCTCGCTCACGACGGTGAACAGGTCGTCCCGGAGCAGCCCGCGCCGCGTCAGCTCGGCGTTGGGGACGGACACCATGGGGTTGCCGTTCCACACGAACAGCGCCATCACGCGGGGGTCCAGTGCCGGATCGGTGAGGGCCCGGCCCAGGTGGTTCATGTTGATCGCCCGACGTTCGACCGCGGGCGCCGTCGACGCCCCGTCGAACACGGACTCGTCGACGTTGGTCTCGGCCCACGCACCGACGCTGCGCGCGAGGCCGCCGCCCCGGTGGCGCCACGCACCGGTGAGCGCCGGCAGGCACGCCAGCGCCCGGAAGAACATCGCGCCGTGCTCCTGGTGCTCGGCGCCGATCAGCGTGCGGATGAACGCCGGGGTGGTGGTGCCGTACGCGCGACCCAGCCGTTCGACCTCGTCGGTGCCGATGCCGCACACCTCCGCCGCCCGGGCCGGCGACCAGTCCCGCACGACATCGGCGAGGCGCTCGAAGCCGACCGTGTGCCGCTCGACGTAGTCGTGGTCGATCAGGTCGTCGCGGACGAGCACGTGCATCATCCCGAGCATCAGCGCCACGTCGGTCCCGGGGAGCGGCTGCACGAACCAGTCGGCGGACTCGGCGGTCATCGTGCGCATGGGGTCGATCACGGCGATCGTGGCGCCGTTGGCCCGCGCCTCCTCGACGAACGGCCACAGGTGCCGGTTGGTCAGGCGTGTGTTGGTCCCCCACAACAGGACGAGCCTGGCGAACCGGACGTCGCTGGGGTCGGCGGCCCGGCCCGAGCCGTTGGTCGAGGCCGTGCCGGCACCGGCGACGGCGCCGCAGAGCGATCCGGTCAGGCGGGACGCACCCAGCTTGGCGAAGAACCGCCGGTCGAGCGACGACTGTTGGATCAGGCCCTGGGTGCCCGCGCTCCACCACGGCAGCACCGACTGGCCGCCGTGCCGGCGGACGGTTTCGGCCAGCCGCTCCGCGACCAGCGCCAGCGCCTCGTCCCAGGACACCGGGGCGAAGTCACCCTCGCCCTTGGCGCCCCTCCGCACGAGCGGCCGGAGGATCCGGTCCGGGCTGTACACCCGGTCGAGGAAGCGGTTGACCTTGGGGCACAGCTCGCCCCGCGAGTAGGGGTGCTGGGGATTGCCGCGCATCTTCACCGCCGTCGGGCCGCCCGATCCCCCGCCCGGGGGTGGGTCCTCGACCGTCACCACCCAACCGCACGAATCGGGGCAGTCGTGGTGGCACGTGCCGAGCACCGTGCGCCGCTGCGTAGACGGCGCCGCCACGGGCACCGCGTCGGTCGCCATGTCGGTCACCATGTCCGTCGCCATGTCAGGAGTGGGACGGCGCCGGCGGCGCGCCCGGGACGTCGAAGGACACCTCGTCGATGTAGCACCACCACCAGTTCTCTCCCGGCTCGAACGACCGCATGAGGGGGTGGTCGGCGTGGGCCCGGAAGTGCGCGGTCGCGTGGCGGTGGGGAGAGTTGTCGCAGCAGCCCGTGTGCCCGCAGGTCTGGCAGACCCGCAGGTGGACCCACGTCTCACCGATCCGCAGACAATCCTCGCAGCCGTCGGCTGACGGCGTGACCTCCCGCGCGGTGTCGAGGTGGCTGCAGCCTGCGACGTCTGCCATGGGGACTCCTCGGGCGTCTCGGGGGAGTGTGGGCTGCGGCCGTCCCGCGGAGCTCAGGTCGGCGCCTCCACTGTGAACACGGCCAGGTCGGCGGCGGTTCCGGCCTCGACCCGGTCGACCGTCGCGCGGCGCAGGACCTCCTTGGTGCGAGCGTACGCACCGGCGCGGTAGGCACCCAGCCGATTTGCCTCGGCGATGGCGGCCGCCGCCACCTCGTCGGCGGGAACGACCCGGTCGAGATAGCCCGCCTCCACGGCCCCGGCGGGGTCGTAGATCTCGGCGGCGAGCGTGGCACGCGCGAGCGCCGCGGGGGTCAGCCGGTCCCGGGCGAGCTCGACCGCGAACTGTGGCAGCGGCATCCCGATCGAGGTCTCGTTGAGCCCGATCTTGGCGGGGACGTCGGCCCCGATGCGGACGTCGCACACCAGGACCAGGAGGGCACCCGCCGCGAGTGCGTGCCCGGTCACGGCCACGACCACCGGCTGCGGGTGCAGGTACAGACGCATGAGCAGCTCCGCCCCGCGGGACACGAGCCGGCGCACCCCGTCGGGCTCGCCCGTCATGATCGCCAAGTCGAACCCCGCCGAGAACTTGCCGTCGCGGCCGATGATGCACACGGCTCGGGCGTCGGCGGCGGCCAGGTCGAGCGCCGACTCGAAGGCGTCGATGGCGGCGTGGGACAGGACGTTGACCTTTCCGTCGTCGAACCGCAGGACGGCGACGCCGTCCTCGATCGTCGTGGTCAGCGGACCCGAGTCGCCGGCAGTGCGGGGGGAGGAACCAGGCATCGGCCGGACCCTACCGGCAGCTCAGCTCGGCGAGCACGCCGGCGTGGTCGGCGGGCCACCACATGCCGTTGAGCGGCTCGGCGCGGGGTTCCGCGGCGAACGGCTCGGCGTCGACCGCCAGCTCGCAGTCGGCCCCGGGGCGAGCGAGCACGTAGTCGATGCGTTCGTCGTAGCCCGGGCCCTCGGCGGTGTTCATCCCCACGAACGGCTCGGGCTGGCGGCCGCCCCCCGTGCAGCCGGCATGCGTCGTCGGGACGCACTCGGCGTTGCCGGCCTCGAGCCATGCGTCGGCGAAGCCGGCGTCCAGGAGCGTGGCGACCGTCGGGCTTCCGGGGACGGCGTTCAGGTCGCCCGAGGCGATCGATACCGCGGCGCCCGGTGGCTGCCGGCCGAAGAAGTCCACCACCTCGAGGGCGTGGCACTCGTTGGTGATGGTCCCGGCCGGGCAGATCGGCGGGCACACGTCGGGCGCGCAGGGCGGGTTGTTGGAGCTGCTGGCGAAGTGGGTCGTGAGGAAGTCGACGGGACCCTGCGGGCTCACGACCCGCACCCAGTAGGCCTCCCACGGGAAGTTGGCGATGTCGAGGTAGCCCTGGTCGACGGCAGGCAGGCGGGTGAGGACCATCTCGCGGTCGATCGCCGGCTCCCCACCCTTCCAGGCGATCGTGTACCCGCCGTCGCACATGCTTGCCACCGCCGGCGCCAGCAGTTCCTCGAGGCGGGCGCCGATCTCCTGGAGGCCGACGAGGTC
>DATFVX010000321.1:0-11618 GCA_035259985.1 Acidimicrobiales bacterium | reverse complement strand
CGTCCGTCACCTTGGTGGCGTTCAGGGTGCACACCAGGGGGAGATGGCGCCCGGTGGCATCCGCGAACCCGGCGACGATGCCCGAGGCGTCCGCGGTCGGTTCGTCGCTGACGGTGTAGACGGTGCCCGAGGTGCCGATCGACACCACTACGTCGCCGGGCCGCAGCCCCACGCCCAATGCGCCGGCCATGTTGTCGCCGGTTCCGGGGCCGACGAGCGCGCCGTTCCACTCGCCCGCCGCCTCGAGCGGTCCGAGCACGCGCGGAACGACGCCCGACCAGTCCCGCTCGGCGTCGACGAGCGCGAGCAGGTCCTGCCGGTACATGCCGCTCGCCGCCGACCAGTAGCCGGTGCCCGAGGCGTCGCCCCTGTCCGTGACGAGCTGGTCGGTCAGCACGAGCGTCAGCCAGTCGTGGGGGAGGATCACGTGGGCGAGCCGCTCCCACGCCCGCGGCTCGTGACGGCGCCTCCAGGCGAGCTTGGTGATGGTGAAGCTCGCCACGGGGACCAACCCGCAGGCGTCCGCCCACGCTTGGCGGCCGCCGGGCAGCCGGCCGATCAGCCCCACTGCCTCCGGTGCCGACTCGGTGTCGTTCCAGAGCTTTGCCGGGCGGATCACGCTCCGGTCGTCGTCGAGCGCCACCATCCCGTGCTGCTGACCGGCGACGCTGACGGCGGCCACATCGGGGTCGCCCGCCTGGCCCCAGGCGGCCTCGAACGCCTCCCACCATGCGCTCGGCCATTGCTCCGACCGGGGCGGCTGGGTCGGTGGGTGCGGCGAGGAGCCGCCCCCGACGACCTGACCGGTGTCGAGGTCACGCACCTCGACCTTCGTGGCCGTGGTGGACGAGTCGACGCCGACGACCAGCGGCACGGCAGCGCCACGCCTGGCGCAGGCTCAGCGCACCCGGGCGACGTAGCGGCCGACGAGGTTCTCCAACCTCTCCTGGCCACCCGACACCCGCGTGGGCTCGCCGTGGTCGAGGGCGCGCTCGTGGAGCGACGCCAGGGTGCTGTCGCCCCCGAGGATCGATCGTCCGAGGTCACCGTCCCAGCCGGCATACCGGGTGGCGCGGTTGGCGTCGAGCTCGCCATCCTCCAGGATCGCGGCGGCGACGAGCAGCGCCCGCGCCAGGATGTCGATCCCGCCGATGTGGCCGTGGAAGAGGTCGTTGCGGTCGATCGACTGGCGGCGCAGCTTGGCGTCGAAGTTGAACCCGCCCGCGCCGAGCCCGCCAGCGCGCAGGATCTCCAGCATCCCGAGCGTCATCTGCTCGACCGAGACCGGGAAGCGGTCGACGTCCCAGCCCAGCCGGTCGTCGCCGGCGTTGGCGTCGATCGAGCCGAGGATCCCTGCGTCGGCGGCAAGGGCGACCTCGTGGGCGAAGTCGTGGCCCGCCAGCGTGGCGTGGTTCACCTCGATGTTGACCTTCACCTCGCCGTCGAGGTCGTGGCGCTGCAGGAAGGCGTGGACGGCAGCGACGTCGTAGTCGTACTGGTGCTTCGTGGGCTCGAACGGCTTGGGCTCGATGAGGATCGCGCCGGTGAAGCCGATGCGGTGCTTGTGCTCGACGACCATGGTGAGGAACCGGCCCAGCTGGTCGAGCTCGCGCCGCAGGTCGGTGTTGAGCATCGTGTCGTAGCCCTCGCGCCCACCCCAGAGCACGTAGTTGTGGCCGCCCAGGCGATGGGTCGCCTCGAGGCAGTGGGCCACCTGGGCGGCGGCGTAGGCGAAGACCTCGGGGTCGGGGTTGGTCGCCGCGCCCGCCTGGTAGCGCGGGTGCGTGAACAGGTTCGCCGTGCCCCACAACGGCGTGATGCCGGTGCGCTCCTGGTGCCCGGCGGCGACGTCCACCATCTCGTCGAGCAGCGCCGCCGACTCCTTGAACGATGCACCCTCGGGCGCGATGTCGCGGTCGTGGAAGCAGTAGAAGGGCACGCCCAGCTTGGCGAAGAACTCGAACGCCGCCTCCATCTTCCAGCGGGCCGCCTCCAGGGGCTCGAGCCCGGTGGCGAAGGTGGGGTGCCAGGGCCGGTCGAGCGTGCCGGACCCGAAGATGTCGAAGCCGTCCCAGTTGAACGAGTGCCAGTAGCACGCGGCAAAGCGAAGGTGGTCCTCCATGCGTCGACCTGCGACCACGCGGTCGGCGTCGTACCAGTGGAAGGCCAGCGGCTCGTCGCTGTCGGGGCCGTCGTACGGAATTCGTCGGGTGACGTCGGTGAAGAACTCTGCCATCTGCTTCCCTCCGCGTCGTCCGGGATGAGGCATTGGGTTCCGGCTCCGGAACTTATGTCCTCAGGCTCGGTCCGGCGGAACCTATGGCCTCACCTCGGCGAGCGCCCGCTATCCGGTCTCGCCGGTGAAGGCCGCTATGAGGCGGTGGATGAAGGCCGTCCACTCGGCGGGGTCGGTCTCCGGCAGGTCGAGGGTCTGGACCAGCATCGAACCGAGGCCGACCATGAGCGCGAACCGGGCGGCGGCATCGGCCGAGACGTCGGCGGTCAGGTCCCCCGCAGCCTGACCCCGGGAGACGAGCGTGGCCATGAGACGTTCCCGCTCGCCCAGCGCCGCGGCCAGTACCTGCGCCAGCTCCGCGTCACGCCGCGATGCGAGCAGGGCCTCGGCGAGCAGGGCGGTGGCGGCGGGGTCGCGGGCACCGAGCCGAGCGCCGAGTGCGGTCAGCAGCACGGCGACGTTGGTCCGCTGCCCCGGCGGGAAGAGCGCAGCGGTGGCCCGTTCCTTGTGGGCGCGCAGCGCGTCCACGAGGAGCTCGGCCTTGGTCGAGTAGTGGGCATAGATCGCGCCGCTCGAGACGCCGGCCTCCCGGGCGATCTGGGCAACCGTCGCACCCCCGTAGCCCTCGAGCTCGAACACCCGCACCGCCGCGTCGAGGAGCCGTTCGCGGGTCTCCTCGGGCGTCACCCCCGCGATCCGACCCATGGTCAGACGCCCCCGACCCCGGCGACCTTCGCGGGGGAAGGCCCACGGAGCGGTTGCGTCCACGGGGCCACGCGGTGAAAGTAAAGAGCGCGTGCTACTTAGTCAACCCGTCGACCGCCTCGCTGCCGGGCTCGCCCGCAGGCCTGTCCCCGCCACGGCCGAGGCGGGCCGGTGAGCCTCCGGGGGCAGGCCGCCATCGTCGGCGTCGCCGACGCGGTGTCGCCCACCGGCGAGCTCGACTCGCACGGTCGGGCGCTGGAGGCCCGGGTCATCCGCGAGGCACTCGAGGACGCCGGGCTGACGCTGGCCGACGTCGACGGGGTCTGCCATGCGCAGTCGTCGGTGGCGCTGGCCGAGTACCTGGGCATCCACCCCCGGTTCACCGAGTCCACCAGCACCGGCGGATCGAGCTACGAGATCCACGTCGAGCACGCCGCCGCGGCGATCGCAGCCGGGCTGTGCGAGGTCGTCATCGGGGTCTACGCCTCGACGCCGCGGAGCGACCGGCGCCACGGCCGCAGCCGCGCGTTCCAGCGCCCGCCGGGACCCGACCCCATGGCCGAGTGGGAGCTGCCCTACGGGATGCGCATGCCCATGGGTCCGTATGCCCTCGCCGCCAGCCGGCACATGGCCGAGTTCGGGACCACGTCGGAGCAGCTTGCGGAGATCGCCGTGAGCACCCGCGCGTGGGCGGCCCTGAATCCGCGGGCCCGCTACCGGGACCGCATCACCGTTGACGACGTGCTGGCGTCGCCCATGCAGTCGTCGCCGTTGCACCTGCTCGACTGCTGCCTGGTGACCGACGGGGCCGGGGCCTTCGTCATGACCAACGCGGAACGGGCCCGCGACCTAGCGAGGCCGGCGGTATACGTCCTCGGGGCCGGCACCTGCCACGACCACGGGATGATCAGCCAGATGCCCGACCTCACGGTCACGCCGGGTGTGGTGTCCGGCGCGAGCGCGTTCGGCCAGGCCGGGATCAAGCCGAGCGACGTCGACGTGCTCATGGCCTACGACAGCTTCACGATCACGGCGCTGCTCCACCTCGAGGACCTCGGTTTCTGTGCCAAGGGCGAGGGCGGCGCGTTCGTGGAGGACGGGCGGACCGCGCCGGGCGGCCTGCTGCCGATGAACACCAACGGCGGCGGCCTGTCCTACACCCACCCCGGCCAGTACGGCATGTTCCTGATCGTGGAGGCGGCGCGGCAGCTCAGGCGCGAGGCCGGCCCGCGTCAGGTCCGTGGCGCCGAGATCGCAGTCGCCCACGGGTCGGGCATGGTCCTGTCGGTCATGTCCACCCTGGTGCTCGGCACCGAAGGAGCGCTGTCGTGAGCGAGCGTCCCGGAGGGCGAGAGAGCGAGCGTGGCCCGAGCGGCCCGGCCGGAGGCCAAGAGCGGGGAGCAACGAACGAGCGTCGCGATGTGGCAGGAAAGGCGGCGGAAGCGACCCGCTTCGAGCCGCCGGTCAGCCCCGTGGCCGCTCCGTTCTGGGACGCGACCCGCGAGCGACGGTTGCTCCTGCAGTGGTGCGCCGCCTGCCAGAGCCCCGTCTGGTACCCCCGTGAGGTGTGCCCCGGGTGCCTGGGCTCGACGCTCGAATGGCGCGAGAGCCAGGGCCGCGGCGTCGTCTACGCCTGCACGGTGGAGCACAAGGCCCAGACCCGGGCGCTCGAGGCGCCCTACGTGGTCGCGCTCGTGGACCTGGAGGAGGGCGTGCGCCTGCTGTCGAACGTCGTGGGGTGCCCACCCGAGCGCGTCGGCGTCGGCGATCGCGTGAACGTGACCTGGGAGCCGTTGTCCGACGGCCGCAACCTGCCGCTGTTCGCGCCCGTGAGCTGAGCGGAGTCGGCCCGACGCCGGCACAGGGAGGGGAGCCATGCCGATGGAACTGGACCTCGGGCGGAGCGCCCAGGCGTTCCGAGACGAGGTGCGGGGGTGGCTGGAGGCGAACCGGCCCGAGGAGCTCGTCGGCGTGGACGTCGAGCGGCTGGCCCTGCAGCGGGTGCCCGGCGCCGACGACTGGGCCCGGAAGCTGCACCAGGCCGGCCTGATGTGCGTGTCGTGGCCGAAGGAGTACGGCGGCCGTGGCCTGGGCGGTGTCGAGGTCGCGGTCCTCAACGAGGAGTTCGCGCGGGCCGGCGTCCCGCGCCTGACCCGCGGCATGGGCGAGTGGCTGGTCGGACCGTCGATCATCGTCTGGGGCACCGACGAGCAGAAGGCCCACTTCCTGCCACGGATCATCGACGGCAGCGACCGCTACTGCCAGGGCTTCTCCGAGCCGGACGCCGGCTCGGATCTGGCGGGCCTCCAGACCCGCGGCGTCGTGGACGGCGACGAGGTCGTCATCACCGGCCAGAAGGTGTGGACGTCGGGCGCCCAGGTCGCAAGCATGATGTTCTGCCTGTGCCGCACCGATCCCGGCGCGCCCAAGCACAAGGGCATCTCCTACGTCCTGGTGCCGATGCGGCGCGCCGACGGGTCGTCCAACGGCTTCGAGCTGCGACCCATCAGGCAGATCACGGGGCAGTCGAACTTCACCGAGACGTTCATCGCCGAGGCCCGGGCCCCGCTGTTCAACGTCATCGGCGGCCTCCACGGCGGCTGGCGGGTGACGATGACCACGCTCGGCAACGAGCGGGGCGGCAATGCCACCACCCAGTACGTGCAGTACGACAAGCAGTTCCGGGCCGTGCTCGACGAGGTGCGCAAGCTCGGCCGCGAGAAGGACCCGCTGGTGCGTCAGCACCTGGCCTGGGCCTGGACCCACGTCGAGATCATGCGTTACCAGGGCCTGCGGACGCTGTCCGAGGTCGTGGCGCGCAAGGAGCCGGGGCCGGCCAGCGCTCTCAACAAGATGTTCTGGTCGGAGTACGCGCAGCGCTTCGCCGAGCTGGTCATGAACATCCGGGGTGCGGACTCGATGGTGCTGCCCGACGCCGGAGCCGGTGGCGGCCGCTACGAGCCGGACCGTTGGCAGCGGAGCTTCCTCGGCACCCGTAGCGTGACGATCTGGGGCGGCACCGCCCAGGTGCAGCGCAACATCGTGGGCGAACGGGTCCTCGGGCTGCCCAAGGATCCAGCCCCGGGCGGCCGGCGATGACGACGATCGGCACCGATGAAGAGGCGGCCGAACGGCTGGAGCAGGCGCGCCGCGGCATGGTCCTCGCCTGGTGGGCGCACCGCCGGCCCGACGCGCCGGCGATCGTCGCGCCGACCGGGGACCGCACGTTCGCCGAGCTCAACGCCCGCGCCAACCAGTTGGTCCGCGCGCTCCGGCGCCTGGGCCTCCGGGCCGGCGACGGCGTCGCGTTGCTCTGCACCAACCGGGCCGAGTTCGCGGAGGTGGGCGCCGCCTGTCAGCGCGCCGGCTGGCGGCTCACCACCGTCAACTGGCACCTGACCGCCGACGAGGCCGGCTACATCGTGGACAACTGCGAGGCCAAGGCGCTGGTGGCCGACGTCCCGCTCGCGTCCGTCGCCGCCGGCGCGCGCCTTCGGGCCCCCGCCTGCGTGGTGGCCCTGGCGGTCGGCGGGGACATCGAGGGCTTCCGGTCGTACGACGACGAGCTCGCCGGGGAGTCGGGCGCGGACATCGACGACCCGGAGCTCGGCTCCTCGATGCTCTACACATCGGGCACCACGGGGCGGCCGAAGGGGGTCCACCGGCCCGACACGCCGCCGCCCAGCGCCATCAACCTGTTCGCCTACCGCGACGGTGACCGCCACCTCTGCACCGGTCCGCTGTACCACGCGGCGCCACTCGCCTTCTCGCTGACCACGCCGATCGCCCACGGGGTCGGCGTGGTGCTGATGGAACGGTGGGACGCCGAGGCGGCGCTGGCGCTGGTCGAGTCCGAGGGAATCACCCACACGCACATGGTGCCGACGATGTTCCACCGGCTCCTGTCGCTGCCGCCGGAGGTGCGGGAGCGCCACGACGTTTCCACCCTGCGGTCGGTGCTCCACGGCGCGGCGCCGTGCCCGGTGGCCGTGAAGCGGCGCATGATCGAGTGGCTCGGACCGGTCGTGTGGGAGTACTACGCGGCGACCGAGGGCTCGGGCTGCTACGTCGACTCCGCCACCTGGCTCGCCCGGCCCGGCACGGTCGGCAGGCCCGCCGACGGCCAGGTCATGGTCGGCGACATGGACGGACGGGCGCTGGCACCCGGCGAGACGGGCCTCGTCTACCTGAAGGCACCGGGGATCGGCCGATTCGAGTACTTCAAGGACACGGACAAGACCGAGTCCACGTACCGGGGGGACTACTTCACCCTCGGCGACGTGGGCCGGGTGGACGACGACGGCTACCTGTTCCTGACCGACCGCAGCGCCAACCTCATCATCTCCGGCGGCGTGAACATCTCCCCCGCCGAGGTCGACGCCGTGCTCCTCGAGCACCCCGCCGTGGGCGACGCGGCGACCATCGGGGTGCCCGACGACGAGTGGGGCGAGCGCGTGCTGGCCGTGATCGAGCTGCAGCCCGGCCGGGAGCCGTCGCCGGAGCTCGCGCGCGAGCTGGTCGACCACTGCCGCGCCCGCCTGGCCGGCTACAAGTGCCCGCAGCTCGTGGAGTTCACCGGCGAGCTGCCCCGCCAGGACAACGGCAAGATCTACAAGCGCGTGCTCCGTGAGCGCTTCCGCAGCCGGCAGGGAGGCACGGCGTGACGGGCGTCTGCAGTGGCCGGGTGGTGATCGTGACCGGCGCCGGGCGCGGCATCGGCCGGGGCCATGCGCTGGAGTTCGGCCGCCAGGGCGCCAAGGTCGTGGTCAACGACCTCGGCGCGGCGGTCGACGGCACGGGCTCGTCGACCGGCCCGGCCGGCGCGGTCGTCGACGAGATACGGGCCGCCGGTGGCGAGGCCGTCGCCAACGGTGACGACGTGGCCGACTGGCAGGGTGCGGAGCGCCTGGTGCGGACCGCCGTCGAGACGTATGGGCGCCTCGACGTGCTGGTCAACAACGCCGGCATCCTGCGCGACCGGATGCTGTTCAACATGACCGAGGAGGAGTGGGACGGCGTGATCCAGGTGCACCTGAAGGGCACCTTCGCGCCGGCGCACTTCGCGGCCGCGCACTGGCGGGACCGCTCGCGGGCCGGCGAGGACGTCGACGCCCGCATCGTCAACACGTCGTCCACGTCGGGAATCTTCGGCAACGTTGGTCAGACCAACTACGGCGCCGCCAAGGCGGGCATCGCCGCCTTCACGATCATCGCCGCGCAGGAGCTCGCCCGCTACGGCGTGACGGTCAACGCCATCGCTCCCGGCGCCCGCACCCGCATGACGGAGAACCTCGGCGGGCCACGGCCGGATCCCGAGCCGGGGGAGTTCGACCAGCGCGCACCGGAGAACGTCGCGCCGCTCGTGGTGTGGCTGGGCAGCGCCGAGTCGCGGGGCGTGACCGGCCAGGTCTTCCTCGTGGGTGGCGGTCGCATCGGGGTCGCCCGCGGCTGGCAGCGCGGCCCGATGATCGACAAGGGCGCCCGCTGGGAGCCCGAGGAGCTGTCCGAGATCGTTCCCTCGCTGCTCGCCGAGGCCCAGCCCGAAGACTGAACGGCGACCGTCGGCGCCAGCCTCGGTCGCGTCGATGTTCAGGCTGTCGTCAGCGGCGGTCTGTTACGACGCCCCCGACGGCACTGCCGCACCGGCAGTGCGTGCACGGAGGGAGGATCAATGCGTCACCACCGTTTGATCGGCCTTGCGGTGCTCGGGTCCACGCCGCTGTTGATCCCGGCAATCGCACAAGGCGCCCCGGAGAAGCCGACCCCGTTCGACGATGCCCGGCTCGAGATCGAGTTCAACGCCACCGACGGCGACGCCGGATTCCAGATCTTCGCCGACGCCGAGGAGTGGAAGCGCTTCGAGATCTTCCGGCCCGACGGCGGCCGGATCGTGAACTTCCAGACGGACGGCAACCTCGACGACTTCGGGCTGAGCGAGCTGTTCTCCGAGAGCAGCGAGCCGCCTTTCACGGAGTTGCCGTTCGCCGAGTTCAAGAAGCTCTTCCCTGCCGGCAACTACCGCTTCGAGGGCGAGACCATCGACGGCCGGGAGCTGGAGTCCGCTGTCAAGTTCTCGCACCAGGTCCTCGATGCGCCGCAGTTCATCCAGCCCCAGGACGGCGGCACGCTGCCGGCCAACAACGCGGTCATCCGCTGGGCGCCAGTGAAGGGGGCGGTCGACTACGAGGTCATCGTGACCCGGCAGGACGAGGAGCGGGTCCTCGACGTGACCTTGTCACCGGACCGCACCAGCCTCACCGTCCCGCGCCAGTTCATCGAACCCGGCGTGGGCTACCAGATCGAGGTCCATGCGTCCGCTGGCAACGGCAACCGGATCTTCACCGAGGTCGGCTTCACGGCCACGTGACCGGTCCGGCGGTCGTCGATGGCGACGGTCGATGCTGTCGATCGCCGCCTCGGCGACCGACAGCGCCCCGAAGGCGAGGGCGAGGCCGCCCACCACGTCCGACGTCCAGTGGACGCCGAGCCAGACGCGACTCCAGGCGACGGAGACGACGATCACCCAGCTGAGCACGGTGAGCATCCACCAGAGCCATCGGCGGCGGACATAGAGGGCTGCGATCAGCGGCACGAAGCCCCACGTTGCCGCAGCGGCCAGGACGTGGCCGCTCGGGTACGAGAAGCCGGTCCCCGCAACGAGCCGGGCGCCGGTGGGACGCGGCCGCGCCACGAGCTCCTTGACGATCCACTCCACGAGCGGCCGCGCCGTGACCGTGACGAGCATGACGAGGGCGACGGAGCGACAGCGGCGTGCGGCAAGGGCGATGCCTGCGGCGCCGGCGGCGAAGACCACGGGAGTCGAGCCCAGCCGGGATACCCAGAGGGCCACCCGGTCGACGGCAGGGGACCGGAGCGCGACGAAGGCCCGGGTGATCGGGCCGTCCCACACCAGGGCGGCGCCGCCATGGGTCGCGGCGGCCAGGCCCAGGAGTGCGAACAGCGCCAGTGCGACCGGGGCGAGCCAGGGCCACCGCTGCCGGATCTCCCGGAGCGTGACCGGTGGCGACCGGTGCAGGTCATGCTGCGGCTCGGAGGTCACTGGTCCCGCTGGGTGGTGAGCTCGTGGGGGCGGGTCACGCTGAGGCGGCACCGCCCGATGCTGGCGGCGACAGGAGCGGCCTGGCGGCGCATCTGGGGCTTCTCCCGGTGGTGATCGACGGCTCGACCCTACGGCCGGGCGCCCCAACGGCACCTCCTCGCACGGTCAACGGAGGGCAAAAACGTTCGGGAGGGCCCGGGGGACCTGGGCGGCGACCGCACGTACTCTCCGGGCATGGCCGATCGGATCCTCGTCGTCGAGGACGACGCGACGATCGCCCGGCACCTCGATCGGGCCCTCTTGGCGCAGGGTTACGAGGTCGAGGTGGCCGCCACGGGTCACGCCGCCCGCGACCGCGCCACCGCATGGGAGCCGGACCTGGTCCTCCTCGACCTCGGCCTGCCCGACGTGGACGGGGTCGAGGTGTGCCGCGACCTGCGGGCTGGGGGGTCGACGGCCGCCATCGTCGTGCTCACGGCCCGGACGGAGGAGATCGACGTCATCGTCGCCCTCGATGCAGGCGCCGACGACTACCTGACCAAGCCCGTCCGCCTCGCCGAGCTGCTGGCCCGCGTCCGCGCCCATCTACGCCGCCCGCGCCGCCCCGGGGGCCGGCCGGACGTCCTGCGGGCCGGCGACGTGACCGTCGACCTCGGCGCCCGGCGGGCCTTCCGGGACCAGTCCGAGCTCGAGCTGCGACCCAAGGAGTTCGACCTCCTCGCCCTGCTCGTCGGCGAGGCGGGCCGGGCGGTGACCCGGGACCGCATCATGCGAGAGGTGTGGGACGAGCACTGGTTCGGAACGACCAAGACCCTCGACATGCACATCTCAGCCCTCCGCCGGAAGCTGGGAGACGTCGACGGGCCCCCAGGCCGGATCGTGACGCTGCGCGGCGTCGGCTACCGCTACGAACCACGGTGAGACGCCGCATCACCGTCACTGTGCTCGTGGTCGCATTCGTGTCGGTCGTCGCGTTCGCCGCGCCCCTCGCCGTGGGCGTCGGGCGCCTCTACCGCGACGAGGACGTCCTTCGGTTGCAACGCGAGGCCCAGCGGGCGGTCGCGGCGGTGCCGGAGTCGTTCCCAGCCACCGCCGAGCCCGTCGAGTTGCCGCGACCGCCGGACGACATCACGACCGCGGTCTACGACCTCACGGGCAGCCGGGTCGTCGGCTCCGGCCCGCGCCAAGGCGGCCAGCTCGTTGCCCGGGCCGCCGGGGGTGTGGTGGCGGACGGGTCCGGCGGAGGCGAGCTGGCGGTCGCCGCACCGGTGTTCGATGGGGAGAACGTCATCGCGGTGGTGAGGGCCGCGCAGCCCTCGGGCTCCGCCAACGACGATGCGACCGAGGCCCGGGTGAGGATGGCCGTGCTGGCGGCCGCGGTCGTCGCCGGGGCCGGTCTGGCTGGCCTACTGGTGTCCCGCCGCCTGGCCCGCCCTGTAGAGGCGCTCACGGCCGCCGCCACGCGCCTCGGCGAGGGCGACTTCACGACCACAGCTCCCCGCAGCGGCGTGCGCGAGCTGGACGACGCCGCCGACGCACTCGACCGGACCGCTCGCCGGCTGGGCGACGCCCTCGACCGAGAACGGCGGTTCACTGCCGACGCCTCCCATCAGCTCC
>DATFVX010000320.1:0-4163 GCA_035259985.1 Acidimicrobiales bacterium | reverse complement strand
AGGCGCCGATGTCGTCGCCGTACGCCTTGGCCCGCTCCCGCAGGTCGGGCAGGTCCTCCGGTGGCCTGACGTCCGGCATGTCGAAGGCGTGCTCGAAGCCCGGCTCGTCCACCTGGAAGCTGGCGGCCATGTTGAAGATCGGCTTGCCGTGCTGGATCGCCACCACGCGCCGGGTGCTGAACGAGCGGCCGTCACGGATGCGGTCGACCTCGTACAGGATCGGCACCTTGGGATCGCCCGCCCGCAGGAAGTAGGCGTGGAGCGAGTGCACATGCCGGTCGGGCTGAACATGTTCCCCGCTCTCGGTGCTTCGCACCGGGCCGCCCGGGCCCCGCCCTCGCGATGCTTCGGGCTCGAGCGTGCGGGCGGCCGCCACCAAGGCCTGCCCGGCCACCTGGCCTCCGTAGATGCGTTGGCGGTCCTCGTCGGGTGAGACGCCGCGGAAGATGTTGACCTCGATCGGCTCGAGGTCGAGCAGCCGCACCAGAGCATCGACGGAGTCCTGGGGCACGCCCGGAAAGGTACCGGCCGGGTGCGCGCCCCCTAGGGTTCCCCGCCGTGACGCTCGGTCAACTCGACTTTCCCGACGGCTTCCTCTGGGGCACCGCCACCGCCGCCCACCAGATCGAGGGCGGCAACTGGAACAACGACTGGTGGGCGTGGGAGCACGACCCCGCCGGCAGGTGCGCCGAGCCGTCGGGCGACGCGTGCGACTCCTGGAACCGCTGGGAGGAGGACGTCGCGCTGCTGGGGGACCTCGGTGTGGGCACGTACCGCTTCTCGGCGGAGTGGAGCCGCATCGAACCGGAGGATGGCGAGTGGTCCACCGCCACCGTGGACCACTACCGGCGCCAGTGCGAGGCGCTCCTGGCGCGGGGCATCGAGCCGGCGGTCACCTGCCATCACTTCACCACGCCCCGCTGGTTGGCGGCTCGGGGGGGCTGGGAGGACCCGGCCACCGCCGACCGCTTCGCCGCCTTCTGTGGGCGCCTCGCCGGCGAGCTCGGCGACGGCGTCCGGCGGGTGTGCACGATCAACGAGCCGAACATCGTTGCCACCATGGGTTGGCGGCTGGGCGTGTTCCCGCCCGGCAAGACCGACCACGACCTGCGGCTGCGGGTCAACGACGTGTTCGTGGACGCCCACCGCAAGGCCGTCGACGCCATCCGGGGGGCGGCGCCGGGCGTGCCGGTGGGCCTGACCCTGTCGATGACCGAGTACCAGGCGGTCGAGGGGGGAGAGTCCCGGCGCGAGCGCATGCTCCGAGACCGGGAGGACGTGTTCCTGGAGGCGACCGACGGCGACGACTTCCTCGGCGTGCAGGTCTACTCGCGCATGCGCGTCGGGCCGGAGGGGATCCTGCCGGCCGAGGCCGGCGTCCCGGTCCTCGACATGGGCTACGAGTACTGGCCCCAGGCGCTGGAGGCCTGCCTGCGGCGGGCGTGGTCGGTCACGGGCGGACAGGTTCCCCTCCTGGTGACGGAGAACGGCATCGGCACCGCCGACGACGCCCAACGCATCGGCTTCGTGCGGGAGGCGCTGGAGGGGGTGCTCCGCTGCGTGGCCGACGGCCTCGACGTCCGGGGCTACGTCTACTGGTCGCTGCTCGACAACTTCGAGTGGGCCTTCGGCTACCGCCCGCGGTTCGGCCTGGTGGGCGTCGACCGGGAGACGTTCGCCCGGGAGCCGAAGCCCAGCGCCGCCTGGTTCGCCTCCGTGGCCCGAGCGAATGCACTGTGACCCCCTCATAACTCGACGGCGAGACCCACCTCCACGGTCTGCGCCGGCGGAAGGCCGAAATAGGTTGCGGCGCTGGTGGCGTTGCGGGACATCAACGCGAACAGGTGCTCGCGCCAGCGGACCATTCCCGGCCGCGCTGTGACCCGGAGTGATTCCCGGCCGAGGAAGTACGGAAGCTTGACGAGGTCGATCCCCAGATTCGGGGCCACCTGGGCAGCCAATGCCCGCGGCACGTCCACATCCTCCATGAAGCCGTAGCGCAGGACGACCTGATGGAAGCCGGAACCGAGGTCGACCATCTCGGTCCGTTCCTCTGGGTCGACGCGCGGCACCTCGACGGTTACCACGGAGATGACGACGATGTCCTCATGGAGCGCGTCGTTGTGTTCCAGGTTGGCGAACAGCGCCGGTGGCGTGAGCCCCGGCGTCGACGCGAGGTACGCCCCGGCCCCCCTCGCGCGCACCGGGCGGTCCCGGACGGCGTTCGCAACGAACTCGGGCAGCGGGATGCCGCCACTCAGCAGCCGTTCCTGCACAAGCCGGCGGCCGGTTCGCCACGTGCTGAGCACAGTGAACACGACGAGCGCCGCCACCAGGGGAAACCATCCTCCCTCCGGGATCTTGAAGAGCGTGGCGCCGAAAAAGGCCAGGTCGAAGGTGAGGAACAGCAGGCAGAGCGTGGCGGCCTTCCACGGGCGCCAGCCGAATCGCTCCTGGGCGACGAAGTAGAAGACGATGGTCGTCAAGACCATGGTGGTCGATACCGCGAAGCCGTACGCGGCCGCCAGGTTGGCCGACTTCCTGAACCCGATCACGAGGCCGACGCACGCCGCCATCAGCAACCAGTTGACGGCGCCGATGTAGATCTGGCCGATCTGTGTAGGCGACGTGTGGGTGATCCGGACCCTCGGGCAATAGCCGAGCTGCACGGCCTGCCGGGTGAGCGAGAAGGCACCGGAGATCAGCGCCTGGGAGGCGATGACGGTAGCGATCGTCGCCAACACAACCAGTGGATAGAGCGCCCAGTCGGGGGCCAGACGGTAGAAGGGGTTGTCTATGGCGCTCGGGTCGTCGATCAGCAGTGCGCCCTGCCCGAAGTAGACGAGAAACAGGCTGGGCATGACCAACCCGTACCAGCCGAACACGATCGGCCGGCGCCCGAAGTGACCCATGTCGGCGTAGAGCGCCTCGCCGCCGACGACGACGAGGATGACGGCGCCCAGCGACAGAAAGCCGCGGAAGCCGTTGTCAGCAAAGAAGGAGGCGGCGTACGTGGGGTTGACCGCCCGGAGTACGCCCGGATGCCCACCCACGTTCACGGCGCCAAGCACCCCGATCGTGGTGAACCACACCACCATGACCGGACCGAACACCCGGCCGATCGCGGCCGTCCCGCGATGCTGGACAAGGAAAAGGCCGACGAGAATGACCACCGCCGCCGGCACCACGAACGAATCGAGATCGGGGGCGGCGATCGTCGTGCCCTCGACGGCGGCGAGGACCGAGATGGCCGGCGTGATGACCCCGTCGCCGTAGAGCAGCGATGCGCCGAACAGGCCGATGAGCACCAGCACCCAACGCGTCCCCCGCACGGGTGGCTTCTCGGGCGTGACGAGTGCCGTGAGGGCCAGGATGCCGCCCTCGCCGTGGTTGTCCGCCCGCATGACGAACGTGAGGTACTTGACACAGATGACGAGTACCAGGGCCCAGAACATGAGGGAAAGCAGGCCCAGCACGTTGTCCTCGACGACCGCCAACTGGTGACCCGGCCCCTCGAGCGTCTCCCGCATGGCGAAAAGTGGGTTGGTGCCGATGTCGCCGAAGACCACGCCCAGGGCGGCGATGGCCAGCCCGAGCATGCGGATGTCGGGTCGATGGCCCCGGTCCCGACCCGCGTGGGGCCCGCCTGGGAGCGGCTCGCCGGCGTGCTCTCGCTGCTCCGTCGACACAGGTGCCGGAGGCTAGTGGGGTGGCTCTCGGCAGCTACCGTCGCCACCCGTGACGATGGATCCCGTGCTGCGGGCCAGGGCGGAGGCGGCGCGCGGCTTCATGCCCGGGGACGAGGGCCAGGCGCTGTACGACGCCGCGCTGGCCGTCGCCGTCGACGGGCCGCTGCTGGAGGTGGGCGGCTACTGCGGCAAGTCCGCGCTCTACCTCGGCGCCGCCGCCCGGGAACGGGGCCGGCTGCTGTTCTCGGTCGACCACCACCGGGGCTCGGAGGAGAACCAGGCCGGTTGGGAGTGGCACGAACCCGACCTGGTCGACCCCGAGGTCGGCAGGATGGACACCCTGCCGCTGTTCCGCCGCACGGTCCACGACGCCGGCCTCGAGGGCACGGTGGTGGCGGTCGTCGGCGACTCGCCGGCGGTGGCGGCGAACTGGGGCACGCCGCTGGCGCTGCTCTTCATCGACGGGGGACATGG
>DATFVX010000319.1:0-11853 GCA_035259985.1 Acidimicrobiales bacterium | reverse complement strand
GTGGTGGTGGTGGTGGTGGCGGGGGCCGTCGTCGCGGGCGAAGGCGCCGGCCCGCCCCGCCCCGCGACCTGGGGTGGCGCCGGTGGCGCCACCGGCATGCTGACGTTGCACTCGCGGCTCTCGCCCTCCAGCGCCCGCGTGCTGGGTGCGATGGCGTTGTCGGTGACCGCCACCGCGCAGGAGTCGGTGGACCTGACCAACGCGTCGGGCGCCTCGATCGGCTGGCGATTGCCATGGACGACCGCGCCGTCGGTCCGGGTGAACTGCACCGGCTCGTCCATGGCCATGGTGTCGGTGGTGTTGTCGACCACCCAGAACCGCTGGCGGCGGCTGCCCTCGGGGGGGTCGACCCACACGTAGAGCGCGCGGCCCTGCAGCGTGTTGCGCGCGATCACGACCTTGTCGACCGGGCCGCTCCCGGCGGCCGCCACGAACAGCAGCCGCCCGGGCCCGACCCGGTTGTCGATGATGTGGATGTTGTCCGCGCCCCAGGTTGGCCCGTTCGGCTCGAGGTCGATGGTGGCCCGGCGCACGTCGGTGACGCGGTTGTGCTCGATCACGACGTCGCGGGCCGCCGTCACGGCGATGCCCTGGCGTCCGCTACGGGCGAAGGTCGAGTCGTGGATCCACACCCGCTGCGACCACCCCTGGCCGTCGTCCCGGAGGCCCAGGTAGACGAAGTCGCCATAGGTGTCGTGGAGGTTCACGCGGTCGAGCTCGACGTCGCTCACGCCGTGGAGGTCGATGGCGTGCTGGGCCTCGAGCTCGGCGACGTAGGCGCGCTCGTCGAGCCCGGCGTGGGGGTTGGCGCCCTGGATCTCGAGGTTCCGCACCACCAGGTCCGAGCCGCCGACGAGCTGCAGTTGGCTCCGCGTTCGGTCGCCCCTCGTCGTGGCGAAGATGCGGGCGCCGTTCCCTTCGATGCGCAGGTCGTGGCGGTCCTGCAAGACGAGCGTCCCCTCGACCCGGTAGTCGGCGCCCGCCCGGAGATTGACGACGCCGCCGTCGGGTGTCCCGTCGAACAGGGCCTGCAGGCCGGCGGTGACGTCGGAACGACCGGTGGCGTCGATGCCGCCGGCCGTTCGGACGTCACCGCCTAGGGCGGGCGCCGGTCGAGCGGCCGCGGGCATCGCGATCATCACCAGCAACACCCAGACAGCGACCACGAGCGTGCGCGCGTGGGGCATGGCCGGCCGATGCTACTCGACCGTCGCAGAACTCCCGCGAGCGCCCACCGGTGGCCCCCCGGAAGTTCCGCGAGCGTTCACCTGTTGCCCCACGGCGCGTTCCTGACAGGGCGTCAGACTTTTCGTAGCGTGACCCGAGGGAAGAGGCTACGTTTGCGTCGCCGGGTTACCGGCGGGTAGGTAGTGCCAAAAGGGTAAGTAGTGCGAGAGGGTTAGGGGCCACCCACAGGCATCGGTCCGCCGATCGCTGGGGTCAGGACGAAGCAACTGGGGGCATCGTGCGAGACCGCGCCGTCACGAGCCGTGTCGAGGCTGTCGACCATGAGCTGCCGACGACGGTCTACCGGTGGGCGCGGCGGCGGGAGAATCTGAGCCTCGTCGTCATCGACATCGGCATCATCGCCGCGGCGTGGCTGCTCGCGCTCGCGGCGGGCTTCGAGGCGGACGTCCCGTCGAGCGTGCCCGACCGCGTCCTGCTGATCGTTGGTCCACCGATCCTCGTGCAGATCGCCATCCACCGAGCGGCGGGCCTGTACGGACCCGTCTGGCGGTATGCCTCGGTCGACGAGGCCGTCCGGGTCATGGCCGCCGTGGTTGTCGGCATGCTCGTCGCGTTCGCGTGGCTGGCGGTCGTTGGTCGCACCACCGATCTGGAGCTGCCGATCCTCACCGCCCCGCCGGTGGCCGCCTTGCTCATCCTCGTCGGTTGCGGCGGCGTGCGCTTCCAGTCCCGGCTCTTTGCGCTGGAACGACAGCGCACCCGCGCCGCGAAGTCGGTGCGGGCCGTCATCGTCGGGGCCGGCAGCCCCGGGGCCGCCCTGGCGTACGAGCTCCTGCACACCGAGTCGGGCCGTGATGTCCAGGTCGTCGGCTTCGTCGACGACGACGCCCTGCTGCACGGCCGATCGCTGCGGGGGATCCCCGTGCTCGGCGGCACGGGCGACCTCGAGGACCTGTGCCGTCGAAAGCAGATCGAGCGGATCTTCATCGCCCTCCCCGACGCCGGCAGGGAACAGACCAAGCCGATCGTCGACCGCGCCCTCCGCACGGAGGCACAGGTCAAGGTGCTCCACCCGGCCGCAGACACGGGCTCGGGCATGCTCCAGAACGTCCGCGACATCGACCTGAGCGACCTGTTGGGCCGGCAGCCCGCGCCGGTCGATTCCGCGGGCATCGGCGACTATCTGCGCGGCGCAACCGTGCTCGTCACCGGGGCGGGCGGGTCGATCGGGAGCGAGATCTCCCACCAGGTGGCCCGCTACCAACCCGGCCGCCTGCTCCTCCTCGACCGCGACGAGACGCTCCTCCACGACGTGGCGATCGGACCCCTGGGGGGCGCCGAGACCATCCTGCTCGACCTGTGCGACCGCGCACGGGTGCTCGAACTGCTCGCAGAGACCCGACCCGCGGTGGTCTTCCACGCGGCCGCCAACAAGCACGTTCCCATCCTCGAGCGCCACGCGGTCCAGGCGGCCAACACCAACGCGCTCAGCACGTGGTGGCTGGCCAACGCGGCCGCCGAGAACGGCTGCCAGCGGTTCGTCCACCTCTCCACCGACAAGGCCGCCCATCCGTGCTCGGTCATGGGGGCCACCAAGCGGGCGGCGGAGCACGTCGTGGTCGGCGTGGGCCGCCGCCACGACCTGCCCTACGCCGCCGTGCGCTTCGGGAACGTGCTGGGGAGCCGCGGCAGCGTGGTGCCGACGTTCCTCCGCCAGATCCTCGACGGCGGACCGGTGACGGTCACCAGCGAGGACATGACCCGGTACTTCATGACGATCCCCGAGGCGGTCAGCCTCGTGCTCCAGGCGGGCGCGATGGCCGACGGGGGCCAGATCTTCCTCCTGGACATGGGCGAGCCGGCGTCGATCCTCGGGCTGGCGCGCCAGATGATCCGCCTGGCCGGCCTGCGCCCCGACGACGACATCCCGATCCAGATCACCGGCATCCGGCCGGGTGAGCGCCTCCACGAGCGGCTCTACGACGAGGCCGAGGAGCACGAGCCGGCCGCCCACCCGTCGATCTCGGTCCTCCGACCAAAGCTCACCCTCGACTGGGAGCACCTCGTGCGGGCGATGGACGAGCTGGAGCGGAGCTGCCGGGACGACGACGACGCCGTGCGACGCGCGTTGACGGACATGCTCGATCACTGCGGCGTCGACTGCCGCCTCGAGCCGCTGCCGGCAACGGCCACGCGCACGCTGGGTGTCGACGGCGATGCCGCCGACATCCGGGCCATCCCCGCGGTCGCGCGGGCGGAGGCCGCCCGCACCAACGGGGCACCGAAGCGGCCCGTGCCCTCCCGGCTGGCCCTCCTGTCGGGCGCCGGCCCCGATGGGCCCGGCCTGCCGTTCGCGCGCCCGGCGCGGCCGCCGCTGGACCGCGTGCTGGCGCGCGTCGCCCGGTCCTACGAGAGCGGGCAGCTGACCAACGGGGCGCTGGTCCGCGAGCTCGAGGAGCGGATGGCCGACCGGCTGCGCGTCGGCCACGTCGTGGCCGTGAGCTCGTGCACCTCCGGGCTGATGCTGGTGGTCCAGGCGGTGGTCGAGGGGCGCCCGGGCCCGGTGGTGTTGCCGAGCTTCACGTTCTCCGCGTCGGCGCACGCAGTCGCCTGGAACGGGCGGGCGCCGCGCTTCGTCGAGTGCGATCCCGACACGTTCCAGATCGATCTCTCCCACGCCGAATCGGCCCTGGACGGCGCCGGCGCCCTGATGCCGACCCATGTCTTCGGTGCGCCGTGCAGCCCGGAGGCGGTCGAGAAGCTGGCGGCGTCGAGCGGGGTGCCGGTGGTCTTCGACGCCGCGCATGCCCTGGGGGCCACGTTCCGGGAGCGGCCCATCGGCGGGTTCGGGGACGCCGAGGTGTTCAGCCTCACCCCCACCAAGCCGATGGTGGCCGGCGAGGGCGGGCTGGTCGCGACCCACGACGCCGACCTGGCGGCCCGGGTGCGCCTCGGACGTGATTACGGCAACCCCGGCGACTACGACACCCGGTTCGTGGGCCTGAACGCCCGGATGTCGGAGTTTCACGCGGCCATGGCGCTCGAGTCGCTGAACCTCCTCGACCGCACCCTGGCCCGGCGCCGGGAGCTTGCGCTGCGCTACGTCGCCGGCCTGGCCGACGTCCCGGGCATCCGCTCCCAGGTCGTGCCGCTCGCGGACCTCTCCACCTACAAGGACTTCACGATCGCGGTCGATGCGGATCAGTTCGGGATCGATCGCAACCAACTGGTGGCCGTCCTGGCGGCCCAGGGGGTCGACACCCGGAACTACTTCGATCCGCCGGTCCACCGCCAGCAGGCATACCGGGCCGAACCGCCGCTGTGCCTGCCCGCCACCGACGCAGTCAGCGGCGGCGTCGTGTCGCTCCCCATCTACCCCGATCTCTCCGTCGACGACATCAACGTCGTGATCAAGACGATCTGGCTCGCCCATGAGCACGCCGAGGAAGTGGCCGCCGAGCTCGACCTGAGCGGCGCCAAAACTTGAGTGTAGCTATATCAACTTTCCTCCAGCGGGCGCTAGCCTTGCCGCATGGCGCTCGATCCCAACCGCTGGACGCTCAAGGTCCAGGAGGCCTTCAGCTCGGCCGTCGACGCGGCCAAGCAGGCGTCCAACCCCGAAGTCACCCCTGACCACCTGCTCGCGGCGCTGCTCGGCCAGGGCGAAGGCATCGTCCTGCCGATGCTGCAGCGGCTGGGCAAGGAGCCGCTGCCGCTGCGCAACCAGGTCAACGAGGCGCTGGCCAAGCTGCCCAAGGCCTACGGCGGCGAGGCGCGCCTCTCCCGCGAGCTCCAGCAGGTGCTCGACGCCGCCGACGAGGCCCGGAGCGAGCTCACCGACGAATACCTGTCCACCGAGCACCTCCTGCTGGCGCTCGCCGATCGCCTCGGCGTCACCCGCGACCAGGTGCTCGCCGCGATGCAGGACGTCCGCGGCAGCCACCGTGTCACCTCCCAGAACCCCGAGGAGCAGTTCCAGGCGCTCGAGCGCTACGGCCGTGACCTCACCGAGGTGGCTCGCCAGGGCAAGCTCGACCCCGTCATCGGCCGCGACGACGAGATCCGCCGCGTGATCCAGGTGCTGTCCCGCCGCACCAAGAACAACCCCGTGCTCATCGGCGAGCCCGGCGTCGGCAAGACCGCCATCGTCGAGGGCCTCGCCGCCCGCATCGTCGAGGGCGACGTGCCGGAGACCCTCAAGAACAAGCGGATCATCGCGCTCGACCTGGGCTCGATGGTGGCCGGCGCGAAGTACCGCGGCGAGTTCGAGGAGCGGCTCAAGGCCGTCCTCAAGGAGATCACCGACGCCGAGGGCGAGATCATCACGTTCATCGACGAGCTGCACACGGTCGTGGGCGCCGGCGCCGCCGAGGGCGCGATGGACGCCGGCAACATGCTCAAGCCGTTGCTGGCTCGGGGGCAGCTGCGGATGATCGGAGCGACCACGCTCGACGAGTACCGCAAGCACATCGAGAAGGACGCGGCGCTCGAGCGGCGGTTCCAGCAGGTCTACGTCGGGCCGCCGTCGGTCGACGACACCATCGCCATCCTGCGGGGGTTGAAGGAGCGCTACGAGGTCCACCACGGCGTCCGCATCCAGGACGCGGCGCTCGTGGCCGCCGCGGTCCTGTCCGACCGGTACGTCACCGGCCGGTTCCTCCCCGACAAGGCCATCGACCTCATCGACGAGGCGGCGTCGCGCCTGCGCATCGAGATCGACTCGCTGCCCACCGAGATCGACGTCGTCGAGCGCCGCATCCGCCAGCTCGAGATCGAGCGCGTGGCCCTGGCCAAGGAGACCGACGCGGTCTCGGCCGAGCGACTCGCCGGCCTCGACGAGGAGCTGGCCAACCTGCGCGAGCAGCGCGACTCGATGCTCGCCCACTGGAACAACGAGAAGGAGGCGATCGGCCGCATCCGCGAGCTCAAGGAGCAGCTCGAGGCCCGCCGCTCCGAGGTCGAGCGGGAGACCGACCTGGAGCGGGCAGCCGAGATCCGCTACGGGCAGATCCCCGAGCTCGAGCGTCAGGTCGAGGACGCCACGCACCAGCTCGAGGAGCTGCAGTCGGGCGGGCAGCGGATGCTCAAGGAGGAGGTCGACGAGGAGGACGTCGCCGAGGTCGTGTCCCGCTGGACCGGCGTGCCGGTCAGCCGGCTCATGGAGGGCGAGATGGCCAAGCTCGTCCGCATGGAGCAGGTGCTGCACGAGCGCGTCGTCGGCCAGGACGAGGCGGTCACCGCCGTGGCCAACGCCATCCGCCGCAGCCGGGCCGGCCTTTCCGACCCACACCGGCCGATCGGGTCGTTCCTGTTCCTCGGGCCCACCGGTGTGGGCAAGACCGAGCTGGCTCGCTCGCTGGCCGACTTCCTGTTCGACGACGAGCGGGCGATCGTCCGGATCGACATGAGCGAATACCAGGAGCGACACTCGGTCGCCCGCCTCATCGGTGCGCCGCCTGGCTACGTCGGCTACGACGAGGGTGGCCAGCTCACCGAGGCGGTGCGCCGGCGACCGTACGCGGTGGTGCTGCTCGACGAGATCGAGAAGGCCCACCCCGACGTCTTCAATGTGCTGCTGCAGCTGCTCGACGACGGCCGCCTGACTGACGGCCAGGGTCGCACGGTCGACTTCACCAACACCGTGCTGATCATGACCTCCAACCTGCCCGGCGACCCGCGCGACTTCTTCAAGCCCGAGTTCGTGAACCGCATCGACGAGATCGTGCGCTTCCGCGAGCTGTCCGAGGACGACCTGAGGCACATCGTGGAGATCCAGCTGCGGGGCCTGCGGGACCGGCTGGCGGGCCGGCGCATCGACCTCGAGGTCACCGACGCCGCGATCGCGGCGCTGGCGCACGAGGGCTACGACCCGTCGTTCGGCGCCCGCCCGCTGAAGCGGGTGATCCAGCGGGAGCTGGCCGACAAGCTGGCGATGCTGCTCCTCGACGGCAAGATCGGGGAGGGCGACACGGTCACGGTCGACGCCGTCGACGGGGCGCTGGTCCTGCGCTGACGCCACCCGTACCCGGCCGCCACGGTCGGGCGATTACGTTCCCGTGAGCCACGCCCGGGCACACGCGCGCTCCGTTGCGCCGGTTTGGCGCGGGCGGCTGGGGGGTATCCAACACGCCCAGCCGCCACGCTCCGCCGAGGTACTTGTCCTGGGCTCGTGGTGGTGTAAACATTCCGGACGGGTTGGGGGCCTGGGGAGAGTTGGGGCCGGCACCGCATGCGGTGCATCCCGTGCCCGTCACGTGGTCTAGGTGGTGCGGAACTTCGGGGCAGCGAGGCCGCCGAGTATGGGAGCAGAGACCTTGGGTCAACTGATCAACCGTCGTAGACGGGCAATCGCGGGCATCGCGAGCATGTTTGCGGGGGCGGCCTGCCTGGTGGCGACCATCCCCGGGCAGGCGAGCGCGGACCCGCCGGGGAACAACGGCACCGTCAAGATCGACGGCGTCGAGTTCGACAGCCACCCCGACAACGAGCCTCATGTCGGCTGCATCTTCCAGGTCGACTGGTACGGCTTCGACGAGGATCCGGACCTGTTCTCGCAGGTGACCTTCCAGGCGTGGCCGCCCACCGGCAATGGCGAGGAGCTGCTCACGGACAGCGTGTTCATCGGCGAGGACAGCAACGCCGGCGGCGGGTCCGAAGCGGGACTCGACGCCTCGAGGACCTACGACCTCTCCACTGCGCTGGCACAGTTCACGCCGCACCCGGAGCAGGGCTTCCACGTGAAGCTGACGATCGACAACGGCAACAACGACAAGAAGCACAAGGTGTTCTGGGTCTCCGGCTGCGAGACGCCGCCGACGACGACCTCGTCGACCACGTCGACGACCGAGGGGCCGACGACGTCGACGACCGAGGAAGAGACGACCTCGACGACCGAGGAAGAGACCACGTCGACGACCGAGGAAGCGACCACTTCCACGACCGAGGAAGAGACGACGTCGACCACCGAGGGGCCGACGACGTCGACCACCGAGGAAGCGACGACCTCGACCACGGAGCACGAGACGACGACGTCGACCACCGAGAAGCCGACGACCTCGACGACCGAGGAAGAGACCACGTCGACCACGGAGCACGGCACGACCTCGACGACCGAGGAAGAGACCACGTCGACCACCGAGGAAGAGACGACCTCGACCACTGAGGAAGAGACCACGTCGACGACCGAGGGTTCGACCACGTCGAGCACCGAGGGATCCAGCACCACGGCCGTCGCGCCGTCGAGCACGTCGACCTCGATGATGGGCACGCCGCCCGGCGAGCTGCCCAAGACGGGTGGCGGAAGCCAGGGCCTGCTCATCGCCGCCGGCATCATCATGCTGCTCGGCGGAGGGGCGCTGCTCGGGAGCGCCAAGCTCAGCGAGCGCCGGATGATCGCCTGACGGCCGATCGAACGGAAGTGAAGGGTGGCCGGGGAGCGCATCCCCGGCCACCGTTCGTTTTCGCCCCCGCGCCCGACGCGATGCCGGATCGTGGGATCCACGCTCGCTCGCTATCGTTGCCCGGCCCCCAGACACGAAGGCAGGCAGGGAGCGCGAGTGCCGGCGACCATCGTGGTCGGAACCCAATGGGGCGACGAGGGCAAGGGCAAGTTCACCGACCTCTTCGCCAAGGAGATGGACCTCGTCGTCCGCTATCAGGGCGGGCACAACGCGGGGCACACCCTCGTGGTCGACGGCGAGACGTTCGCGCTCCAGCTGATCCCGTCGGGGATCCTCTACGCCCACATCACCCCGGTCATCGGGAACGGTGTCGTCGTCGACCCCAGGGTGCTGCTCGACGAGATCGACATGCTCACCGGGCGGGGCGTCGACTGCGGCCGCCTCAAGCTGTCGTCGAGCGCCCACCTGATCCTGCCGTACCACCAGCTGCTCGACCGCGTGACCGAGCGCCATCTCGGCAGGAACAAGCTCGGCACCACCAAGCGCGGGATCGGGCCTGCGTACGCCGACAAGGCCGCCCGCGTGGGCCTGCGGGTGTCGGACCTCTACGACCACAAGATCTTCCGCCAGAAGCTGGAGCTGGTGCTCAAGGAGAAGGGCCAGGTCCTGGCCAAGGTCTACAACCAGCTTCCCCCGTCGGCGGATGAGATCGCCGACGTCTACCTCGACGAGCTCGCACCCCGCCTGGCGCCCTACGTGGCCGACACCGTCAACCTGGTGCACGAGGCGCTGGAGGCCGGGCGCCACGTCCTCTTCGAGGGCGCCCAGGCCACGTTCCTCGACCTCGACCACGGCACGTATCCGTACGTCACCTCGTCCAACCCGGTGGCCGGCGGGGCGTGCACCGGCGCCGGGGTCGGCCCCCGGTACATCGACCGCGTGGTGGGGGTCGCCAAGGCCTACGTCACTCGGGTCGGCTCCGGGCCGTTCCCGACCGAGCTGTTCGACGAGGTGGGCGACGCCCTCGTGGATCGTGGCCACGAGTACGGCACCAACACCGGCCGCCGGCGCCGCGCGGGCTGGTTCGATGCCGTGATGCTCCGGCACGCGGTGCGGCTCAACTCGCTGTCGGAGGTCGCCATCACCAAGCTCGACGTGCTCGATGCGTTCGACACCGTGAGGGTCTGCGTTGCCTACGCGGCCGACGGCCGGCGCCTGGACCGCCTACCCGACGACCAGTCGTTGCTGCACCGGGCGGCACCGGTGTACGAGGAGCTGCCCGGCTGGTCCACCGACGTCACCGCCTCGACGGAGCCCGGGCACCTGCCGGCGGCCGCCCGCGACTACGTGGCCTTCCTGGAGGAACAGGTGGGCGTGCCCATCCGGCTGCTCGGCGTCGGCCCCGGGCGCGATCAGTACGTCCAGCTACGGGCGTAGAGGCTGAGTGATCGTGCGCGTCTGCGTCGTCGGGTCCGGGGGTCGGGAGCATGCCCTGGCCCACGTGCTGGGGCGGACGGCGGAGGTGGTCGTGACGCCCGGCAACGCCGCCATCCCCGGCTCGGTGCCGGCGCCACCGGAGGAGGTCGAGGCCGACCTCTTCATCGTCGGGCCCGAGGCCCCGTTGGTGGACGGGCTCGCCGACCGGCTGCGAGCCGCCGGGCGGGCGGTCTTCGGCCCCGGTGCCGACGGGGCCCGGCTCGAGGGATCGAAGGCATGGATGAAGGACTTGCTGGCCGCCGCCGCCGTGCCCACCGCCCGCTACGGCAGCTTCGCCGACGAACGGTCGGCGCTGGACTTCCTGCGCACGCTGCCCGGCCCCTGGGTGGTGAAGACCGACGGCCTGGCGGCGGGCAAGGGCGTCCTCGTGACCGGGCGGCTCGACGAGGCCGAGGACGACGTCCGGGCGAAGCTCGCCGGGGAGTCATTCGGCGACGCGGGCCGCACCGTCGTGATCGAGGAGGGCCTGACCGGGCCCGAGCTGTCGGTCCTGGCGATCTGTGACGGCAGCCGGGCCGTGCCGCTGGCGCCGGCGCAGGACTTCAAGCGGGTGGGCGACGATGACACGGGCCCGAACACCGGGGGCATGGGCGCCTACTCGCCGGTGCCCTTCGCCGGTGCCGACGTCGTCGGCACGGTGATGGACGGATTCGTGGAACCCACGCTGGCCGAGCTCCGCAGGCGCGGGATCGACTACCGGGGCGTGCTCTATGCCGGGCTCATGCTCACGCCCGACGGCCCCCGGCTGCTCGAGTACAACGTCCGCTTCGGCGATCCCGAGGCCCAGGTGGTGTTGCCCCGCCTCACCACGGACCTGGCAGAGCTGCTGGCGGCCGCGGCCGCCGGCGACCTTCGCCGGGCACCGGGCGCGGCGTTCGGCGACGACGCCTGCGTGGCGGTCGTGCTGGCGTCGGCGGGCTCCCCCGGCGAGCCCCGCCGCGGCGACGTGATCGATGGGCTCGACGTCGCGACCGCTCAAGGCGCCACCGTCTTCGCCGCCGGCGTCGCGCGCGACGGCGACGGCCGGCTGGTGACGGCGGGCGGGCGGGTCCTCGCGATCACGGGCACCGGCGCCACGATCGCCGCCGCCCGCCGCCACGCCTACGCCGGTGTCGGTTGCGTGTCGTGGCCCGGCATGCACCACCGGAGTGACATAGCCCTGAGGCCGGGCGGGAAGCCCGGCCGGGGCCCGAACGGCCCGGCGCCGTAGGCGCCAAGAGTGGGCATCACGAAGGCGAGCGAGGAGGCATGGAC
Source organism: Acidimicrobiales bacterium (assembly GCA_035259985.1). Classification (GTDB taxonomy): domain Bacteria; phylum Actinomycetota; class Acidimicrobiia; order Acidimicrobiales; family VFJN01; genus DASQUK01. The sequence goes on along the minus strand of DATFVX010000319.1, from coordinate 514 downwards.
CGCATGACCCACAAGAGGGTCGCAATCCTCATGGGATCGGCCAGCGACCGCGACAAGATGGCCCCTGCGGCCGACATCCTGACGCGCTACGGCGTCGAGGCCGACGTCCGCGTGATGTCGGCCCATCGCACTCCGGCGGCCGTGGCGGACTTCGCCTCGTCCGCGCGCGACGGGGGCTACGCAGCGATCATCTGCGGTGCCGGGATGGCCGCCCACCTGGCGGGCGCCGTCGCCGGCCACACGACGCTGCCCGTCATCGGCGTGCCGCTGTCCGGTGGTGCGCTCAACGGCGTGGACGCCCTCTACGCCACCGTGCAGATGCCGAAGGGGATCCCCGTGGCCACCGTCGCCATCGACGGGGCCATGAACGCGGCGCTACTGGCGGTGCAGATGCTCGCGATCGACGACCTGGAGCTGGCGGCGGCGCTGGCCAAGCACCGCGACGAGATGGCGCCCGGCCCGACCTGAGAGCCCGGCCCGGCTGGGTTTTCGACCGCAGCCGGTGGGAATTTGC